>NZ_JBBNLT010000001.1:0-307371 GCF_040092345.1 Collinsella sp. CLA-ER-H7 | reverse complement strand
GGTCCCGTTCCGAACCCGGAAGCTAAGCCCCATCGCGCCGAGAGTACTGCGGGGTCAGCCCGTGGGAGGCCAGGGCGCCGCTGACCGGTGGACGGCACCGAGCCGTACGCTTGAACTGAGAAGGGGGAGGCCTCGCGGCCTCCCCCTTTTTGCGTATATACACGTTGTACTTCGGGATTTAGCTTCCCCGTATGCGCTCTTACTGTTTGGCTGTATTTTGAGTCCTTCTAGTGTATTTGAGCGATAATTACTCGCATTGGCGTTAGGGAGGGCTTGATGTTTACCGTATTTGTCTTGGGTAATATTGCTTCGGGTAAGTCGACTGCCTGCCGCTATTTCGAATCTCGTGGCGCTATGCTTATCGATCTGGATGAGCTTGCAAAATCTCTGTATGTGCCGGGCTCTGATATCGTCAATACTCTCGCGGATGAATTCGGTTGGGACATTTTGGATGAGGAAGGCGGCATTCGCCGCAGCATCCTCGCTTCTCGAGCTTTCGCTTCTCCTGATTCGGTCGCACGGCTCAATGGCATCGTGCATCCCGTTCTGATTGAACAGCTTTCGCTTAGGATTCTCGATCCGGTTTGTTGTACGGTTTCGTCTCCCCGTTATCCCTTTGCGGTGGTCGAGGTTTCTGCTCCGACTGGTTTTGAGGATGCATTTGGCTTGGCTGATGAAATTCTGGTCATCAGCGCCCCTTTGTCAGTTCGTCGCGAGCGCGCTATTCAACGTGGCATGGAGCCATCTGATTTCGATGCCCGTTCTGCTTGTCAGCCCGATGAGTCTGCGCTGTGCAATCTCGCTACAACGGTGATTGATAATGCCTCAGGTGATAATTCGCTCTTTGAGCAGCTTGACTCATGGCTTGCATGCCATGGGTTTATAGACACTGCGGATAAGGAGGATGCCGATGCCTAAGACACGTTTCTTTGCGTGGTATCGCCTTATGCCGCTGGCTGCCGTTTTTGTCTTCGGCCTTATCTCATTCGTTTACTCGTGTGCTCCTGCCGCTTTCTTTAAGCCGTTGTATCCGATTGACTACGAGGCGTATGTAAAGCAATCCAGTATTTCGCATAATCTGGATCCGTATCTGGTGTGCGCTGTCATTAAGTCGGAATCGAATTGGGATCCCGAGGCCGAGTCGAATCAAGGTGCTCAGGGATTGATGCAGCTGATGCCCGAGACTGCCCAGGATATGATCGCCAAGGGCCTTGTTGACGGTGACGAGTATTCGGCCGACAATCTTAACGATCCGGCTACGAATATCGAGTTTGGCTGTGCGTATCTTTCGTATCTTCTAGCGTATTTTAACGGGTCGACGGATAGCGCCATCGCCGCCTATAACGCCGGCATGGGCAATGTCGACGGATGGGCGCAGCAGGGTACGTCGCTTCATAATGCAATCACCTTTCCCGAGACGCAGGCGTATCTGATTCGTGTCAATAATGCCTGGGCTCGCTACAAGACAATCTATCCCGATCGGTTCGTATAGGACTATGCCTGCCGCCTGCGTATACTGCAGATGTATGAGTTAGGAGTATCCATGGCGGAATTTGAAGTAGAACGCGTTGGTGGTGAACTTAAGCGCTTTGGCGTTGAAGGCTCTGACGTGCCGTTTAAGGTCGTGTCTCCCTATGAGCCTGCCGGTTCCCAGCCTAAGGCCATTGAGTCGCTTGTGCAGGGCGTGAGGGACGGAGACCGCTATCAGGTTTTGCTGGGCGTGACTGGTTCGGGCAAGACCTTCACGATGGCAAAGACTATTGAGGCCCTGGGAAAGCCGACGCTGGTCATGGCTCCGAATAAAACGCTCGCCGCTCAGCTTGCGAGCGAGCTCAAAGAGTTCTTTCCCAACAACGCTGTGGTCTACTTCGTCTCGTACTACGACTACTATCAGCCCGAGGCGTATGTGCCGCAAAGCGATACATATATCGAGAAAGACTCCTCGATTAACGAAGAGGTCGAGATGCTGCGCCATCAGGCGACCGCGTCACTGCTCTCTCGACGCGATGTGATCGTTGTCGCATCGGTCTCGTGTATCTATGGCATTGGCTCTCCTGAGGACTATGCGGGTCTGGCTCCAAACGTCGACAAGAAGGTGCCGCTCGAGCGCGATGACTTTATCCATGCACTTATCGACATTCAATATGATCGCAATGACTATGACCTGGCACGCGGCACGTTCCGCGTGCGCGGCGATGTTGTCGACGTGTATCCGCCTTATGCTGAGCATCCGTTGCGGTTTGAGTTCTTTGGCGACGAGGTCGAGCTGATTGCCGAGATCGATGAGGTCACCGGTGAGATGCTTCGTGAGTACGAGGCCATCCCCGTATGGCCGGCATCGCACTACGTGACCGAGAAGCCGAAGGTCAAGGCGGCTCTGAAATCGATCAGCGAAGAGTGCGAGAAGCGCGTGGCGGAGCTCAAGGCGACCGACAAGTTGCTCGAGGCGCAGCGTCTGCAGCAGCGCACCGATTATGATCTTGAGATGCTCGAGACGATGGGCTTTTGCAACGGCATCGAGAACTACTCGCGTCATCTGGACGGTCGCAAACCGGGTGAGCCGCCGTTTACCCTAATCGATTACTTTCCCAAGGATATGCTCTGCATCATCGATGAGAGCCATGTGACGGTGCCGCAGATTCGCGGCATGCACGAAGGTGACCGCTCGCGTAAGGTGACGCTGGTGGAACACGGTTTTCGCCTGCCCTCGGCGCTCGATAACCGCCCGCTTCGTTTCGATGAGTTTGAGGCGAGGATTCCCCAGTTCATCTACGTTTCGGCAACACCGGGCGACTATGAGCTGCGGGTTAGCCAGAACGACGTTGAGCAGATTATTCGTCCGACCGGTCTGCTCGATCCCAAGATCGATGTGCGTCCGGTTCGCGGTCAGATTGACGATCTTGAGGACGAGATTCGCGAGCGCGTTGCCCGCAAGGAGCGCGTGCTGGTGACCACGTTGACCAAGCGCATGGCCGAGGACCTGACCGACCATCTGCTTGATGCGGGCATTAAGGTCAATTACATGCATTCTGATACGGCGACAATGGACCGTGTCGAGATCCTGCGAACGCTGCGCGAGGGCAAGATCGATGTTCTCGTTGGCATCAACCTGCTTCGCGAGGGCTTGGATCTTCCCGAGGTCTCACTGGTGGCAATTCTCGATGCCGATAAGGAAGGCTTCTTGCGCAACCGCCGTTCGCTGATTCAGACGATTGGCCGCGCGGCCCGTAACGCCGATGGCGAAGTCATCATGTATGCGGACGTTGTGACCGATTCGATGAAAGAGGCCATCGAAGAGACGCAGCGCCGTCGCGAGATTCAGATGGCATATAACGAAGAGCATGGCATCGTGCCCAAGACGGTGCGCAAGGCCATCAACGACATCTCAAGTTTTATTGCCGAGGCCGAAAAAACCGTGGGTTCCAAGGGACGCTCGAAGGGCGACTCTCTTGGCCATGGTGCATTCTATACGCCCGATGAGTCGGGCGAGGGCGGCGTGCCGGAAACGGTGGCGCCCGAGCAGACACTTGCGGAGCAGTTGGAAGAACTGCCGCATGACGAGCTTGTGCGGATTGTCGAAACCATGGAAGAGGATATGCGTAACGCTTCTGCCGCCATGGACTTTGAGGAGGCGGCGCGTCTGCGCGATGCCGTCGTTCAGATTCGGGCGATGCTCGAGGGCGCGTCTGAGGACGAGACGATCGAGCGCTTACGTTCACAGGCCCGCAAGGGTTCCACGTTCGCATCGGGCAGAAAACGCCAGGGTGCACGGTTTAAGAAATAGCGAACAGGCCCCGAGTTCCCTGTGGAGCTCGGGGCCTGTGTCTTTTGCGCGCTGGAATTCGTGCGTTAGAGGTCTGCGATCAGGGCTTCGGCACAACGGATGCCGTCGGTGGCCGCGCTCATGATGCCGCCGGCATATCCAGCTCCCTCACCACAAGGGTAGAGGCCCAGGGTCGACACGGCATGGCACGTTCGGTCTCGGGTGACAGTGACCGGTGAGCTTGAACGAGTCTCCACGCCGGTAAGAACGGCATCGGGGCGGTCGTAGCCTCGTAGCTTTTTTCCGAGTAGGGGAAGTCCCAGGCGGAGCGACTCGACGATATGCCGCGGCAGGGCTTCGTCAATTGCCGTCCAGGTCACACCGAGCGGATAGGTGGGCTTTACCTTTCCGGGCGCCTTGCTGACGCGTCCTGCGAGGAAATCTCCGACGAGCTGTGCCGGTGCGTTCCAGTTGGAACCGCCCAGGCGATAGGCGGCCGCCTCGCAGGCACGCTGGAGCTCGATGCCGGCGAGCGGGTCATCGTTGGGAAGGTCCTCAGGCGTGACGTTAACGAGCAGGGCGGCGTTTGCGTTGCGTCCGTCGCGGGCATTGAGGCTGGCGCCGTTGACGCACAGGTGGCCCTGCTCGGAAGAGGCGGCGACAACCTGCCCGCCAGGGCACATGCAAAACGAGAACACGCTGCGGCCGTTGGGAAGATGGGCGACGAGCTTGTAGGGGGCTGCTCCGAGGGCAGGATGTCCCGCCGAGGCTCCATATTGGGCTCGGTCGATGTCGCGCTGCGGATGCTCGATGCGAACGCCCATGGCAAAGGTCTTTTGTGCGAGGGCCACGTTGTGGTCCTTAAGGAGCTCAAAAATATCGCGAGCAGAATGCCCACAGGCGAGGATGAGGTACTTTGTTTCGATTGGCTCGTAAGCGGCGTCTTGGGACGATTGGACATCAATACCGGTGATGGCGCCAGACGCGTCGGTGCGAATGTCGACGAGCTTCGTTCGATAACGGACGACACCTCCGAGCTGCTCGATGCGCTGGGATATAGCGGTGACAACCGTGGGAAGGATGTCGGAGCCAATGTGCGGCTTGGCATCCCACAGAATATCGCGGGGCGCACCTGCCTCGACGAAGGTTTCGAGGATAAGGCGATGGGCGGGATTTTTTGTTCCCGTATTGAGCTTGCCGTCCGAGAAGGTCCCCGCGCCGCCCAGACCAAACTGAATATTGCTCTCGGGGTCGAGGATGCGCTCCTTTAGAAAGAGGTCGATCGCCTGCGAGCGGCGAAATGCCGGGTCGCCGCGCTCGATAAGCAAGGGCTTAAGACCTGCTTCGGCGAGCGTGAGCGCAGCGAAAAGGCCGGCGCATCCGGCGCCGACAACGACGGGGCGCTCTTTGGATGCGTCGGAAATGGGGGAGGGGAATGAAGGCTCATCGTCTTCTATCGCGCGTACGCGCGAGCGGTCACGTTCGGAAACGCTGTCGACCACTTCTCGCTCGAGGTGGGGACTGGTCAGCTCAACACGAAAGCTCAGGATAAAATGGACGTCTCGTTTTTTGCGAGCGTCGATTGACTTGCGGTGGAGCTCGATGGACTTGATCTCGGAGTCCTTGCAACGTAGGACGCGCTTGGCGACTCGCTTGCCAACAATGAGGCAGGCATTTTCATCGCCGGCTTCATCGAGCGAAGCGTTGACTTGGGTGATTTCGATCATCGAGGTCTCCTTAGAGGCAAGAAAGAGGCCGTCCGGTATCCCAGACGGCCCGAATGCGTTTTTGATTATAGACTGCGCGGCTACAGGCTGCTTGCAGCGCGAATGCCCGAGAGCCATGCCCACGCAAGGTTAAAGCCTCCGCAATCGGCGTCGATGTCGAGCGCTTCGCCACAGACGTAAAGCGGGGCGTCGACAACGCTGCGCGCGCGTAGACTGGGTGTTGAGATACTCTCGACAGATACGCCACCACGCGTGACCTGCGCCGAGCGCTCCTCGGCTGTTCCCTCGACGAGCAACTTAAAGTGCTTGAGGATCGAGACCAGGTGGATGACATCGTTGGAGCCTGGATGGCACTGCTCGAACGCCGTGCAGACGACGCGGGAGAGTTGCGGGGCGAGCATGCCGTCGAGCCAACGGGGATCGCGGGGCGAAAAGCCGCCGAGCAGCTCAACGCGCCGGTTGAGCATATCGAGCAGCTCGTCTTTGGAGAGGTCGGGGAAAACGTCGAGCAGGATCGTATCACCGCGCTGGATACGACGGGAGAGGTTGAAGACAGCGACGCCCGAGATGCCGAAGGCTCGAAACAGTACTTCACCGTCTTCGTGCCAGAGCTCACTATGGTTACGGGTGAGCGTCAAGCGGGCGCGGACGCGCAGACCATCCAACGTCTTGAGTGCCGCCCGATCGCCAACGACCGTTGCCGATACGGGGCAGAGGATGGGGCGCAGCGAGGTGAGGGGGAGGCCAAACGTATCGGCGATACCGGTGGGGTTGCCGCCCGTGGCGATAATTACGGCATGTGCCTCCAGGGCCTCGTTCTTGCGAGGGACATCGGCGAGCGCTTTCCGAAGCGAGCGGAGCTCCGATTTTCGGTCGTCGTGCTTCTTTGCCTTGAGTGCCCGCGCTGGACGGTCTATTTGGAGTGTCCAGCCTTCGGAAGCTTTGTGCGCCGAGGCAACGTTGGCTCCGCAGATTAAGGTGATACCTAGGCGGTCGCAAACGTTGAGAAGCGCGTCGCGCACCGATTCGGCGCGAAGGGAGCGCGGGTACAGCCGGCCTTCCTCGGAGGTTGTCATGATGCCCAGCGAGGAGAAGAAACCCATAAGCTCTTGTTCGGGCCGGGGGCCCATAACGGATTCAACGAATGCGGGGTGGTTATACCGCTGTGGATCAATCGATTCGTTGGAGAGGTTGCAGCGGCCGTTGCCGGTCGCAAGGAGCTTAAGGCCGCAGGCGACATCGCGCTCAACGATGCAGACGCTTTTGCCAGCTCGTGCGGCCGTAATGGCGGCGGCGAGGCCTGAAGCCCCGCCGCCGATTACCAGGACGTCATAGAAGGCGCTCGCGTTCACTTAGGCCTCGTCGGTCTCGTGCGGGGTAATGGCCTCGACGGCAGAGACTGCCTTGGGCAACATGCCATCGGGCAGTGCGGTCTCGACCTCGCCCTTATCGCAGGCCTCGGCGAGTGCCGGATTAATGGGAAGCTGGCCCAAGATGTCGAGGTTATAGCGCTCTGCGACCTCGGGGAGCTTGCTCTTGCCAAAGACCTCGATCTTCTTGCCGCAGTCGGGGCACTCAATATAGCTCATGTTCTCGACAATGCCCAGAATGGGGACGTTCATCTTCTCGGCCATGTTGACCGCCTTGGCGACGATCATCGAGACCAGATCCTGCGGGCTCGTGACGATGACGATGCCGTCGACGGGCAGCGACTGGAAGACGGTGAGCGCGACATCGCCTGTTCCCGGAGGCATGTCGACCAGCAGGTAGTCGATGGGGCCCCATGAGGTCTCGCTCCAGAACTGCCTAATGGCGCCTGCGATGACCGGACCGCGCCAAAGGACGGGGTCGGTCTCGTTTTGGAGCAGCAGGTTGGAGCTCATGACCTTGACGCCGTGCTCGGAGATTTCAGGCAGCATAAGGTTGCCAAGGGCATGGACGTGGCGTCCGCTCATACCGAACATCTTGGGGATGGAGGGACCGGTGATGTCGGCATCGAGGACGCCGACCTTGTGGCCGTGACGGGCAAGCTCGGTGGCGATGGCACCGGTGACAAACGACTTGCCGACACCGCCCTTGCCGGAAAGTACGGCGATGACGCGTTTGACCTCGGACAGCGTGTTCTCCTCAAATTGCGACGGCGATGTTTGTCCGCCGGCGGCCTGTGCGTGCTCGCAACCCATGTATGACTCCTTTGTATATGTTGGGGCCGGGGCCCCGTGATGTGACACGAGCGTCATTGTACCCTCGTTTGCGAGCGGGAGCCATTTACGATGCATTTGGGCCGAGCGTGCTTGCAATACGATGGGTCCAAGCGAATGGGCGGGCTTACTGAACTTTGCTGGCGAACTCGAGGTATTGCATGCGCTGCAGCTTGTCGATCGTCGAGGCGTATGGGCTGTCTTCAGATTCCAAGTCGTAGCGCAGCCCGTCGGCACCAAGGTAGCCGGCGACATTGATGGTGGGCACATCTGACCTTGTTGCAAGCAGAGCCTTTTGATAGTCGGTGAGCGGGGCGCCGATCTTATTAAGGGTAATGGCTGCAATCTCGTTTGCCCCGACGGTGTCGTAGACGTTGAGCTCGGTATTGCCGGCGATTTCATAGTTAGCCCAGACGAAATATGTCGACTGATAGATACGGAAAGCGTGGCTTGCCGTATCTTCCTGAGGGTACAGCTCGTCGTTGAGAGTCGTTGCGGCGCTCGGCTGATGGTCGCCAAAAAAGACAAGGACAACCGGTCTGCCGATATTGCGGAGCTCGTTGATAAAGTACTCGAGGTCCCGGTCGGATGCGTTGATGCAGGTAAGATAGGTGTTGAGCGCGCTATTGGCACCCTCGCTGGCTCCCTCGACCCAATAGTTTGTCAGCTCCTCGGCGGGAACGGTGCCATAGTCGTAGCCGCCGTGATTTTGCATCGTGACATCGAAGATGAACTGCGGGGCTTCGTCGGTTCTAAGCAGGTCGAGTATCTTGTCGTAGGTGGCGTAGTCGCATACGCCGGCATGGTAACAGGGCGCACCTTCGAAATCGCCGATTGAAAGAAAGTCTCCAAAGCCCAGCTGCTGATAGATTTTATCTCGATGGTAGTTGACGGGGTTTTGCGGGTGCATAGCGGTAGCGGTATACCCAAGCTCCTTAAGGTCCTTTGCCAGGCTGTTGACGCCATTCATCTGATACAGCTGATAGGGGATCTTGCCTAATCCGACAAAGGCCGTTGTCGCTCCGGTCAAAAATTCGAATTCGGAGTTTGCCGTTCCGCCACCGGTGACCGAAGCGAGCATGGTGCCGCGAACAAGTGTGTCGGGAAGCGAGTTGTAGAATGCGGGGCCGGTGTACCCGGCCGCCTGGAGCTGCTCAAAGCACGAAAGGTCGCTAAAACTCTCGTTCATGACGGCAACAATCGTCGGCTTGATTTCATTGAACTGGGCAACGGCCGCCGCGCGCTGCTCGCTCGAGCCATACGTGCTGTCGTAGGTGGCGGCGAGCTCCTGCTCGATGCTCTGCGCCTCATCGGGCGTATAGTCTTCGGGCTTCTCAATGGGCAACTCGTTGACCATTTCGGTGAACGAAGTGATAAAACCCTGAGACGCGTACGTGGTGATGGGCTGCCAACGGTCAAATCCAAAATTCAGCGCCTGCTCCAAGTCGATGTTGGAAAAGCCCGAGAGCCCCACAACGGTCACTAGCAGAAAAGCGCAGAGGTTAGCGGCGATTGCGGGGAAGACATGGGTGGGCGTACGGAGCTTTCTCGGTCGGATAAGCGAAAGAAGCCCCAGGGAAATCTCTAGCAGGGCGAGAGAGGTTACGATTCCGGCGGTAAAGGTAAACTCGTATCCCTCGCTCACTTCCATTGCGGTGCCAAGGGCCAAGATATCGCTTGGCAGGATGGCCTCGCCTTTAAACGTTATGACGAAGTGCTCGGCAATGCCAAGGATGCAACAGGCGACGGGCACGAGGGCCATGAAGCCTCCATGACGCTGTCCCAGCAAATAAAGGGAGAGCAGAACCGTCGCGAGCAGCCCGACGGAAAACCCGAATGAGTTGGCGGGAATGCGATAGAACGTTTCGTTACAGGCAATTTCGAGTGAAACGAACGAGAGCGCTGAAACAGCGGCGATGACAAGGATGTCACGGCAAATGCAGGCAACCGTTCCCGTCGCAAGATCGGTTTGGTCGATAAGTCCCGAAACCAAGGGTTCGACAAGAAGTATGACGGCGGCAGCACCGAGCGCCGAATAAGAAAGGACCCATAGGGAACTGTCCTCATTTACGAGCAATTGATTCGTAATCCATGCAGCTACCACGCCGAGCGGGATGAGGAGCGTCGCGCACCAAAAGACGCGGGCAATGGGCGGCTTTTCATTGTGTTTGATTGAAAAATACACGCGCACGACGACGGTGGCCACGATAAGGACGGCGATGAATATGGGCAGATTGGCCATGTCGCTCGAAGTGATTTCAAGGGGGATATCTTCGGTCATGGACGTTCCTCTGTTACAGCAAATTAAGTTCAGTATTAGATTACTGTAACCTTTCCATGGCATTTCGAGAAACAAAGCACCCGATACGCAAAGCTAAAGGTCTGCGAATCTTGTATTACGAACATCTGTGCGCGTCGAGTGCGCTAAACTCATCGACAGTATGATTCGATGCAATAGGAGGCAAGGAGCTTCCATGTCTGATTCTTCTATCGTTATTCGCGGCGCTCGTGAGCACAACCTCCGTGATATCGATGTTTCCATTCCGCGTGACCAACTCGTGGTCATTACCGGTCTTTCTGGCTCGGGCAAGAGTTCGCTGGCATTTGACACTATCTATGCCGAGGGCCAGCGTCGATACGTCGAGAGTCTTTCGAGCTATGCGCGCCAGTTCTTGGGCCAGATGGACAAACCCGACTTGGATTCAATCGACGGCCTTTCGCCGGCGGTGTCGATCGACCAAAAGACGACGTCTAAAAACCCTCGCTCGACGGTTGGCACCGTAACCGAGATTTATGACTATCTGCGCCTGCTGTTCGCCCGTGTGGGCACCCCGCACTGTCCCGAATGCGGCCGCGTCATTGAGCGCCAGACGACCGACCAGGTTGCCGACAAGGTCTTGGCGGCGGGGGAGGGCCGCCGCGCGTTTGTGCTGGCACCGGTGGTGCGCGGGCGAAAAGGCGAGTACACCAAACTGTTTGAGGACCTTCGCGCCGAGGGCTTTAGCCGCGTGCGTGTCGACGGTGAAGTGCGCTCGCTCGACGATCCGATCGATCTGGATAAGAAATTCAAGCACGATATCGAGGTCGTGGTCGATCGCATCGTGATCCGTGAGAATTCTCTGGGCCGTATCGCCGAGTCTGTTGAGCAGGCGACCGCGCTGGCTCACGGCAATGTAAACGTGTACATGCTGCCCGATCGTGATGCTCCCGAGGGGACCGAGGGCGAGCTTCTGGAGTATTCGTTGGCCTTGGCGTGCCCGGAGCATGGACACTCCATTGACGATCTTCAGCCGCGTGATTTTTCGTTTAACGCTCCCTATGGCGCATGTCCTGAGTGCGACGGCCTGGGCTTTAAGAAAACCGTTGATGCCGAGGCGCTGATCGAGGACCCCTCGAAGTCCATTGCCGACGGAGTCTTTGGTAGCCTGTTTGGCAATTCGAACTACTATCCGCAGATTTTTGCTGCGGTCTGCAAACACTTTAAGGTGAGCGCCGATACGCCGTGGGAGGACTTGCCCCCTCGCGTGCGTCGTGCATTCTTGGATGGCCTGGGCGATACGAAGATCTCGGTCGACTACCAAAAGCTCGACGGACGTCGCAGCCAGTGGGATACCAAGTTTTCGGGCGTTCGCAACATCCTGTACGAACGCTATACCGAGACGACGAACGAGAACACCAAGGCGCGCCTGGAGAAGTACATTCGCGAGGAGCCGTGCTCGACTTGCCACGGCGCTCGTTTGCGCCCTGAGATGCTCGCCGTCACCGTGGGCGGCAAGTCCATTTACGAAGTTTGTTGCCTGTCGTGCCGTGAATCGCTCGAGTTTTTTGAGGGCCTGGAACTCACCGAGCGCCAACAGTTTATCGGCGGCCGTATCGTCAAGGAAATTCTGGAGCGCCTGCGTTTTCTGGTCGATGTTGGACTCGACTATCTGACACTCGATCGCGCCTCGGCGACGCTTTCCGGTGGCGAGGCACAGCGTATTCGCTTGGCAACGCAGATCGGCGCGGGTCTCATGGGCGTGCTCTATATTCTGGACGAGCCCTCGATCGGTCTTCATCAGCGTGACAACGAGCGCCTGATCAAGACGCTCGAGCGCCTGCGCGATATCGGCAATACCGTTATCGTTGTCGAACACGACGAGGATACAATCCGTGCCGCCGACTACGTGATCGACATGGGGCCCGGCGCCGGTGTCAACGGCGGACACGTAGTCGCGGCGGGAACGCCTGCTGATATCATGGCGTGTCCTGAGTCGATGACGGGCGCTTATCTGACCGGCAAACGAATGATTCGGGTGCCTGATGAACGGCGCAAGCCCGGTCGCGGCTGCCTTAAAATTACGGGCGCTCGAGCCAACAACCTCAAAAACGTTACCGCCAAGATCGAGTTTGGTACGCTTACGGTTGTTACCGGCGTGTCGGGATCGGGTAAGAGCTCCCTGGTTACCGACACCATTGCGCCTGCCCTTACGAATGCTATTCACCGTTCGACGCGCCCTGTGGGTCCGTATAAAAAAATCGAGGGCATCGAGTGTATCGATAAGGTTATTGATATCGACCAGTCGCCGATTGGCCGCACGCCGCGTTCCAACCCTGCTACCTATATCGGCCTGTGGGATGATCTTCGCGCGCTGTTTGCGAGTACGCCGGAGTCGAAGGCGCGCGGCTACTTGCCGGGTCGTTTCTCCTTTAATGTGAGTGGCGGGCGCTGCGAGGCGTGCAAGGGCGACGGGCAGATCAAGATCGAGATGCACTTCCTTCCCGATATCTACGTTCCCTGCGAAGTTTGCGGCGGTAAACGCTACAACCGCGAGACACTCGAGGTCACCTACCGTGGCAAGACCATCTCGGACGTACTTGACATGAGCGTGGCCGAGGCACTGGCTTTCTTTGGGAATATCCCGCAGATCAAGCGAAAGCTCCAGACGCTGTACGATGTAGGCTTGGGCTACGTGAGCCTGGGCCAGCCCGCCACGACGCTCTCGGGCGGCGAGGCGCAGCGTGTGAAACTCGCCAAGGAGCTTCATCGACGCCAGACGGGCAAGACGTTCTATATTTTGGACGAGCCGACGACTGGCCTTCATTTTGAGGACGTCCGCCAGCTGCTCGATGTGCTGCAGCGCTTGGTCGATGCGGGCAACACGGTGCTGGTGATTGAACACAACCTTGATGTCATCAAGGTTGCCGACCGCCTGATCGATATGGGTCCCGAGGGCGGTAACGGCGGCGGAACCGTCGTGGTTTCGGGCACACCGGAGCAGGTTGCGGACTGTCCGCAGAGTTATACGGGCAAGTTTTTGGCGCCGTTGCTCAGGCGTGACCGGGAGCGTCAGGCTCAACTTGATGCTCAATAAATAGGCGATTCAGTTTATGGGCGCCATCGACTCCTTGTGATTCGATGGCGCTTGCTGTGCCGAAGTGACGTATGCAGCCGAATTGGACATATACTTAATCCTTACGTCCGAATGCGAGGGAAAGGATATGTCATGGCAAAGGCTGTAAAGACGCCAAAAACCAATGCGATGCGCGAGCTGGAAAGCGCCGGCATTTCCTATGTTCTACATACGTACGAAGACGATGGTGATGAGTCGGTGGGCCTGGGTGTCGCGATTTCGGAGCAGCTTGGCGAGGAGCCCGGTCAAGGATTTAAGACTTTGGTCTGCGTGACACCGTCCAACGACCATGTCGTGTGCTGTATCCCTGTTGCCGACGAGCTCGATCTAAAGTCCGCCGCGCGTGCCGCGGGGGAGAAGTCCTTGGCCATGATGCATGTGAAGGATTTGCTTGCGGCGACTGGCTACGTTCGCGGCGGCTGCAGCCCGGTCGGTATGAAAAAACGCTACCGGACGCTCATTGATGAGACATGTGTCCTTTGGGATACCATTTTTATTTCGGGAGGCAAGCGTGGTTATCAGCTCGAGCTTGCACCCGATGATTTAATTGCATTTTGCGGGGCGACGGTTGCCGCGATTACGAGAGAGGACTGAGCGATGCCGCAGGAAGAATTGAAGCGCGGAGCTCATTTTGCAAAAGAATCTGCGCTTCAGACACCCTCATCCGAAGCTTCTTCGTCGCGAGATGACACTGACGACATGGGCTCGTCGGACTACTCCACGGTTGGTCGTTCCGCCGGGCTTATGACCATCCTGACCATCGTGTCTCGCGTCACCGGTTTTATCCGCACGTGGGCAATGGCGGCCGCTATCGGCATGTCGCTACTCTCGTCCTCCTATCAGGTCGCCAACAACCTGCCCAATATGCTCTACGAACTCGTGATGGGCGGCATGCTCGTGACGGCGTTTTTGCCCGTGTACATGGGCGTGAGGCGTGAGCAGGGTCGCGAGGCCTCGAACGAGTACGTGGGCAACCTGCTCGGCATTCTGCTTTTAGTGCTGGGTGGCATTTCGTTGCTGGGGACCGTGTTCGCCCCGGGCTTTATCTGGACGCAATCGTTCCTTTCGGGTGACGGCGGCAGCATGGATACCGCTGCGTTCATGTTCCGTTTCTTTGCCATCCAGATTCTGTTTTATGGTTTGGGCTCGGTGTTTTCGGGCGTTCTCAACGCACACCGCGACTACTTTTGGTCGACGTTTGCCCCGGTCCTCAACAATGTGATCGTCATTGCGAGCTTTATGGGTTTTGCGCCCGTGTCCGCACAGTTTGGCGAACGTGCCGGCATCATCTTGATTGCGGCCGGTACGACCCTCGGTGTCTTTGTTCAGATGGCATGTCAGATTCCCGCGCTTGGCAAGCACGGCGTGCATCCCCATATCCATATCGACTTTAAGGACCCCGCGCTGCGCCAGACGATTGCGCTCGGTATCCCGACGCTGCTCGCCACGGTGTGCATGTTTGTCTCGACTTCTATCACCAACGCTGCCGCGCTGGTGGTCCAGCCCGAGACGGGTCCTTCCGTCATCGCCTATGCGCGCCTGTGGTACACGCTACCCTACGCGCTGATTGCTGCCTCGCTTTCGACGGCGCTCTATACCGAGCTCTCTCACGACGCACAGGAGAAGGATTACGACAGCGTTCGCACGGGCATTTCGCGTGGCGTCGCCCAAATGCTGTTCTTCCTGATTCCGTTCGCGCTGTACCTGATTGTCTTCGCGCGTCCGCTCAACATGATCTACTGTGCTGGCAAGTTCGATGAATCCGGCGTGACGCTGGTGTCCGAGTACCTTGTCTACCTGGCGTTCTCGCTGCCGCTCTACGGCGTGGTCGTATTGATGCAGAAGAGCTTCTCTGCCTTGCTCGACATGAAGCCCTATAGCCGCTATTGCCTGTATTCCGCCATCGGCCAGGCCGGCTCGGTTCTGCTGTTTGGCGTTGTGCTGGGCTTCGGTATGCCGGCAATCGCGCTTTCGTATGTCGTCGACTACGTGATCTTGGTCGGATGTTCGCTATGGTGGCTGCGTCGTCGTCTGCGTGGCCTTCAGGTCAAATCTATCCTGCATGGCGGTTTCTTTGGCCTTTTGCTCGGTGGCCTGGGTGCTGCCGCAGGCGCCGGCGTCATGTGGGCGCTTGAGCACTTTGTCGGGGCACTTGGCGGCTCGATTCTGATTACTCTTGGCTACGTTTGCGTTGCGGGTGTCGTCTCGCTTGCTGTTACCTTTGGCCTTGCCGTCGTCCTTAAGATGCCCGAGGTCTCGGCGCTGCTTCGTCGCAAGTAGGTGCGTGTGGCCGGTCACGACAACATTCCAACACTCGCCGAGCAGGTTTCGCGCGTTCCCACGCAGCCCGGATGTTACCTTTGGAAAGATGCCAAGGGCGATGTCATCTACGTTGGCAAGGCAAAAAACCTGCGTTCCCGTATGCGCCAGTACGTGACACTGCAGGATGAGCGTCAAAAGATCCCGCTGATGATGCAGCTGGTGGCGAGCTTTGACTATATCGTGGTGGAGACCGAGCACGAGGCGCTTGTACTCGAGCGCAACCTGATCGGCCAGTACCATCCGTACTTTAATGTGGACCTTAAGGACGACAAGAGCTATCCCTTTATCGCTATCACCAAGAGCGACCTGTATCCCGCTATCAAATATACGCGCGAGCGTCATAAGCCGGGAACGCGTTATTTTGGTCCCTATACCGATAGCCGTGCGGCACGTGAGACGATAGATACGCTGCGCAAGGTTATCCCCATCTGCTCCGCATCCTGTGCGGAGTGGCGTCGTTGTCGTCGTATCGTCGAGTCCCACAAGGGCGAGGAAGACATCGTCAATATGATTTGCACGCAAAACGGGCGTCCCTGCTTTGACTACCATGTCGGGCGCGGCCCGGGTGCGTGTGTCGGCGCGATTTCTCCTACGGACTATGCCAAGAACGTCAAGCGTGTCGAGCGCTTTTTGTCGGGCCATCGCAAGGATGTCGTCGACGAGCTGACTTCCGAGATGGCGGATGCCGCCGAGGCGCTCGACTTTGAGCGCGCGGCACGCGTCAAACGTCGTTTGGAGGTCATCAGGGGTCTGGACGACCGTCAGCAAGTCGTTTTTCCCTCCAGTGTCGATATCGATGTCATCGGTTTCTATCGCGAGGAGACCATCTCCGCCGCTTGCGTCTTTGTCGTGCGTGAGGGTCGAACGGTTCGAACCTGCGAGTTTATTCTCGATAAGGGTTTGGATGTCGACGAAGAGGAACTTCAATCGGGCTTTCTTAAGCGCTATTACGACGAGACGGCTGATATTCCAGCTGAGATAAACCTCTCTGTCGAGCTTGAGGATGCGGAGGCGCTGGGGGAGTGGCTTGCAGTCAAGCGCGAGCGTTCCTGCCATCTCCATAGGCCGCAGCGTGGCGAAAAGCACCGTTTGCTCGATATGGCATCCAAAAATGCGCGCCATGCCCTCATGCGCTACATGATGCGAACGGGGTACGCTGACGACCGCACCAATCAAGCGCTCCTGGAGCTCGAAAGCGCGCTGGCGCTGCCGGCGCCGCCGATGCGTATCGAGTGCTTCGATATCTCGACGCTGCATGGAACCTTTACGGTCGCCTCGATGGTGGTGTTTACCAACGGACGCGCCGACAAGAGCCAGTACCGTCGTTTTAAAATTCAGGCCGAATTGGACGAGGCAAACGACTTCGTGTCGATGTCCGAGGTTTTGGGACGACGCTATGCTCCCGAGCGCATGGTCGACGAGCGCTTTGGCTCGCGCCCCGATTTGCTCGTTGTCGATGGCGGTAAGCCGCAATTGACCGCTGCGATCAAGCAACTTGAGGCTCTTGGGCTCGATATACCGGTTTGTGGCTTGGCGAAGGCCGATGAGGAAGTTTTCGTGCCTTGGGACGAGACTCCCGTCGTGCTGCCGACCGGGTCTGCTTCGCTCTATCTAATTAAACAGGTTCGCGATGAATCGCACCGTTTTGCCATCACGTTCCATCGCGAGTTGCGCGATAAAGCCATGACGGTTTCGGTACTCGATGACGTTCCAGGCGTGGGACCCACCAGAAAACGTGTCCTTATGCGCCATTTTGGCTCGATGAAGCGTTTGCGCGCGGCGAGCGAGCAAGAGATCGCGGAAGTTCGCGGCATACCTGCCGATGTTGCCAAGGCGGTCCACGAGGCGCTCGTTGCATGGAATGCCGAGCGCGCCGAGGCGGCGGCTGGCCATTCCGATAGCTAAACACGAGCCAAACAACTGATATACATGATTGCGCGATTTTCAACCATTTATTTCGCCATGATTGCCTGCTGGTTTCGGGTTTTATTAAAGCTAAAACGTTTGACTAACCCAAGCGAAAACCCTGCTATCCTGCGGGTTGACGAAGACTGATATCTCACCTCGCCGATACATACTGTCTGGCGAATCGTTTGTCAACGAATTCGGTGAACGGTAGTAAATACCGTTCAAGCGTATGTATGTATCGGTCGCCGAGCGCGGCACCTCAGTTGGGTTCGTCGGTAGGTAAGGTATATATCGTCCGCAAGTTGCGCGGGGGCAAGTCTAGGTGCTCCCGAGTAAGATTCTCTATTGATAGGAGAAGACATGGCCATCATCAACAAGGGTATGTCCAGGCGTTCGTTCCTCGGCCTCACCGGCAGCGTCGCTGCTGTCGCAGGGCTTGGTCTCACCGGCTGCGGTGGCAGCTCTAGCGACGAGGGTTCCGCTTCCGGTTCCACCGATTCCGCCAACCGTGGCGGCGGCGTGATCACCGCTGGTTCCGCTTACGCTCCGTCCAGCTTCGATCCCGCCAGCACCGGCTCCGCTGTGGGCCTGGGTGCTAACTGGCACGTCGTCGAGGGCCTCTACGGCATCGATTACCACGACTACAGCACCTTCAACGAGCTCGCCACCGACGATCCTAAGTCCGTGGACGACACCACTTTCGAGGTCACCATCCGCAAGGGCGCCAAGTTCTCCGATGGCACCGAGGTCACTGCTGACGACGTCGTCGCTTCCTACACCGCTTGCGCTGCTTCTGCTACCTATGCTCCGTTCTTCCAGCCCTTCGAGTCCATCGAGGCCAAGGACGCCAGCACTGTAACGGTCAAGACCAAGGTCCCCAACTTCTCCCTGCTCAAGGATCGTCTGGCCATCATCCGCGTTACCCCGGCTACCCAGGCCGAGGAGGATCGCGCTAAGCAGCCGATCGGCTCCGGCCCCTGGATGTACGACTCTATCTCCGATACCGAGATCACCCTGGTTCCCAACCCCGAGTACAACGGTGAGTATGCTGCCGAGGATAAGAAGATCCAGTACAGCATCCTGACCGACCCCACCGCTCGCGTTACCGCTCAGCAGGAGGGCTCCACGCTCGTTATGGAGCTCGTCACCGCTGACGCCGTCGACCAGCTCGAGAGCGCCGGCTGCAAGATCGATAACGTCCAGGGTTTCGGCACCCGCTTCATCATGTTCAACGTCGCCAAGGAGCCTTGGAACAACGTCAAGGTCCGTCAGGCCGTCATGTACGCGCTCGACACCGAGAAGATGATCACCAACACCTTCGCCGGCCTTGCCACCGCTGCCAGCTGCTACCTGCCCAAGAGCTTCACCAACTATCATGAGGCTTCCACGGTGTACAAGACTGACGCCAAGAAGGCCAAGAAGCTCATCGAAGAGTCTGGCATCACCCCGGGCGCCATCACCCTGCGCACCACCGACAACGAGCAGATCAAGGGCATGGCCGCCCAGGTCAAGAACGACCTCGACGCTCTCGGCTTCGATGTGACCATCCAGACCGATACCTCGCCGGCCACCTACGCTGCCATCGACGGCGGCGAGGCCTACGATATCCTTCTCGCTCCTGGCGATCCGTCCTGCTTCGGCGCCGACCCCGACCTGCTGCTCAACTGGTGGTACGGCGACAACGTCTGGATGCAGACCCGTTGCCCGTGGAAGGAGTCCGCTGAGTGGGAGAAGCTCCACGGTCTCATGGACGAGGCTCTTGCCGCCGAGGGTGACGAGCAGCAGAAGAAGTGGAACGAGTGCTTCGATATCATCGCCGACAACGCCGTTCTGTACCCCGTTGTCCACGTCAAGACCGTCTCCGCTTCCTGGGACGATCCGTCCACCGCGCCCAACGGCGAGGCCCTCGATGGCTTCAAGGGCATCGGCACGACGAGCATGTCCTTCAGGGGCGTCGCGACCGTCAAGGCCTAAGACTCGCTTGAGTCATATGTGGGGCGTCGGTCGTAAGGCAACGTCCTCATAGTTGAAACAAAGACCCGGGCGGCCTCGATGTCGCTCGGGTCTTGTAATGAGTATCCATACTCATATACCAGTTGGTCCTACCGACAAAAGAAAGGGGAGAGAACGTGAACAACTTTCTACGTTTGATTGGAAGGCGTCTCGTGGCGCTGCCGATCATGGCATTGGGCGTCACCGTCCTGGTGTTCTTCCTTATGTCGTTCTCCAAGACCGACCCCGCCTATACGGCGTTGGGTGACGGTGCCTCGCCCGAGGCGGTTGCCGAGTACCATGAGAAGTATGGTCTGGACGACCCCTGGCCCGTGCGCTACGTGCGCTATATGGGCGATCTGATCCATGGTGACATGGGCACCTATGGTGCTGCTCGCAACTCCGTTGCCAAGCGCATCTCCACGGCCCTGCCCGTCACGATGCAGCTGACCTTTATCGGTCTTGCCATCGGCGCGGTCGTCTCGTTTTTGCTCGGCGTCATCGCGGCACTGTATCGCGATAAATGGCCGGACCAAGTGATCCGCGTCTTCTCCATCGCCGGCTTGGCAACCCCGTCGTTCTGGCTTGCCGTTCTGTTGATTCTGCTGTTCTCTTCCTACCTTAAGGTGCTCCCGGCGTCCGGTGCTTTGCCTCACTTCACCACCAACCCGGCTGGCTATCTGGGACGTATGATCATGCCCGCTATCGCTCTGGCATTCCCGCTGACGGGCCAGATGACTCGTATCGTGCGTACGGCCATGGTCGAGGAGCTCGATAAGGACTATGTCCGTATGGCTCGCGGCGCCGGCGTTCCCGAGAAGGTCGTCGTCGGCATCAACGTCTTGCGCAACGCGCTGATCACCCCGGTCACCACCCTCGGTCTTAAGATCGGCTACCTCATGGGCGGTGCCGTCGTCATCGAGGTCATCTTCAACCTCCCCGGCATGGGTACCGCGATCCTGCAGGGCGTTCAGGGCAACGAGGCGAACCTGGTTCAGGGCGTCGTCATCGTCGTTGCTCTTGCCTTCATCATCATCAACATCGTGGTTGACATGCTCTACCTGCTCATCAACCCGCGCATCAGGACGGTGTAGATTATGGTAAAGATTCGAGAGAAGCAAACCGAGCAGCTCGAGAAAGCTGCCTCCAAGGGGCTCAAGCTCGGTGGCTGGAAGAAGATGACGTTGTCTTCTAAGATTGCCGCCGTCGTGCTGGCGCTGGTCGCCCTGACCGCGATTCTGGCGCCTCTTCTTGCCCCCTATAGCCCGGTCGAGATTTTCACTGCTCGCCAGGCTCCCGGCAACGGATTTATCTTCGGTACCGACGATAAGGGTCGCGACATTCTGTCGCGCATGCTCTACGGTGGTCGTTACTCGCTGATCATCGGCTTTGGCGCCACTGCCATGGCTCTGGTCTGCGGCTCGGTCGTGGGCGCCCTCGCGGCGGTTTCGCGCAAGTCCGTTTCCGAGGCGATCATGCGCATCCTGGACATCATCATGTCCATCCCGGGCATCGCCCTCGCGGCCGTCTTCGTCTCCATCCTGGGCAATTCCGTGCCGTCGATCATCTTCGCCATCGGCTTTATGTACACTCCGCAGATTGCCCGTATCGTGCGCGCCAACATCGTGTCCGAGTACGGCGAGGACTATGTCCGCGCGGTCATCGTTTCCGGCGCCAAGGCTCCGTGGATTTTGATTAAGCACGTCCTGCGCAACTGCATCGCCCCGATTATGGTCTTCACCGTTACCCTGGTAGCCGACGCCATCATCTTCGAGGCCTCGCTGACCTTTATCGGCGCCGGTATTCAGGAGCCTACCGCTACCTGGGGCAACATCCTCGCCGATGCTCGCGGTGGCGTGCTCGCTGGCCGTTGGTGGCAGGCGCTGTTCCCGGGCCTGGCCATCATGATCACGTGCCTGGCACTCAACATCCTGTCCGAGGGTATTACCGACGCCATGGCCGCTGCTCCCTCCGCCGCCCTGGATCCGACCGATTCCTCCAAGCGCCGCGAGGCCGACCTGCTGGTCTCCGACCCCGTTCGCGCCTACAAGGAGCAGGCTCAGTCCCTGTCCGCTCGCCTTGGCGCCCTGCGCGATGTCGAACTCAAGCGTAACGACCGCCATGTTCCCGATGAGTCCGTTGAGCCGATCCTTTCGGTCCGCGATTTCTGCATCCAGTTTGAGCACCACGGTGACATCAACGTCGTCGACCACGTTAACTTTGACGTCCGTCCCGGTCAGACCATGGGCCTGGTCGGCGAGTCCGGCTGCGGTAAGTCCATCACCACGCTGGCCATCATGGGCCTGACCGACGATGACGAGCATCTTTCCGGTGAGGTTCTCTGGGAGGGCCGCGACCTGCTCAAGATGAGCAAGAAGGAGTGGTTCGGCCTGCGCGGTACCGATATCGCCATGGTCTATCAGGACGCCCTGTCCTCGCTCAACCCCTCCATGCTCATCTCTGCCCAGATGAAGCAGCTCACCAAGCGCGGCGGCACCCGCAGCGCCGAGGAGCTCCTGGAGCTCGTGGGCCTCGACCCCAAGCGTACGCTCGAGAGCTATCCGCATGAGCTTTCCGGTGGTCAGCGTCAGCGCGTTCTGATCGCTATGGCCCTTACCCGCGACCCCAAGCTGGTCATCTGCGACGAGCCCACGACCGCTCTGGACGTTACCGTCCAGAAGCAGGTCATCAAGCTGCTTAACGACCTTCAGGCCAAGCTCGGCTTTGCCATGATCTTCGTTTCGCACGACCTGGCACTGGTCGCCGAGGTCGCCCATAACATCACGGTTATGTACGCCGGTCAGGTTATCGAGCAGGCGCCCACCAAGGAGCTGCTCACCAACCCGATTCACGAGTACACCCGCGGCCTTCTGGGTTCCGTCCTGTCCATCGAGAGCGGTTCGGGCCGCCTGCACCAGGTGCCCGGCGCCGTTCCGAGCCCGCGCGATTTCCCCAAGGGCGATCGCTTCGCACCCCGCTCGAGCCATCCGCGTATTGGCCTGGACACCCGTCCGGTCTTCAAGCGCGTGCCCGGTACCGAGCACTTCTATTCCGAGCTCCCCGACGAGGTGCTCAAGGCAAATGGTTTGACCCCTCACGCGGAGGTGATGTAGATGAGCGAGACCGCAGTCAACGGCGTCGAGCCGATCATCTTCCTTGATGACGTCCACGTCACCTTTAGGACCCGTACCGGCTCGATTCTGCACCCCAACCTGGTTCACGCCGTCCAGGGTGTAACGATTAAGCTCATGCCCGGTCAGACGATCGGCATCGTCGGCGAGTCCGGTTGCGGTAAGTCCACCACCGCCAACGTCATGTGCGGCCTGCAGGCCCCCACGAGCGGCAAGGTCTACTTTAAGGGCAAGGACGTTACCAAACGTACCGCCGAGGACCGTCGCCACATGGGTCGCGTCATCTCAGTTGTGTTCCAGAACCCGGCCACGGCGCTCAATCCCCGCATGGTCGTTCGCGAGCAGCTGCTCGACCCCATGCGCGTCCACAACCTGGGTACCGAGGCCGAGCAGGAGAAGCGCGTCAAAGAGCTCCTGGAGCTCACCGGTCTGCCCAGCTCCGCCGCCGAGGTTCTTCCCGGTCAGCTTTCGGGCGGCCAGCGCCAGCGCGTCGCAATTGCCCGTGCCCTGTCGCTGAACCCCGATGCCATCATCGCCGACGAGCCCACCTCGGCTCTGGACGTTTCGGTCCGCGCGCAGATTCTGAACCTGCTGACCGACCTTAAGAAGGAGCTCGGCCTGGCCATGGTGTTCATCAGCCATGACATCCAGACGGTCCGCTATATCTCTGACGACATCATCGTTATGAATGGCGGCAAGATCGTCGAGCAGGGCGAGGCCAAGCAGGTCTTCCAGCACCCCCAGGACCCCTACACCAAGATGCTGCTCGGCGCTGCGCCGTCGCTGCTGCACCCCAAGCTCGGCGAATAGCCTCGCTTTCCCTCCCGTGCGCCCGGTTCCCTTGCCGGGCGCACCTCCGTTGCGATTTCGAAAGGTTGGGTTCACGAGCCATGCCAAGTGCTCAGGAGCTACAACATCAATTTGGTGAATATCGAGGCGCCATGCCCCGTCCATCAGATTTCGATCTCTTTTGGAAGGATCGCATGGCCGAGGCCGACGCCGTCGGGCTTGACTATGCGATCGACACGGCATCGGTCACCGATGCCGCGACCTGCCAACTTTTCGACCTCTGGTATACCGGCATGTGTGGCGCTCGCCTGCATGCCAAGTACCTTAAACCCGTCTCGGACGAGCCCGTGCCATTGGTGCTTCAGTTCCATGGGTATCCGGGTGCAAGCCGCAGCTGGTTTGAGCAGGCGTCGTTTGCGGGCATGGGCATGGCACTCATCGCCCTCGACTGCCCCGGCCAAGGAGGTCCCTCCGAGGACATTGGTGGATTTGAGGGCACAACGGTTGCCGGGCATATCGTCGCCGGCATCGACGGCGACCCGGCCAACCTCTACTATGTCCGCTTGCACCAAGATATTCGCATCCTGTGCCGTATTGTTCGCGAGCTCGAGGGCATCGATCTTTCCCGTGTGTTTGTGAACGGCGCGTCGCAGGGTGGCGGTTTGGGCATTGCGACCTGTGCGCTTAACAGTGAGCTTATCAATCGTGCCGCCATCCTCTATCCCTTCCTGTCAGATTTCCGCCTGGTCTGGGATTTGGATGCCGACGACATTGCCTACGAGGGCCTGCGCTATTGGTCTCGCTGGTTTGACGAGGACTCGACTCGTATTGACGAAGCCTATGCCAAGCTGGCGTACTTCGATTCCAAGAACTTTGCCCTTATGGTCAAATGCCCCGTGCTGTTTGGCACTGGCACAGCCGATATCGTCTGTCCGCCAGCGACGCAGTTTGCGGTCTATAACAACCTGACCTGTGAAAAGCGTCATGAGTTCTTTGAAGGCTTTGGCCACGAGGAGATTCAGGATTTTGACGATCTGATCATTCCGTTTTTCTGCAAGGGAGGGGAGGCTCATGTCTAAGTGCGAGAGCAATGTCAATGGGCTGATTGTCCCCGGGCTTGTGGGAATTCCTGGAACGGTTTCGTCAAGGCTCGCAGAATATCGGGACTGGCGCGGTGATGTCCATGCAGATGTTTCTGATTTAGAGACATGCGCTTCGAATCTTGAGATTCAAGGCCCGGCCATTACGGCGATTGACTTTGTTAACCCCTGCGCCCGTTACTCGGAGGTCTCCTTTGAGCTCGGTGACGATGCGATTCACGCTCGTTTGATTGAGCCTGTCGGTCGTGCCCGAGTATCTGAGCGCGTGCCGCTGTGCCTGATGTTCCACGACATCGATCGGCCTGTGCGCGGCTGGCATCACATGACGAGATTTGCCGCCATGGGGTATGCCGTGCTTGCACTGGACGATGAGGTGATTGGACCCAGCGATCTGCGGCAGGGGATTACTTCGCCTGCTTTTGTCAGGCGCGTCCGTTGGGGCTGTGCGTTGGCGAAGGTCGCGCGCAATCTTGATGGCATGGACCCCGACCGCATCTTTGCATGGGGCGAGGGTCTAGGCGGTGGAGTCGCGCTGGCGGTTTCTGCTCTGGACGAGCGGGGTCTCGCCTGCACGGCGGTTGCCAATCCGCTTCCCGGCGGCCTCGAGGCGCTGTCGTCTCGGGTGCGCGGCTCGGTGCTCATGGGCACATCGCTCATGGATACCGTGAGCGATCCCAAGGATCAGTTTGCCGTATTCAACGGTCTTGAGTGTGACCGGAGGCATATCATCTATGCCAAATACGCTCACGAGCGCATCAATGCGTTCGAAAACGAAGTCGTCGACTTTTTTAACCAAACGTTCTACCCGTGTTCTTTGGCCTAGACGGCCTGGACACTGCCAACAAGAGTGGGCGGCATAGGGCTGCCCACCAGACAACTAAGGAGATTCTTGTGGCAACTCAGAAATTCACCGGCGTTATCCCTCCCGTCGTTGTTCCCGATACCGAAGACCACCAGCTCGATGTTGCCTCCTTTGAGCGCAGCATCAACCGCATGATCGATGCCGGCGTCGATGGCTTGTTCTTCCTGGGCTCCTCGGGCGAGGTCGTCTTCTCCACCGACGAGCGTCGCCGTCAGATCATCGCCGAGGCCGTCCGCATCGTCGACCACCGCGTTCCCGTTCTGGTCGGCATCATCGACACCGAGACCGAACGCATGATCGAGCACGGTAAGGTCGCTCAGGAGCTGGGCGCCGATGCGCTTGTCGCCACCTGCCCGTTCTATGCCCTGCAGGGCATGACCGAGGTCGAGGAGCACTTCCGCATCCTGCATGAGGAACTCGACCTGCCCATCTTCGCCTACGACATTCCCGTGTGTGTCCACACCAAGCTCCCTTGGAAGCTCCTTGCCAAGCTCGGTGCCGAGGGCGTTCTGGCCGGCGTCAAGGATTCCTCGGGTGATGACATCTCGTTCCGCTACCTCGTTCAGGAGAACGAGAAGAACGGCCATCCGATGAGCATTCTCACCGGTCACGAGGTTGTTGTCGACGGCGCCTACCTCGGTGGCGCCGACGGTTCCGTCCCGGGTCTCGCCAACGTTGAGCCCGAGGGCTACGTACGTCAGTGGAAGGCCGCTCAGGCTGGTGACTGGGCTACCGTCAAGGCCGAGCAGGACCGCCTCAATGAGATTTCGCACATCTGGGATGTCACCTCGGGCGTCCAGGGCTATGCCGGTGGCGTCGGCGCCTTCAAGACCGCTATGAACCTCATGGGCATCTTCGACAGCCCGACCATGCCGCGCCCGGTGAAGGCCATGACCGGCGAGAACGTCGAGGCGATTAAGAAGGTCCTCCAGGACAACGGTCTCCTGTAAAGCTTCCCCGGGCACCCGATCTTGGGGCTCAAGCGGTCGAGCGTGACCCATTAGGTCAACGCCCGACCGCTTGAGCCCCAACCTCGGGCACTCGGGAAACCTTTACCAAGCTGCGGCGATAACGCCGCCTTCATTTCCTGTAGTTGTTTTTTATCTCCTAAGGAGAGCGACATGGAGAACAAGTACATTTGCTCCGTTGATATCGGCGGAACTAAGATCGCGACTGCCATCATGGAGTACCCGGCTGACGGTAGTGTGCCCCATCCCGTTTTTGAGGCCGAGGTTCCCACCGAGGCCCAAGAGGGCGGCGAGGCCGTCTTCCAGCGTATCGAGGCGTCCATCAAGGCTGCTCTCGAGGCGAATCCCGATGTCGAGGTCCTTGGCGTCGGCATTGGTGCCGCCGGCGTCGTCGATCCCAAGACGGGCGCCATCGCGTATGCCAACGAGATCATGCCCGGCTGGTCCGGCGTTCAGTTGGGGCCGCGTCTGCGCGAGGACCTTGGTCTCCCCGTTGCCGTTGTGGGCGACGTGCAGGCTCATGCTCTGGGCGAGGCCCACTGGGGCGTCGGCAAGGGCAAGTTCTCCGTCTTGTGCCTGGGCATCGGCACGGGCATCGGCGGCGCATATGTCGAGAACGGCCGCGTGATGCAGGGCTTCCATGGTGCTGCCGGCCATATGGGCCACATCGAGTGCTCGGCTGCCGCCGGCATTCCCTGCGCCTGCGGGCGTTCCGGCCATCTTGAGTCGGTTGCTTCGGGCACTTCCATTGGTCGTATGTACGATGAGCGCTTTGGTCGCGTCGACCCCAGCCGTCCTTCGGTCGGTCGCGATGTGAACGACCTGTGCCGTGCGGGCGACGCAAAGGCGACCGAGGTTATCCATGACGCCGGCTTTGCGCTGGGGGCCAGCTTGGGCTCGCTCGCTAACATCCTGGACCCAGAGGTCATCGTGCTTTCGGGCGGCGTGATTCACCAAGGTCCCGATTGGCGTTCGCAGACGTGGAAGGATTCGGTGCACGAGGGCTATGCCAGCCAGGCGCTCGATCCGCTTCAGGACACGCCGATCCTCATCGGTTCTCTGGAGGGCGATGCTCCGCTCATCGGTGCCGCTGAGCATCTTCTTGCCTCGTTGAAGTAAACGTATCTGCTGTAGGAGCCTCCCGAGACAACACGCCTCGGGAGGCTGTTCTGAGAAAGGTTACAGCCTTATGACCGTCGATCCTTTGATTCAATCCCTGAAGGGCAAGCTCGTCGTGAGCGTTCAGGCGTATATGGGCGAGCCGCTTCGTACGCCTGAGACCATGGCTCAAATGTCTCGCGCTTGCGAGCTCGGCGGCGCCGCCGCCATTCGCTGCCAGGGCCTTGCCGACATTGCCGCCATTAAGGGTCGCTGTGAGGTTCCCGTCATCGGCCTGTGGAAGGATGGGCACGAGGGCGTTTACATCACGCCGACGCTGCGCCACGCTCGCGCCTGCGTTGCTGCGGGTGCCGATATCGTGGCGATCGACGCCACCGATCGTCCGCGCCCCGATGGCAAAACGGTCGAGGATACCTTCCGCCCGCTGCACGAGGAGGGTGTGCTCCTGATGGCGGATTGTGCCACCATCGAGGACATTCGCCGTGCTGTTGATATGGGCTTTGACCTGGTATCCACCACGCTTTCTCACGGCGTCGCCGCCATCGACTGCACCATGGCCGATGGCCCCGATCTGCCGCTCCTGCGTCAGGCGACCGAGGAATTCCCCGGTCTTCCCATCATCTGCGAGGGCCGCGTGCACACGCCCGAGGAGGCTCGCGCCGCGATCGATGCTGGCGCCTGGGCCGTTGTCGTCGGCACCGCCATCACGCACCCCACGAGTATTACGAGTTGGTTCAAGGCTGCGCTTGAGGCGTAAGACAGGCCTCGTATCCGCTCGGGGCGGTATACTCAATATAGGCAATTGACCGCGCGGGATCCGGGTTGCTGGGTCCCGCGCTTGTTTTCGGGAGGCAGCACATGCAAAAGGGAGATGCCATGGATGCGGCGGAGCGCTCGGAGCGCATCCCCGATATCGTCATCATCACCGGAATGTCCGGATCGGGCCGCACGCAGGCCATGCACGTGTTCGAGGACATGGGCTATTTTTGCATCGATAACCTGCCTCCACGTCTCATCGCCCAGCTTGCCGAGCTCGTCGGCATCAATACGGGCGTGGGCAGGCATCTCGCCGTCACCTGCGATTTGCGTAGCCAGGGACTGTTTGACGAGCTGCTCGATGCGGTCGCCGCGCTCGAAGAGCGCGAGATGAGCTGCGACATCGTGTTCCTGGAGGCTTCTGACGAGGTGCTGATTCGTCGCTACAGCGAAAATCGCCGCCGTCATCCCATTGCCAAGCCGGGGGAGACTACGGCCGATGCCATTCAGCGCGAGCGCCTTCAGCTTCAGGGCGTGCGCGACCGAGCCGATATGATTATCGACACGAGCCGTCTGCGCACCTCTGCGTTGCGCAACAAGCTACGTATGGCATTTTCCGAGCTGTCCGACCAGCAGCTCATGGACGTCCACGTGTTCTCGTTTGGCTTTAAGCACGGCATGCCCGTCGAGGCGGACATTATGATCGACGTCCGCTTCCTGCCTAATCCGTTCTACGATCCCGAGATGCGCACGATGACCGGTCTCGATAAAAAGGTCTCCGATTTTGTTCTGGACCATCCCAAGACGCAGGAGTTTTGGAAGGCTTGGACACAGCTGCTCGATACGGTGATGCCGGGCTATATCGCGGAGGGTAAGCCGCAGCTTTCTATCGCCATCGGTTGCACGGGCGGCCAGCACCGCAGCGTTGCCATTGCCGAGGCCACGGCCCGTTACCTGGAAGGCGCTCAGTATCATGTGAGCATCTCCCACCGCGACCTGTCGCGCGCCAACACGAAGGCATAGGCCTGCATGTCGTTTACCGCTGAGGTGCGCGACGAGCTTGCGCGCTGCGAACCCGAATGTGAATACTGCGACTTGTCGACGCTTGCCGCCCTCACGCGTGTGAGCGGTACGCTCTCGCTTACCGGCTCTGGGCGGTATCGTTTGACGGTTGCGACTGAGACGGGAGCCGTCGCGCGCACGATGATCACGCTGACGCATCGTATCCTTAAGCTCAAAACGGAGTTCACCGTCCGCAAATCTGTCTTGCATAAGGTTCGAAACTACCTCATCACCTTGCCTGATCAGCCCGATTTGGATAAGGCTCTGGTGCTGCTGGGCATTCTCGACCGTAGGGGAGGGCTCGTCGCAGGTGTGCCGCGTCACATTGTCGCCCGTCCTTGCTGTAGACTTGCCTATATCCGCGGCGCGCTCATCGCGGGCGGCTTCGTGGCCGATCCACGCGGCGATTTTCATTTGGAGATCGCTGTGCAGGGCGAGCAATATGCCAAGGGACTTTGCGATCTGTTGGAGCAGATTGGGGTCCATGCTCGTGTTAATGCACGGCGGGGGTCATATGCCGTGTACATTAAGAGCGCCGAGGAAATCGAGCATCTATTAAAGCTGATTGGTGCCAAGCGCAGCGTTGCCGAGATTGAGGAGGCGCGCGCGGTCAAGTTGGTTAAGAACGATGTGAACCGTCGCGTGAATGCCGAGCTCGCCAACCAGACCAGAAGCGCCGGTGCTGCCCAACATCAGCTTGCGCTTATCGATGAGCTCGAGCAGCGTGGCCTTCGCGATGCGCTTCCGGATGCCTTGGCGGTCTTTTGCGACCTGCGCGAGCGCTATCCCGATCTGTCGCTGCGTGATTTGGGGGAGATGGCTGACCCTCCCTTGTCGAAGTCAGCCCTCTACCATCGTGTTTTACGGCTTGAAAAGCTCATTGAAGCAAACAGGTAGTTTGAAGTAACGACTTATATATGGATTTAGCTGCTATTTTAGTCTTTAAAACGTTTTAACGTAAATTTGATTTTCAATTTCGAGCATTCTCGTGAAATTCAAGTCAAAAAAAAGGTATATTAGGCGAGTGGTTAGTTTGTGGGCCTCAACGGCGGGCGCTGTAGCTCGCGGGGGCCTTACGAAAGGAGACACAATGGCAGTAAAGGTTGCTATTAACGGCTTCGGTCGCATCGGTCGTCTGGCTTTCCGTCAGATGTTCGGTCATGAGGGCTCCGAGATCGTCGCTATCAACGACCTCACCTCTCCCGATATGCTCGCTTACCTGCTGAAGTACGACTCCACGCAGGGCAACTACGCTCGCGATCACGAGGTCGTTGCTGGCGAGGATTCCATCACCGTTGACGGCAAGGAGATCAAGATCTACAAGGAGGCCGACGCTAACAACCTGCCTTGGGGCGACCTTGACGTCGACGTCGTTCTCGAGTGCACCGGCTTCTACACCAGCAAGGCTAAGGCTCAGGCCCACATCAACGCTGGCGCCAAGAAGGTCGTCATCTCCGCTCCGGCCGGCAGCGATCTGCCCACCATCGTGTACAACGTCAACCATGAGACGCTGACCGCTGAGGACAACATCATCTCCGCTGCTTCCTGCACCACCAACTGCCTCGCCCCGATGGCCAAGGGTCTGAACGACTTCGCTCCCATCGTGTCCGGCATCATGACCACCATCCACGCCTTCACCGGCGACCAGATGCCGCTCGACGGCCCGCAGCGCAAGGGCAACTTCCGTCGCTCCCGCGCCTGCTCCGAGAACATCGTCCCGAACACCACGGGCGCTGCCAAGGCCATCGGCCTGGTTCTCCCCGAGCTCAACGGCAAGCTCATCGGTGCCGCCCAGCGCGTCCCGACGCCGACCGGCTCGCTGACCAACCTCTACGCCGTCGTTGACAAGAAGGTCACCGTCGACGAGGTCAACGCTGCCATGAAGGCCTACGCCGAGACCATCCCCGAGACCTTCGCCTACAACGAGGACCAGATCGTCTCCCGCGACATCGTCGGCGAGACCCACGGCTCCATCTTCGACGCCACTCAGACCATGTGCTCTGACCTCGGCAACGGCCAGACCCTCGTTCAGGTCACCTCTTGGTACGACAACGAGAACTCCTACACCTCTCAGATGGTCCGCACCATCAAGTACTTCGAGAAGTTCGTTGCTTAATTTAGCTTTTAGCGAATAGCTCGTTGAGCGTCTAAAGAAGGGCGCGGCCTTATAGGGCTTACACCCTAGGGTCGCGCCCTTTTTATAGGAAATCGTCTGCCGTAATGGGAGGCAGACACGTACGAAAGGTAGAAGCAAACATGGCCTTTACCAAAAAGACCGTCCGCGACATCGATGTCGACGGCAAGCGCGTTCTCGTCCGCGTTGACTTTAACGTGCCTATCAAGGATGGCGTCGTTGGCGACACCACCCGTATCAAGGCTGCCCTGCCCACCATCAACTACCTCGTTGAGCACAACGCTCGCGTCATCCTCATGAGCCACCTCGGCCGTCCCGAGGGCACCGGCTTCCAGCCCGAGCTGTCCCTCGAGCCCGTCGCCAAGAAGCTCGCTGAGCTCTCTGGTCTCGACGTTGCCTTTGTCGCTGACACCTACGGCGAGAAGGCTGCTGAGGCTGTCGCCGCCGTCGAGCCGGGTAAGGTCCTCGTTCTCGAGAACGTCCGTTTTGACAAGCGTGAGAAGAAGAACGATCCCGAGATCGCCAAGAAGCTCGCTTCCTATGGTGACGTCTTCGTTCTCGATGCCTTCGGCACCGCTCACCGCGCCCAGGGTTCCGTCGTGGGCCCCGCCGCTTACCTGCCTGCCGTCGCCGGCTTCTTGCTCGAGAAGGAGGTCGACACGCTGACCGGCATCTTCGCCGAGCCCGAGCGCCCCTTCGTCGCCATCGTCGGCGGTTCCAAGGTTTCCTCCAAGATCGGCGTTCTCGATCACCTCATCGACTCCGCTGACACCCTGATCATCGGTGGCGGCATGGCCTACACCTTCTTCCTGGCTCAGGGCCTGTCCGTTGGTCAGTCCCTCAAGGAAGAGGACTGGGTCGAGCGCGCCGGCGAGATGCTCAAGAAGGCCGAGGAGAAGGGTGTCAAGATCCTACTCCCCATCGACAACCGTGTTGCCGATCACTTTGGCGAGGACGCTGTCCCCGAGGTTGTTGCTTCCGACGCTATCCCCGACGATCGTGAGGGTATGGACATCGGTCCCAAGACCGAGGAGCTCTATGCCGAGGCTGTCAAGGGCGCCAAGACCGTGTTCTGGAACGGCCCCATGGGCGTCTTCGAGTTTGACAACTTTGCTCACGGCACCCAGGCTATCGCCGAGGCTCTCGCCGAGGCTGACTGCACCTCGATCATCGGCGGTGGTGACTCTGTCGCAGCTGTCAACAAGTTCAACCTGGCCGACAAGATGAGCTGGATCTCCACCGGTGGTGGCGCTTCCATGGAGCTCGTCGAGGGTAAGGCCCTGCCCGGAGTGGAGGCGCTTCTCGATGCCTAATCGCACCCTTCTTATCGCTGGTAACTGGAAGATGAACAACGACGTCGCCGAGGCCGCCAAGCTCGCCGACGAGCTGGCTCAGGCTCTGCCCGAGGTTCCGGCTGGCGTCGAGGTGCTCGTCTGCCCTCCGACCATCGACATCACCACGGTTCATGACCGCATTCAGGCTGCCCCCATCGCCCTCGGTGCACAGAACGTGTACTGGGAGGCCAAGGGTGCCTTCACCGGTGAGTCTTCTTGCGACATGCTCAAGTCCGCTGGCTGCACCTACTGCATCATCGGTCACTCCGAGCGTCGCGACTACTTCCACGAGACCGACGAGGATCAGAACAAGAAGGCTAAGGCTCTCGTTTCCGCCGGTCTTGTTCCCGTCTTCTGCTGCGGCGAGTCCCTCGAGGTCCGCGAGGCTGGCACCTATGTCGAGCACGTCGTGAACCAGGTCAAGGCTGGCCTTGCTGGCCTTGAGATCACCTGCCCCAAGCAGGTCGTCGTCGCCTACGAGCCCATCTGGGCCATCGGCACAGGCAAGACCGCTACCGCCGAGGACGCTCAGGAGGTCTGCGGCGCTATCCGTGAGACCCTCAAGGAGATGTTCGGCGAGGAGCTCGCCAACGGCATTCGCGTGCTGTATGGCGGTTCCGCCAAGCCCGGCAACATCGCCGAGCTCGTCGCCAAGCCCGACGTTGACGGCGCCCTCGTGGGCGGCGCTTCGCTCAAGGCTGCCGACTTCGCCTCTATGGTCGTCAAGGCAGGCGAGTAGGACATATGGCACAACGTCATCTTCCTGCACTCCTGATCATCATGGATGGTTGCGGCCTTGCTCCGGCCGATGGCGAGAACGCCGTCGCCGCTGCCAAGACGCCCTTCCTTGATAGCCTGTACGAGAAGTACCCCCACACCACGCTCGGCGCTTCGGGCGAGGACGTGGGTCTTCCCGATGGCCAGATGGGTAACTCCGAGGTGGGTCACCTCAACATCGGTGCCGGACGCATCGTGTTCCAGGAGCTTTCGCGCATCAACAACGCCATCAAGGACGGCTCCATCGCCAAGAACGAGGTTTTTGTCAAGGCTATGGACGACGTCAAGGCTGACGGTAAGACTCTCCACCTCATGGGCCTTATGAGCCCGGGCGGTGTTCATTCTCACATGAACCACGTCGAGGCTCTGGTCAAGATGGCTGCCGAGCACGGCGTCAAGACCGTTCGCGTCCACGCCTTCATGGATGGCCGCGACGTCGACCCGCAGTCCGGTGCTGGCTACATGAGCGAGTTCTGCGCCTTCCTGGCCAAGATCTCCGAGGAGACCGGTTGCGACGCTCGCGTTGCCACCGTCTCGGGTCGTTATTGGGCGATGGACCGCGACAACCGTTGGGAGCGCATCCAGCGCGCCTACGACGTCATGGTCAATGCGTCCGATGCTGATACCGACCCCGTTGCCGGTATCAAGGCCTACTACGAGAAGGACCCGCGCGGCGACGAGTTCGTCGAGCCCTTCGCTGCCCACAACGAGGGCATTCACGAGGGCGACGCGGCCATCTTCTTCAACTTCCGTCCCGACCGCGCTCGTCAGATGACCCGCGTGTTCACGGACAAGGAGTTCGACGGCTTTGAGCGCGAGCAGATCAAGCTTTCGCACTTTGTGACGATGACCGAGTACGATCCGACGTTTGACGTCGAGGTCGCCTTCCCCAAGACGTTCCCCGAGAACGTCCTGGCCGACGTTATTGCCGCCAATGGCCTGAAGCAGCTGCACACTGCCGAGACCGAGAAGTACGCCCACGTGACGTTCTTCCTCAACGGTGGCATCGAGGAGCCCAAGGAGGGCGAGGAGCGCGTGCTCGTCGCTTCCCCCAAGGTCGCTACCTACGATCTGCAGCCCGAGATGAGCGCTCCCGAGGTTACCGAGAAGCTCGTCGCCGCCATCAACGAGGATCGCGCTGATTTCTACATCGTGAACTTCGCGAACTGCGACATGGTTGGTCACACCGGTGTCTTCGACGCCGCCGTTAAGGCTGTCGAGGCTGTTGACGATGCCCTGTCCAAGGTTGTCCCGGCGATTCTCGCCAAGGGCGGCTTTGCACTGATTACCGCCGACCACGGCAACGCCGATCACATGTTTGACGTTGCTTCCGACGGTTCCAAGCATCCGTTTACGGCTCACACCACCAACCGCGTGCCGTTCATCATCGTTGATGAGAAGGCACAGCTCACCGGTATCGAGGACGGCCGTCTTTCCGATATCGCTCCGACCATGCTCACCATGGCTGGTATTGAGCCTTCCGCCGAGATGACGGGCCGCGTGCTCGCCACCGAGGCCTAATAGAAAACAAATACCGTTTTCTAGTAAGGGGGTTGTCCACAACCGGACAACCCCCCTTTTTGGTATTTCTGCCATTTCCACCCCGTCCTTGAGTGGCAGGTAGGGGAGAGCGGGGGATTGTGGTACAGTACTGGAGTTTGAACTGTTCTATTAAGGAGCTTATCTATGGGTCCGTTCCAGATTCTTCTGTTTGTCGTTTGGGCTGTCTCTGCCGTGGCGCTGACGATTCTCGTCCTGATGCATTCCGGTAAGGGCACCGGCGTTTCGGATATGATCGCTAGCTCGCTGTATAACTCCAGCTCTGCCACGGGCGTCATGGAGCAGAACCTCGATCGCCTGACGGTAATTATGGCCGTTGTTTTTGCCGTGTGCGTCGTCCTGTGCATGTTCTTCTTCCCGCAGGGCATCGTCGGCTACTAAGCATCGGCGTATATACGTTTGCAATGGGTCTCGCAGGTGCGGGACCCTTTTTGTTTACATATTTGTAACAGAGTCAAAATATCCCCACATACTTCGCCCAACTAAAGAAATTCTCGACCGTTAACCGGAATTAGCCCCAAATCGTGCATAAAATGCGCTACTGTATTGCGAAACGTTGGTCCGTTGTGCATAACCAGCCATAGCAGCGGGCGGCGTTTTGATGGTTCGGATCGGATTGTCTCGACATATGTCCGACTGAACATTTCTTTGTCCTATCTCATAAGGAGGATGGCATGGCTGATTCTATGTTCCACCAGCCCGTTATGGGTCGTCGCGCCTTTGTTGGCGGCACCCTCGCTGCGAGCTCCATGGCTTTTCTTGCCGCATGCGGCAAGAAGGGCGGCGACGCTTCCGGTTCTGAGTCCGGTTCGACGCTGAACTTCTACATCAACAACCCGGTCTGCATCGACCCCTACAATGTCCAGGAGGACCAGGGCACTCAGGTCGAGTACCAGCTCTTTGACGCTCTGACCTCTTATGACGCCGAGAAGGGCGAGATCGTTCCGCTGGCTTGCGAGTCCTTTGAGGCCAACGACGACGCCACCGAGTTTACCTTCAAGATCAAGAAGGCCAAGTTCCACAACGGTGACGACGTTACCTCCAAGTCCTTCAAGCTCGGTTGGGAGCGTCTGGTCAACACCAAGTCGGCCATCGCTACCGAGTACGGCCCTTCCGAGGTCTCCTATCACCTTTCCATGGTCGAGGGCTATGACGACCTGCTTGCCGGTAACGCTACCGAGCTCAGCGGTGTTACTTGCCCCGACGATGAGACCCTCGTCGTCAAGCTGGCTTCCGCTTACGCCGACTTCCCCTTCGTCGCCTCTCACCCGGCTCTGGCCCCGGTTCCCGAGTGCGCCGAGTCTGATGCCAAGAGCTTCTATCTTGCGCCGGTCGGTAACGGCCCGTTCATGATGGACGGCAAGTGGGAGGATGGTCAGGAGATCAACCTCAAGAAGTTCGACGATTACTATGGCGACAAGGCCAAGATCGATGGCATCCACTTCCAGGTCATCAAGGACATGGAGACCGCTTACAAGGAGTTCCAGGCCGGTAACCTCGATGTCTGCGACGTTCCCGTTGCTCAGATCGACGCCGCCAAGAAGGATCGCGGCGTGTCCAAGGACGGCTACACCATGGGTGACGGCGAGCGCATGCTGCTCGGCTCCGAGCCTTCCACCTACTACCTGACCTGCAACAACACGGCCGAGCCGTTCAACAACGCCGACCTGCGCAGGGGTATCTCCCTGGCCATCAACCGTGAGGCCATCTGCAAGACTATCTTCAAGGGTACCCGTACCCCCGCCGACGGCATTGTTCCTCCGGGCATCGATGGCTACAAGGAGGGCGCATGGGAGTTCTGCGCCTACGACGTCGACAAGGCTAACGAGTACCTGGACAAGGTTGCTCCCGCTGGCGCTAACGGCGATCGTGGCATTAACGTGACCCTTTCCTACAACCAGGATGGTGGCCACAAGGAGATCATGGAGTCCATCATCGGTGACCTCGCCAAGGTTGGCGTTACCGCTGTCTCCGATACCCCTGAGTGGTCTGCCTTGCTCGAGCAGTACCAGAACTTTAACTATCAGTTCGGTCGTCTGGGTTGGATTGCCGACTACCCGATTATGGACAACTTCCTGTATCCGCTGTTCCACTCCGACTCCCTCGGTGGCGACAACCGCTCCGGTTACAACAACCCCGAGTTCGACGCCAAGGTCAACGAGGCTCGCACCACGGTTGACGACGAAGAGCGCGTTGCTAAGATGCAGGAGGCCGACGCTATGGTCGCTGCCGACTGCCCGGTCATCCCGGTGATGTTCTACACGCACACCATCGTCGGCTCCGATCGCATCAAGCACCTCTATGTCGATCCGCAGAAGCACGCTGAGCTGGGTACCGCTGAGCTCGCCTAAGAGTTTGCAGCTTCCGTGAGGGTCAAGTATTTACGTAGACCTCATGGGAAACATACAGTTCTCCCTAACCTGGGGTAAACTGGCTGATGGTAATTTTGGGATGCCGGTCTGGCGATCGGCATCCCATTTAAGTTAATCCCTAGATAGGGGAGTGGTATGGGTAAGTACATCGTTAAACGTGTGCTTCAGTTCATCCCGGTATTTTTGGGCGTTACGCTGATTCTGTTCGCCCTTCAGAATATCGTGCCGGGAGATCCGATCAAGCTGATCGGTGGAGACAAGGCTCTGTCCCCCGAGGTGGAGCTTCAGCTTCGCGTCCGCTATCACCTGGTCCAGTCGGACGAGGACGGCAACGCGATCCTTGACGAGAACGGCGACCCCGTTCAAACGTCGCTCGTGGACCGTTACTTGTATTACATGAACGGCCTGCTTCATGGCGATCTGGGCAATTCGTATCAGCGCAAGCTGCCGGTTACGGAAATTTTTGCCCAGAAGTATCCGTATACGGTCAAACTTGCCGCGTGCGCCATCGTGCTCGAGGCAATCATGGGTATCGGTGCGGGTATCATTTCGGCGGTAAAGCGTTATTCCTTCTGGGATATTTTGGTAACGCTCACCACGTCGATCCTCGTTGCGGTCCCGGCCTTCTGGCTCGGTATGTTGCTGCAGCTGTTCTTTGGCGTCATCCTCAAGGACGCTACGGGCGGTGCAATCTCCATGCCGATCTCGGGTGCCGGCGGTTCCAGCTCTCAGTATCAGGATTGGATGCACTATGTGCTTCCGACCATTACGCTGGCTTCGGTTTCGACCGCTTATGCCGCCCGCATTATGCGCTCGCAGCTGCTTGACGTCATGAACCAGGATTACATCCGTACGGCAAAGGCCAAGGGTCTCTCCAATCGCGCGATCATCGTCAAGCATGCGCTTAAGAATGCACTCATCCCCGTCGTTACCTATATTGGTGTCGACTTTGGTGGCATGCTTTCGGGCGCCATCCTGACCGAGACGGTTTTTAACTGGCCCGGTATCGGCTATGAGGTCTATCGCGCCATTAGCATGCGTGACTGGCCCATCGTTATGGGCGGCGTTACGCTCATCGTCGTCGTCGTCATGGTGATCAACCTGCTCGTCGACATTAGCTATGCATTCCTCGACCCGCGCATCCGCCTTGGCGGTCCGTCGGATAAGGCCTAAGGGAGGTACGTCTCATGCAGGAAACTGATTCTCAGTCTCAGGAGCAGGCTACCGCCACCAAGGCCGCATCTGCTCCCGCCAAGTCCCGCACGCTGTGGGGTGACGCTTTTAAGCGTCTTCGCAAGAACAAGCTCGCCGTTATCGGTGTCTGCTGGATTATCATCGTCGTTTTGGTTGCCCTGACCGCAGATCTGTGGGCTAAGCCCTGGCTCGGTTCGCCGACGGCTTCCGACTCGACCACCATGGCCGAGACGTCGCTGTTGGCTCCGTGTGCAGAGCACCCGTTTGGCACCGACGCCCTTGGTCGCGACATTCTCGTCCGCGTTATCTACGGTGCACGCGTTTCGCTGTCCGTCGGCATTATGGCCACCGCGATCTCCACGGTGATCGGTCTGGTCATGGGTGCTCTGGCCGGTTTCTACGGCGGGATCTGGGATACGATCATCATGCGCTGTGCGGACATCTTCCTGGCGTTCCCGTACGTGCTGTTCGTTGTCGCCATGATTGCCGTTATCGGCCGTGGTCTTCAGAACGTCTTTATCGCCATCGGTATTCTCGGCTGGCCTTCGATTGCGCGCGTCTTCCGCTCTGCAATCTTGACGGTCAAAGAAAACGACTATGTTGACGCTGCGCGCGCGATGGGTGCATCTGATGCTCGTATCGTAGTGCGTCACATCTTCCCGAACTCCGTCGCCTCCATCGTGGTCTACGCGACCATGAACATTGGCGGCGCCATTCTGACCGAGTCCGCTCTGTCCTTCCTCGGCATGGGCGTTATTCCGCCTACGCCTTCGTGGGGCTCCATGATTCAGGATGGTCAGCAGTATCTTCTGACTGCTCCCTGGATGATGATCATGCCCGGTCTGGCAATTCTCTCGACGGTGCTCGCCTTCACCCTGCTGGGTGACGGTCTGCGCGACGCCCTCGACGTCAAGATGAAGGACGCATAAGGATGAAGAAGAACAAGAACTATGTGGACCTGAAGGACCAGCCGGTTCCCGAGGGCCAGCATCTGCTCGAGGTCGATGACCTTAAGATGTATTTCCATACCGAGGATGGTGTCGTTCGCGCTGTCGACGGTGTGTCCTACACGCTCGATCGCGGCGAGACCCTGGGTGTCGTCGGTGAGTCCGGCTCCGGTAAGTCCGTGACCGCCATGACCATCATGGGCCTCATCTCGATGCCTCCGGGAAAGATCGAGGGCGGCGACGTTCGCTATCGCGGTCGTTCTATCCTCGAGATGACCGAGGAAGAGATGCAGCACATTCGCGGAAACGACATCGCGATGATCTTCCAGGATCCTATGACCTCCTTGAACCCGGTCTATAAGATCGGCAAGCAGGTGGGCGAGGGCCTTCGTCTGCACCGTGGCTACTCCAAGCAGGAGGCGCTCAAGCGCGCTACCGAGCTTTTGGACCTCGTGGGTATCCCCGAGCCCGAGAAGCGCGTCAATGAGTATCCGCACCAGTTCTCCGGCGGTATGCGTCAGCGTGTCATGATCGCTATGGCTCTTGCCTGCGATCCCGATATCCTGATTGCCGACGAGCCCACGACGGCTCTGGACGTTACCATTCAGGCTCAGATTATCGAGCTCATGCAGGAAATGCAGGAGAAGAACGGCAACGCCATCATCATGATTACCCATGACCTGGGCGTCGTTGCCGATATGGCCGATAAGATCATGGTTATGTACGCCGGCCGTCCCGTCGAGTTCGGTACTGCTGAGGAAATCTTCTACGAGAGTCGCCACCCCTACACCTGGGGCCTTATCCGCTCCATCCCGGAGCAGGCCATCGAAGAGAAGAAGCCGCTTACGCCGATTCACGGCAACCCGCCTTCGCTCATGAACCTGCCTGAGGGCTGCGTGTTCTCGCCTCGTTGTCCCTATGCGACGGACAAGTGCCGCAAGCAGCGCCCCGAGCGCGTTGTCACCGAGTCTGGTCATTACTCTGCGTGCCACTACTCCGGTGACCCCGAGTTCCTCAAGAACGCTCCTGAGACGTCCCGTACGCGCAAGGATTCCAAGAAGGGAGGCGAGGCGTAATGGCAGATACCAACGAGCGTACTCCGCTGCTGAAGGTCGAGCACCTCTCTAAGGAGTTCCCCGCTGAGTCCGGCATGTTCGCCAAGCGCTTCTCCAAGCGTGTTGTCTCTGCAGTAAATGACATTTCGTTCGAGATTTATCCGGGCGAGACCTTTGGTCTGGTTGGTGAGTCTGGTTGCGGTAAGTCCACGACGGGTCGCACCATCATGCGCCTGACCAAGCCGACCGCCGGTAAGGTGTTCTTCCAGGGCAAAGATGTTGCCGAGATGAGCAAGCATGAGATCAAGGACATGCGTCGCGAGATGCAGTTCATCTTCCAGGATCCCTATGCTTCGCTCAATCCCCGTATGACCATCGGCGAGATCGTCTCCGAGCCCATGACCATTCATGGCGTGGGTACCAAGGAGGAGCGTATCGAGCGCGTCCGCGAGCTGCTGGACGTGGTCGGTCTGAATCCCGAGCACATCAACCGCTATCCTCATGAGTTCTCGGGCGGCCAGCGCCAGCGTGTCGGCATCGCCCGCGCGTTCGCTCTGAAGCCCAAGCTGATTATCTGCGACGAGCCTGTCTCTGCACTTGACGTATCCATTCAGGCCCAGGTTCTGAACCTTCTTAAGGAGCTCCAGGACAAGTTCGGTACCGCATATCTGTTTATCGCTCACGACCTGTCCGTCGTGCAGCACATTTCCGATCGCGTTGCCGTTATGTATCTGGGTAAGATGGTTGAGGTTTCGGACTGGAAGACGCTCTACAGCGAGCCTCACCATCCGTACACGCAGTCGCTGCTGTCTGCCGTGCCGGTTCCCGATCCTGATATCCAGAAGACCCGCAAGCGCATCATCCTCGCCGGCGATCCGCCGTCGCCGCTGGATCCGCCGACCGGTTGCCGTTTCCACACTCGCTGCCCGATCGCTCAGGGTATCTGCTCTGAGAAGCTTCCCGAGTTTAAGGAAGTTGCACCTGGTCACTGCTGCGCGTGTCACTTCGCGGAGCCGTTCCCGATCAAGGAATCGCACATCGATCTGTAGTCGGTTGTTCTCGTCCGGGCCCGCCCTGAAGTTACTTTTCAGAACGTCCTCGGACATGCAAGAAACCCCCGCTGCGCACTTCGTGCGGCGGGGGTTTCTTGCGTCCTGCGGAGTGTTCTGAAAAGTAACTTCAGGGCGGGCCCTACGTTAACTCGGCAGGGGGAGTGCGATTCCTTGATCGCTCACTTAATCTGATGAGAAATTGAGTGAGGCCGGAGCTTTAGCTCCGGCTTCCTTATATAAGGGCTCGGCAAAGCCGAGTCACCAAATTTGCATCAGCCCCCAGAACATGTTAGAGAACGGTGTCTGGAGTACGTGAACGTAGGCCCCGAATCGGTGTTGCCTCCCGGCGCATTCCGCAGGGGGAGCGATATTTTGCAGCACGAAGTGCGTAGCAAAATATCGCTCATGCCCGAGGACGCGCCGGGAGGCAACACCGATACGGGGCCGGACATATAGATCTACCTGCGCATTTACAAATTCGTAAACTTTTTTGAAAAAAGTGCTTGCACAGTTCTCGAATCATAGGTTATTATCTTCCTCGTTGAACGCGCGGGTCCAACAAAACGAACCGTGAATCAACAACATAGCATGTCGGAGTGGCGGAATTGGCAGACGCGCTAGCTTGAGGTGCTAGTGACCGCTTTTTGGTCATGCGGGTTCAAGTCCCGCCTCCGACACCATCGCATTTGAGAAGCCTCTTCGGAGGCTTTTTTGTTACCGATAGACGGTGGGGTCCACGATGGAAACGCTTGAACGCAACGAGTGGGCAGACGTTGCCCAACTAGTCGAGATCACGAGCGATGCTGTCATCATCTGCGAGCTCGACGGAACCATTCTGCATGTGAATAATCGCTTACTTGGTTTGATGTGCGAGGAACGCGCCGACGTCATTGGTGGAGATGTTAAAGACGTCCTGTACTCGTCCGCTTTTGAACGTGCGACGGAACATCGTCTGCCATTTGAAACTGATGGCTCCGAGAACGAACTGATGCTCAAGCTGAGCGACGGCTCCTTTATCCCCGTCTTGGTTCGTGCGGGCTCCGTAACGCCTCCACGCATCTTTGGGCGCCGCGCGCCACGTGTCCTGGTGGCGCTCCATAGCATCGAAGAACAGTATTCGCACGACCGTCAGCTCAAGCGTGCTCTTTCGGAGCTTAGAGTGGCTAACAAGCGCCTCTCTGGCACGCTCTCGGTCATTATGAGTACCGTGGGCTCCGATGAGCTGCCCAGCCTACTTGATACCGTTTTGAACCAGCTTGTAGGAACGCTCGATGCTTCGGGTGCCGCTATCTATTTTTCTGAGAGCGGCGGTTTTAAACTTCGCGGTGTTTCCAAGGAGCTGTACGACAGCTACCTGCCTGAGTTTTTGCCGTATGGCGCTGGCATTCCGACGTATGTTCTTCGTGAGTCGCGTGCCTGTCGCTTGTCGATTCAACAGGACCTTAAGGGTGATAAGGCCGCCTCCGGTATGTTTATGGACCTGGACAATCGTTCTAAGCACCTGTTGCGTATGCAGGATATGCCTCCGTACCGCAGCGAGATCTGTCTTCCCGTTTTTTACGGTACGCAGATCCTTGGCGTGCTGGAAGTTGGTTGGAAACGCCCTCAGGCACCGCTTGCCTATGACGTTAATGTGCTCGAGGTCATTTGCGATTACCTGTCTATCCAGCTGGTCGGCATGGCATCGAGCCTTCGCTCCCGTCGCACGGCCGAGCTTGGCCGCTCGCTCAATGTCTTGCGTGATGAGTTGTTTACCTTTCTAGACGATTCTGCCGCGGCTACCCAGGCGGTATCGTCCGAGATCTGCAATATGCTTAACTGCCATTTTTGCCCTGTTGAGTATGACGCCAGTCTGGATTCCTACGTCATAGATTTTGAAGGCGGCAGTCGCGTTGCCTTGCCGGACGACCCTGAGAAGCTTTTCTTTTCCACGACGGCGCCAGCGGCATGTCTGGGGGCTGGCCCTGATGGCTTTGAGGCATCTGTTTTGGGCGGTACGAGTGCCGAGGACCTTAAACACGTTCGTATAACTCGCGTTGACGAATCGATGCCTATGGGAGGCTGGCTTAGGGCGCATGGTCTGCCTTGTCAAGGCCTCTACGTCGACTCCGGCATCGAGGCGGGGCGCCCGCGCTCTGAGGGTGATGGCAAGCACAGTAACGACGCGATTGTTCCTGCTTCTGTTGCGAAGAGCCCGACGACGCGCGCGCTGCTGCTTCGTGATGGTAGCCAAGAGTCGATTGATGACCTTGAATATGACTACTTGGTGCACTTGGCGCATGACTTTGAACTGATCTACGAAGGCGAATCTCAAAAGCGCGAGGAGCGCCATATCGCTCAGACCCTCCAGATCGGCATGAGAAATTCCCTGGGGGATGTTCCGGGTATCGCAACCGATTCGGTGTACCTGTCGGCCACGAACTCGGCGTTGGTCGGCGGCGATTTCTATACGCTCATCCGACTTCCCGACGACTGCGCCGTCATGATTTTGGGTGATGTGTCTGGCAAAGGCATTGAGGCCGCATCGATGTCCGCGCTCGTCAAGACGGCCCTGACGGCATATGCCTGGGAGGGCGCTGGCCCGGCCCGCATGGCACGCTCCCTTAACAGCATGCTCATGGGCTTTTCGAGGGTCGAGACGTTCGTGACGGCCTTTATCGCCAAGATTGACCTTAAAGCCGGACGCGCAACGTATTGTTCGGCGGGCCATCCTCCGACCATGGTCATTAGGCCAGAGTCGATGCCGCTGGGTGGCGGCGAGGCCCGTGGGGGAGAGGTCGAGCTGCTTGGATGCCAATCGGGCGTAATCGGTGCCTTTGAGAGCATGGTGTACGAGACAGGCGTGTTTACGTTCGCTCCCGGCGACATGCTCTTCATGTATACGGACGGAACGATTGAGGCCCGCGACCGCACCGGAGCGTTCTTTGGTGAGCAGCGCCTTCGTGACCTTCTGCTCTCTGTCTCGGGTGAGGGCGTATCGGGAATCTGCGGCAAGGTCTTGGGCGAGCTTGACCGATTTACCGAATCGGCGCTGGACGATGACATTGCATTGGTGTCCCTTGAGTTTTTACGGGGTCGTTCATAGACGACGCTGGGCGGGCTGAATCCGTACGGTTGGGGAAACGAATGCATCGAGTGGGCTTTTTTGGGGAACCATGGTCGTATGAATGAGTGGAATGACATAGCGGTTTTGACGCCACCAGGCGATATCGACATCGCCACGGTGCCTGCGCTGCGTCGGCGGTTGGATGCTTTGATTGGCCGCGGCGTGCGTCGTGTTGTCATCAACTGTCAGGCTGTTAGCTTTATCGATTCGACGGGCTTGGCATTCCTGCTTACGCGCGCTCGTGAGCTCATGAGGCGAGAAGGCCTGCTTTCGCTCGTCAATGCATCGGGTGAAGTTGTTCGCTTTTTGGAGATTGCTCGTCTTGTCGATATCCTTCATGTCGCGGGGCCGGCACGGGAGTCTATTCCCGCCATTCCGGTGGGGGAGCTGCCTCGCTGGAGTAAGAGCGTCGAGGTCCGTCAGGGTATCGAGAATCTTCCATACTACCGACATCGCATCGCCGAACTCCTTGAATCGCTTCCGTTGCGCCGTGACGAGCGCTACGATGTCGCATTGGCGTCGGGGGAGGCGCTGGGTAATGCCTATGACCATGCGGGCGGTATCGGGTGCGTCCTGACGGTTCAGGCCTATGGCGATCGCGTTGTGGTTGAGGTGCTTGATCGAGGTGCCGGCTATTCTATCGATGAAACGAGCGAGCCGGTCGCATCCGAGGAGCGCGGCCGTGGCATCAAGCTTATGCGTATGCTCGTCGATAACGTGGAGGTTGCTCGTCGTACGGACGGCGCCGGCACGCGCGTACAGATGGTGAAGCTGTTTAGCGGAGCGCTGGAATCGTGTGCCTAGCCAATCGCTTTAGCGCGTTTAGCTACTAAGAACATGCGGCAGACAAGTTTTTTGAAAAAAGTACTTGCGTCTTTTGGACAACTCGCGTAAATTAATAACCCGCAAGCGGACATGGCTCAGTTGGTAGAGCACAACCTTGCCAAGGTTGGGGTCGCGGGTTCGAGCCCCGTTGTCCGCTCCATTGCATTTCCGGACCGTTTAGGCGGTCCTTTTTCGGCGAAGTGGCCAAGTGGTAAGGCAGAGGCCTGCAAAGCCTTTACCCCCGGTTCGAATCCGGGCTTCGCCTCCAGGCAACATCCGGGCGCTCCGGCGCCCGTTTTGTTTTACATATGCGGACATGGCTCAGTTGGTAGAGCACAACCTTGCCAAGGTTGGGGTCGCGGGTTCGAGCCCCGTTGTCCGCTCCAAACGCAACAGCCCGACTACTACGGTAGCCGGGCTTTTTTTGTACCTATCTCCTAGGCTCGAACCCGAGAGGGGGCGAGCGTTTTGGGTCGTGGCTGTGGCGTTGTTTGCCGCGAATGTCCGCTTTGGGCGTATCATCGTGGGCATCTCGCATAACCTCGTTGCAAGGGAGATACGCCCCATGGCTACAGAAAAGTCTTCTTCGCGCTCATGGATGTCCGATGCCGCGATCTATCAGATCTACCCGCGCTCGTTTAAGGATTCGACTGGTTCGGGTCTGGGCGATATCGCGGGCATTACCCAGCAGATGGACTATCTTGAGCGGCTGGGTATCGAGGCCATCTGGCTGAGCCCGTTTTACCCTTCGCCTCTTGTCGATGGCGGCTATGATGTGGCGGACTACTGCGATGTCGACCCACGTCTCGGCTCGCTTGACGACTTCGATGACATGATAGCTGCGGCTCACGCGCGCGGCATCAAGGTCATCGTCGACATCGTGCCCAACCATTCATCCAGCCAGCACCCCTGGTTCAAAGCCGCTCTTGCCGCCGGCCCCGGATCGCCCGAACGCGCCCGTTATATCTTCCGCGATGGTCGCGGCGAGCATGGCGAGCTGCCTCCCACCAATTGGAATGCCAACTTTGGCGGCCCCGCATGGACGCGTGTTGCGGACGGTCAGTGGTATCTGCACATGTTTACGCCCGAGCAGCCGGACTTTGACTGGTCATGCCCTGAGGTTCACGCGCTCTTTTGCGACGTCCTGGCGTTTTGGAGCGATCGAGGCGTCGACGGCTTTCGCATTGATGTGGCGCAGGGTCTCGCCAAGGATCTCGACCGCGATGACCTCGACCGGTGGCATCTCGCCGAGGGCGATGACATGGTTAACGACGGCACCCATCCGCTGTGGGACCGCAATGAGGTCCACGAGATCTATCGCGAGTGGCGCCGCGTGTTCGACCGCTATAATCCGCCGCGCAGTGCCGTTGCCGAGGCGTGGGTGCTGCCCGAGCGCCAGTATCTCTACGCGCGTCCCAGCGAGCTTGGCCAGACATTCAACTTTGAGTTTGCCAAGGCCACTTGGACCTATGATGACATGCACACTGCAATCGAGAAGGGCTTGAAGGCAGCCGTCGAATCCGATTCCGCCTCGACCTGGGTACTCTCCAACCACGACGTGCCGCGCGTGGCGACACGCTATGCCCTGCCGCAAATCAAGGCGACGCGCTACCACCAGATTGCGCTCGACTGGCTCTTGCGCGACGGGTCGTCTTATGACGAGGACCGTGAACTCGGCGAGCGCCGCGCGCGGGCGGCCCTTTTGCTTGAGCTTGCGCTTCCGGGCTCGGCATACGTGTATCAGGGTGAGGAGCTCGGCCTTTTTGAGGTGGCTGATATCCCGTGGGCTGCACTCGAAGACCCTACTGCGACCAATACGCACGGACCGAAGCGTGAGAAGGGGCGCGACGGCTGTCGTGTGCCCCTGCCGTGGGTGGCGGCGGACGATCCCGCGCATGGCGGATCGTTTGGGTTTTCGCCGGCAGACGCCGATGCGGCGCCCCATCTGCCGCAGCCTGCATGGTTTTCCGATTATGCTGCCGATAGGGAAGAAGTGGACCCGACATCGATGCTTGCGCTCTATCGTGACGCCCTCTGGCTGCGGCGCAAGCTGCGCGGGTGCGCCAACGATCTTGCGTGGCTCGATCTTGACGGGCGCACCGGTCTTGCGGATGGTGCCGAGGGCGCTGAGGGCGGCGTCATCGCCTATCGCCGCGATAACGGCTGGGCGTGTGTGACGAACTTCGGTGCAGCACCCGTGGAGCTGCCGGCGGGCAGGGTCCTGCTCACCTCATCACCGCTTGCAGACGGCAGGCTCGCGCAGGACAGCTCTGCCTGGATCATGCTCGGTGAGATGTAGGGGCATCTCGCTGCGAGCCTGCGTTTGTCCGTGCCTTTCGTGACGACTGATGCCCTCGCGAGAGCGTCGCAAAACTTTTTAAAAAAAGTTCTTGCATTTGGGTGGATCATCCCGTATATTAAATCCTCGCAGGCGGACATGGCTCAGTTGGTAGAGCACAACCTTGCCAAGGTTGGGGTCGCGGGTTCGAGCCCCGTTGTCCGCTCCATTTGGGCGTTTAGCTCAGGGGGAGAGCGCTTCCCTGACACGGAAGAGGTCAGAAGTTCAAATCTTCTAACGCCCACCAAATGTTCGCAGCTCAGAGGCTATGTCCTCTGGGCTGTTTTGTTTTACCACCAAGCACGCCGCCAAATAAGCCACCAAATATTGATCCAAGGTCTGTACGCGATGGTCTTCGCATCCCATAGAGGTGCCGGCAGATTGCATACGTCCTGGCCGATCGTGACCGCAACATGTTGGTCAAGCACAATCTTTTGGATTCTTTTGGCGTGAGCGGCTTGGTTTTGGTAGGATTTGTCAGCGGCTTGACTAAGGGGGTTTTATAACTGCCATGCAGGTAGCCGTGTTGGTAACGTTTTACCGACTTGCCAAGAACCCCTCATTTTTAATGCGTCTGCAAAATGACTAATTGCTTTGACCTGCTGAAACACTATATGTTGTGTTTGACCTTAAAAAAGAATACAGGATATAGATGCCTCTTTGTCGTATGATAGATGGCGGACAGAGAACGAAGACCTTAACTGCCTCTTTTGAACGTGTCCTTGAGCCGCTTGATCGGCTCCAGGGAATGTCCGCATGGAGGCTTATGGTTTATCGAGAACACAGATTGCGCGACGGCGCCGCAAGACAGGGGCAAGCCCTGCCGGGTATCGTTTGGCTCTGAAGCGCGATGAGGCTACGATGCGAAAGAGGCAAGAGGATGAAGATCATCAAGCGCAGCGGCACCGAGGTTGTCTTTGACATCGATAAGATCGTCAATGCCATCCGCGCCGCAAACTTGGAGGTCGAGGAGAGCTCTCGTCTTACCGACCGCCAGGTGGTTTACGCGGCGCAAAACGTCGCCGAGGCATGCGAGAACGCGGGTCACACCGTGTCGGTCGAGGAGATCCAGGATCTGGTCGAGGACGAGATCATGCGTCTCGACTGCTACGAGGTTGCCCGCCACTACATCATCTATCGCTATGTTCAGAGCCTGAAGCGCCAGAAGAACACGACCGATGACAAGATCCTGTCGTTGATTGAGTGCAATAACGAAGAGGTCAAGCAGGAGAACTCCAACAAGAACCCGACCGTCAACTCCGTTCAGCGCGACTATATGGCCGGCGAGATTTCCAAGGACCTGACCCAGCGCGTGCTGCTGCCCCAGGAGATCGTGGACGCCCATAATGAGGGCCTGATCCACTTCCATGATTCGGATTACTTTGCTCAGCACATGCACAACTGCGACCTGGTGAACCTGGAGGACATGCTCCAGAACGGCACCGTTATCTCGGGCACGCTGATCGAGAAGCCGCACAGCTTCTCGACCGCCTGCAACATCGCGACGCAGATTATCGCTCAGGTTGCTTCCTCCCAGTACGGCGGCCAGTCGATTTCGCTGACCCATCTTGCTCCGTTTGTTGAGGTGAGCCGTCAGAAGATTCGCGGCGAGGTCGCCCGCGAGCTCGAGGAGCTCGGCGTTTCCGCATCTCCCGAAAAGGTCCGCGAGGTTGTTGAGGATCGCCTGCGCGATGAGATTCGTCGCGGCGTCCAGACGATTCAGTATCAGGTCGTGACCCTTATGACCACCAATGGCCAGGCGCCGTTCGTGACGGTCTTTATGTATCTTAACGAGGCCCGTACGCCTCAGGAGAAGCACGACCTTGCCATGATCGTGGAGGAGACGCTTCGCCAGCGCTACGAGGGCGTTAAGAACGAGGCCGGCGTTTGGATTACCCCGGCATTCCCCAAGCTCATCTATGTACTCGAGGACGATAACGTTCACGAGGATTCCCCGTACTTCTACCTGACCCAGCTGGCTGCCAAGTGCACCGCCAAGCGCATGGTTCCCGACTACATCTCCGAGAAGAAGATGCGCGAGCTCAAGCTGTCGAAGGGCGAGACCGCCGGCAACGGCGACTGCTATACCTGCATGGGCTGCCGCAGCTTCTTGACGCCCGACCGCTCGGGCAACGGCTTTAACAACGTTGCCAACGCGCTGAACTACGACCCGAACAAGCCCAAGTACTATGGTCGCTTTAACCAGGGCGTCGTGACCATCAACCTGCCTGATGTCGCGCTGAGCTCGCATCAGGACATGGACAAGTTCTGGAAGATCTTCGACGAGCGCCTTGAGCTGTGCCACCGCGCCCTGCTGTGCCGTCATGAACGTCTGATGGGTACGCTTTCTGACGCCGCACCGATTCTTTGGCAGTACGGTGCCCTCGCCCGCCTGAAGAAGGGCGAGACGATCGATAAGCTGCTCGTGGGCGGTTACTCCACCATTAGTCTGGGTTATGCCGGCTTGTACGAGTGCGTCAAGTACATGACGGGCCACAGCCACACCGAGAAGGAGGGCACGCCCTTTGCCATGGCCGTCATGCAGCGCATGAACGACAAGTGCGCCGAGTGGAAGGCCGAAAGCGATATTGACTTCTCGCTGTACGGTACCCCGCTTGAGTCGACGACCTACAAGTTCGCTAAGTGCCTGCAGCGTCGTTTTGGCATCATCCCGGGCGTGACGGACAAGGGCTACATCACCAACAGCTACCACGTCCACGTGTCCGAGGAGATCGACGCATTCGACAAGCTCAAGTTCGAGGGTATGTTCCAGCAGCTTTCGCCGGGCGGTGCCATCTCCTACGTTGAGGTTCCCAACATGCAGGACAACCTCAAGGCTGTCATTCGCGTGATGCAGTACATCTACGACAACATCATGTACGCCGAGCTCAACACCAAGAGCGACTACTGCCAGGTGTGCGGCTACGACGGTGAGATCAAGATTGTCGAGGATGACGGCAAGCTGGTGTGGGAGTGCCCCAATTGCGGCAATCGTGACCAGGAGAAGATGAACGTCGCCCGTCGTACGTGCGGCTACATCGGTACCCAGTTCTGGAACCAGGGTCGAACCGAGGAGATCCGCGACCGCGTGCTGCATCTCTAATACCGCTCCGGGGCTGAGCCGGGAGGGCCGCTTGGGCATTTGCTCGCTATTTCGGACAGTCCTGCGCAAGACGAAGGCCACATTAAGTGGCCTTCTTTGCGTGCGGAACTCATATCGAGCAAAAGCCCAAGCGGCCCTCCCGGTTCAGCCAAGTTGACGTAGTTGAGATGTAGCATGCGGTCTGCTCACTCCTCGAAGTTCTTAGCGGAAATGAGTTGACTTGCAACAACGCTTTGCTTGCGATGGCGGTTGAGCTGCAACAAGGTTTTTATTGGACCTCGAACCCTATACTCGATGTTCGCTTCGTTCATTGAGTTACCCTTTGCATGAGGCCGGGACATATCGTCCCGCCCGCAGTTTCGCAGGCCGAAGGCCGAGAATGTTTGAGGACGGGATGATATGTCCCGGCCTCCCGGGAGAGTTACCTATGAACTACGCGAACATTAAGTATTTCGACATTGCTGATGGGGAAGGCGTTCGTACTTCTCTGTTTGTGAGCGGGTGCCGTCGCGGGTGCAAGAATTGCTTTAACTCCGTCGCGTGGGACTTTGCTGCGGGCGAGCCGTTCGATCGCGCCGTCGAGGACAAGATTATCGAGAGTCTCGACCATCCCTTTATCGATGGCCTGACGATTCTGGGCGGCGAGCCTATGGAGCCCGAGAATCAGGTGGGGCTTGTTGACTTTATCGAACGCGTGCGTGCGGCCTATCCCGCGGGGTCGGGCAAGACCATTTGGTGCTTTACCGGCGACGTGCTCGAGGAGCTTATGCCGGGTGGCCGTCATCATACCGAGGTGACGAACCGTATCCTGGCCTGCCTCGACATGTTGGTGGACGGCCCGTTCGTTCAGGATCTGTACGATATCTCATTGCGCTTTAGGGGCTCGAGCAATCAGCGCATGATTGATATGAACGCCACGCGCGCCCGTGCTGTGCGCGAGGGCGTTGCGCTTTGCGACGCCGTGGAGCTTTGGCGGGACGATCCGGTCTATTCGACCCATACTATGTAGCTTGTGGCCGATGCCAAAGGGCGTGGTACCATAGCGCGAACGCAAAATCGGAAAAGTGAGGCCCAGATGGTCGATCAGGAAAAAGTCGAGGCCGCCATTAAGCTGTTGCTTGAGGGCATAGGCGAGGACCCAACTCGTGAGGGCCTGCTGGAGACCCCGGCGCGCGTTGCCCGTATGTATGGTGAGATCGCCGGCGGTATGGACCAGAGTGCCGAGGAGCACCTGTCTAAAACCTTTGCCGTCGCTTCGAACGATTTGGTTATCGAGCGCGACATTACGTTTTACTCGCTGTGCGAGCATCATCTGCTGCCGTTTTACGGCAAGGCCGCCATTGGCTATATCCCCAACGGCCGTGTCGCAGGGCTTTCTAAGCTTGCCCGCACGGTTGAGGTCTATGCCCGTCGTCTGCAGCTGCAGGAGCAGCTGTGTGCACAGGTTGCCGATGCCCTCATGGAGTATCTCGCTCCCCAAGGGGCGATTGTGCTGATGGAAGCCGAGCACATGTGCATGACGATGCGCGGCGTGCAAAAGCCCGGCACCAAGACCGTGACGCTCGCTCGCCGCGGCGTCTTTGAGACTGATCCCGCGCTCGAGGATCGGTTCTTTAGGATGCTGGGCCGTTAGCATGAGGGTCGTCAACGACTTTACATCGAAGACCGATGAGGGGACGCCGCGTCGCGGTTTTATGGCTTCGGGCCTGGCACCTTTTGGCGTCATGCCTCGTATCGATTACATCTGTGCCAACGGCCTGTTCCGGCGCCACCTGGGCAACATTGCTCAGCTGGAATCGGGGCGCATCTTCTGCCGCCACGGTATCGACCATCTGCTCGATGTCGCTCGCATTATGTGGATCAAGAATCTCGAGGAAGATCTCGAGTTTGACCGCGAGGTCATTTACGCCACGGCACTTCTTCACGATATCGGCAAAGATGAACAGTATGAATCGGGTATATCCCATGATGTTGCAAGCGAACGCGTCGCTGATGCGATTCTCGGCGGCATGCCCGATGACGTAGCGTTTGAGCTGGCCGATGCCGCGGCCATTAAGACGGCCATTCTGGGCCATCGAAAGCTGCGCGTGAACAGCCAGCCGCTCGAGCGTCTGCTCTATGCAGCCGACAAAGCGTCGCGCGCCTGCTTTGCATGCCCCGCGCGCAATGCTTGCAACTGGAGCGATGATAAAAAGAACCTGTCGATTCGCGTGTAGTTAGTTTACGCGGTCGGGGTTCTAAACGAAGGAGACGATCGCGATGAGTAACAAGAAACTGCCCGAGAATGCAACCAAGACTGAAGGCGCCGAGCTCGCCCGCCGTGGAAGGGGCGAAATATCCACCGCAACGGCGGTGCCCCACGTGAGCTATGACGACCTGCGCCATGCCGACCGCATTACTATCGACGGTCTCGAGGTCTTTGCCAACCACGGTGTGTATCCCGAAGAGAACGCCCTTGGCCAGAAGTTCATCGTGTCCCTGGTGCTCTATGCCGACCTGCGCGCGGCAGGGGAGCACGACAACCTGGATGCCTCGATTGATTACGGCTCGGTGTGTCACGATGTCGACGGATATCTGCGCGAGCATACGTTTAAGCTCATCGAGGCTGCAGCCGAGGGGACAGCCCAGATGCTGCTGCGTCGTTATCCCTCGCTGCTTGGTGTGCGCATAAAGCTCGATAAGCCTTGGGCTCCCGTCGGTCTTCCCCTGGCAAGCTGCGGCGTCGAGATCGAGCGCGTGCGCTAGTCGACGCTAGAGCTTGTTGAGGGGTGGCTGCTTGAGCCGCTGCGACAGAGCTCTATTGTTGGGGCAGTACGTGTCGAGCAGGGCGTGAAACCGCTGATTGTGGCTTGGCTCGAGCAGATGGACGAGCTCGTGGGCGACAACCATGTCGAGACACTCGATGGGATAGGCGGCAAGTTCGCGTGCGATGCGAATGGCGCCGGATTTGGGCGTGCATGAGCCCCAACGCGTTTTCATGCTACGTACGGAAACGCGGGAAACGGCGACACCCATTGCGATTTCGTACGCGCGCACCATATCGCGCAGCGCCGTGGTGACCTCGGATGCATAGAGTTGGTCGATGCGGGTCTGGAGCTCATCGGGCGTCAGGCCGTCGAGGGTTGCGCGCCGCTTGGCCTGTGGGCGTTCGTTCGATTTGTCGGCACCTATAAAACTTGCGAAGGTGGCCTGCTTGGGCCGCGGTGCGGGTGACGCAAAGTTGTGATCGAGCGCATCTTGTACCGTGATGGGCTTGCCCCAAAGTGCAATGATGGACGAGGGGCTGAGCGGCTCTCGTGCCGTCGCCTGACGTTGCTCGCGCTGGGCAAGTCGACCGATAATCCAGGTGCTGTTGCGCTTCACAAACGCTTCGATACGCTCGCGGCTGGCGCCGAGCGGTGCGCTGGCGTGGACCTCACCGCTCGATGTGACGCGCAGGTTGAAGTTTTTGACGCGCTTTTTGGTAACGACGACGGGGATGGGAGTCCCATCCGGTTGGGGTAGGAAAAGCGTAAATTGCTGCGTCAAAAGTGGTCCTTCAGATTGGGGACGGGCCGGCATGTCGACCGTTCGGCATGCCGGCCCGCTCAGGGGATGTGAAATTAATAACGCTCAAAGAAGGCAAGGGCATTATCGCTGCAGAGCTTCTGCATCACGGTCTTGCCAAAGTGCTTGGAGAGCATGTTCTGGAACTCGGGCATCTTGCTGGCATCGGAGAGGAAGGCGGGCACCGTGGCACCGTCCCAGTCGCCGCCGAGCGCGATGACGTCCTCGCCGCCCAGGTCGAGCCAGTGCTCGATATGTGCCGCCAGCTGGTCGAAGGTGACGTCTGCGGCTGTCTTGTCGGTTGCGTCGTTGGAAAGGAACTCGCTGCAGTAGTTGAGGCCGACGATACCGCCCATGTCGCGAATGGTGCGGAACTGGTCGTCGGTGAGGTTGCGCTTAACGCCGCAAACTGCACGGGAGTTGGAGTGGCTGGCGACGAAGGGACGTGTGGCGTGGGCGACAACCTCGTCAAAGCACTCATCGTTGAGGTGGGAGACGTCAAGCACCATGCCGGCGTGCTCCATCTGCGTAAGTGCCTCGATGCCGGCGGCGGTGAGGCCGGCGTGGGTATCGTGTCCGCTCGCGAGCGGTCCCTGCGCATTCCAGCTGAGCGATGACATGAGTACGCCCAAGCTCTTGAGCACCTCGATCAGCGCGGGGTCCTCGGCAAAGAACGTGGCGTTTTCGATGGTGTGGATGCAGGCGACCTTGCCGTCTTTGAGCGCGGGGCGAATGTCTGCCGCGCTGCGTACGTTGACCATGCGGTCGTGGTTGAGCATTGCCTGGCCGCTCATATGCGCCATGATCTGCGCCTGGAAGCGCGCGGCGTGGGCGGTGGGAATCTCATCGGGGACAAACGTGGCGAAGCACTGTGCCCATGGCGTGTTGCCGATCTTTGCGAGCGAGATGGCGCAGGCGTTGCCCTCGATGAGGTCGAAATCTTGCGGATGCGTTTCGTCGCCGGGGAAATAACCGTCGGTGCCGGCGGTAAAGCGCAGGTCGAGATCGAGCGTGGCCCAGCCGATGCGGTCGGCGGTGTCGCAGTGTAGGTCAAATACGGGATATGCCATGGTTCCTCCGGTTGCAGCGTTTCTTTGCAAACTGTCATTGAATTGTATGACTAGGGTATAGTTAGCGCCATATGTTCACGGCGGCCCGCGTTGTGCGCCGCCCTTATCACGGAGGTTCCCATGTCCAACCAGGGCAAGAAGGTCAAGACTCATTATCGCGGCACGCTCGACGACGGCACGCAGTTCGATAGCTCCTACGATCGCGGCGAGCCGCTGGAGTTCACCTGCGGCGCCGGTCAGATGATCAAGGGCTTCGACGCCGCTGTTGTCGACATGCAGGTGGGCGAGAAGAAGACCGTGCACATTCCTGCTGCCGATGCCTACGGCGAGCACAATCCCGAGATGGTTATTACCTTCCCGGCCGAGCAGGTTCCCAACATCGAGCAGATCGAGAAGGGCATGAAGCTCTTCCTGTCCACGCCGAGCGGCATGCCTGTCCCCGCCGTCGTCATCGACGTAACGCCCGAGGCTGTGACGCTCGATGCCAACCACGAGCTTGCCGGCAAGGACCTCAACTTTGATATCGAGCTCGTCGAGGTCGAGGGTTAGAGCATGCCTGAGCGCTTGGTTTCGACGACATGCTTGGGAAATCTCAACGATCCGTCCTATGAACTTCTGCTTCGCCGGAAGCTGGGCGGCGTCTTTGAAGTTGACGAGCTACTGCTCGATTGGGACCAGGCTGATGTATGCGCGTTTGTGGGCGTGACGGAGCTGGGGCGCACGGTCGATGTTCGGCTGGATACTGCCGACGGCGGTCGTTTTGTCGACGGCGACGTGCTCGCCGTCGACCGTTCGGGCGTGGTGCCCGTGGCGGTTGTCGTGCGCCTGCGCAGCGCCGAGGTTTATTTGGTCGAAGTTGACCGCATGGACCCGATTGCGCTCGCGCATGCGTGCTGGGAGATCGGCAATATGCATGCGCCGCTTTTTCGAGGCGATTCGGACGAGTATACCGTGCGCATGTATACGCCGGTGCAGCCTGTTTTGGGCCGCATGCTCCGGGGCGTCGAGGGCGTTCGGCTCTCGACGGTTACCCGTGAACTCGATTCGGACCGGCGCTTTGCGTCGAGTGCGGCGGATGCCGTTGTGAGTATGGCACCAGACTTTACGATCGTAAAGAAGGCGCGCGGTTAACGTGCGTATAAGTAAGGCGGACTTTGAGAGACAACTATTCAAAGTCCGCCTTTCTGTTGATGAGATGCTGTGGGAGAGCATATGGGTCTTGAAGGAATCAAGCTGATTGCATGCGATTTGGACGGCACGTTGCTGCATCCGGGGGAGCGCGAGCCGCGTTCCGAGGCCTTTGAGCTCATCGATGAGCTGCATCGTCGCGGTATCGTGTTTATGCCGGCGAGCGGCCGTCAATATGCGAGCTTGCGCTATCTGTTTGCCCCGGTGGCCGATGAGCTCGCCTATGTATGCGAAAACGGAGCCCTGGTGATGAGCGAGGGACGTGCCGTTGTCAAGCGTTCCATGGAGCGTAGCCTTGCTATGGATATCGCGAATGCCGTGGTTGCGTATCCCCATGCCGACGTGACCCTTTCGTGTGAGGGACACCTCTACACCATGAGCGGCAACGATGCGTTCGTCGATCATTTGCGCTATGAGGTCCACTGCGATGTGGCGGTGGTCGCCCGCCCCGAGGACATCGACGAGGACGTCATTAAGATTGCCTTCCAGACGCCCGAGGTGGATCAGCCGGCGGCCCTGGAGTATTTTGAGCGCCTCTTTAGCGACCGTGTTGACGTGATGACGTCGGGAACCGAATGGACGGACTTTATCGGTTTCGGTTCGGGCAAGGGCTCCGCGCTTGCCGATTACGGTCGTGCCCTGGGTATTTCGCCCGATGAGATGATGGCGTTTGGCGACAATGAGAACGATCGCGACATGCTCAACGTCGTGGGCCATCCCTATCTGATGGAGAGCTGCAACCCCTCTATGCGTGGCATTAACGACCGCGTCCGCTACGTGCGCACGGTCGAAGAAGAGCTGCGTCGTCTACTTGCTGAGTAGACATTTGGGACATGTCTAGGAATCTACTTTTTGCTGCAAAGTGCGGAAAGGTGGATTTTAAGGCATGTTCCAAACATCTACCGGCAGTCGGGGCAGAGACCCTCGAAGATGGTGTAGTGCGACGTGACGTGCCAGCCGATTTGCTCGGACGCTTTGGCGTCGAGCTGGGCATCGAAGGGGAGCGGTACGTCGATGACGCGGCTGCATGAGGTGCAGATGATATGTGCGTGCGGCTCGATCGTGCGATCGAAGCGGCTGCCGCCCGGCGTCTTGATGGAGAGGATCTCGCCGGCGTCGGCCAAGAGATTGAGGTTGCGGTAGACCGTACCGCGGCTGATTTTGTCATCCTGCGCGCGCACGACGTTGTAGATTTCGTCGGCGGTGGGATGGTTGTAGCTTTGGCGCACGGCGTCAAGAACCAGCTTTCGCTGCTTGGTATTCCTTCTTTGCACCGCCATGCGCCTCGCCTCTTTTCTATCAACGGTCGTAGGTAAATGATACCGTATTTAGCACACAATACTAATAATGAGGACTGAAACCGTCTTCATTGGCAAGTGGGGCTCGGGCCTGGGCATCTACAAGGCGAAAACGCGTTCCCATGCGCTCGTAGGAGGCATGAAGTGCCTCGAGATGAGATAGGATGTCTGCCGGAGCTCCCTGTATCTCCATCTCGACTGAGCCGTCTTCCATGTTACGCACCCAGCCGGTGAGTGCGCGTGCCTGCGCGAGGTTGGTGTTGGTAAAGCGAAAACCAACGCCTTGGACTTGCCCCGCCCAGCGCAGGAAATAACGCAGGGGAGTGTCTTGAGTGGCCTCGTCGCTTGCAAGCACGGTAAGCCTGCGGCGCAGCTCGAGCTCGACGTTTGACGGTTTTTGAGGCTCTCGACTGCCGCCGGTGACGCTGGAGAAGAACGTATCGAAGAGGCCCATCGCTATGCCTGCTTGCCTGCGTCGGCCGGGAAGGTTATGCCGGCCTGCTGACGCACGGCATCCATGATGCGCAGTGAGACGAGCGTGACATCGCGGTAGTGGCCAAGCTCGTGGCGTCCCGCCGGGGTCTCCCAAATCTCTTCCTTAACGTTATCGATGCCGCCGATGGCGGTGATAAAGTCTGTGAGTTCGTATTCCATGGTGTTGCTCGATTTGGGCAGGTCGAGCACGCGGCCGTTGTCGCCCTGTTCGCGCGGCGCCTCGGTCGCCGAGCCGCGTACGACGTCGCCGCGATAGTCGATGCGGACGTTGCGGGGCGTTGACAGATGGTCAATCTGGATAGTGCCACGCTCGCCTTCGATCTGCGAGGGCAGCAGGTCATTCGTAATTTTGGAGTGCGCGAGCTCGACGGAGATGCGGCCTCCGCCATAGCTGGCGAGGATGGAACCGCAGCCGTCGATGGGGCCGTGCGTGAGCTGTCGCGTGGTGGGGTCGAGCAGAGTAGTCATGCTCGTAAGGCCGGAGGGCATGCCGAAAATCTCGACCATGGGCTCGACGGCGTAGACGCCAATGTCCATGAGGGAACCCGATGCCATATTGCAGTCGAAGATATTGGTGGCGCGTCCCGCGAGAATCTCGTTGTAGCGCGAGGAATACTTGCCAAAGCGCAATGAGGCGCGGCGGATGGGGGCGATCTCGCCCAGGGCGTCCTCGATGGCGTGGAAGGCGGGATCGTGGAGGGGACGCATGGCCTCGAGGGCCACGACACCTGCTGCCTCGGCTGCGCGGAAGACTTCCAGCGCCTGTGCTTCGGTGGCGCAGAAGGGTTTCTCGACGATGACGTGCTTGCCACCGGCGATGCAGGCGAGCGCCTGCTCGTAATGGAGCGCATTGGGGCTGCCGATGTAGACGGCATCGACGCCGGCGGCTGCCGCAAGCTCATCGAGTGACGTAAAGTTTCGCTCGCCGCCGTGCTCGGCAGTAAAGGCGGCGCCGCGCTCGGCATTGCGCGAGAGCGTGCCTACGAATACGGCCTGGTCGTTGGCATTGACGACCTGAATAAAGTCGTCGGTGATCATGGACGTGCCGATGGTTGCGATACGCAGCATGTGTCCCCCTTGCGTTGTTTGGCCTACAGGACGAGTGTAGCGCGGGAGGACACAAAAGCGTGCGAAAACGCCGTTACAGGTCGCTCTCGTTAAAGCCGGTGTCGATATCGAGGTTACTGCCGTCGGCCGCCGTGGTGGCGAGCTCATCGCAGCGCTCGTTGAGCTCGTGGCCGGCGTGGCCCTTAACCCAGATGAACTCCACCTTATGCTTGCTCCTTGCGGCAAGCAGGCGCTCCCACAGGTCACGGTTCTTGACGGGCTGCTTGTTGGCAGTTTTCCATCCGCGTTTTTTCCAGCCGTCGATCCAATGTTTATTGAAAGCGTTGACGACGTACTGCGAGTCGGAATGGACTTCGACCTCGCAAGGGCGGTTGAGTGCCTCGAGCGCCACGATAACGGCCATGAGCTCCATGCGGTTGTTGGTGGTCTTGGCGTAACCGCGCGAAAGCTCGGAGGTGAAGGTCTTGCCGGCGGGGTTGGTGTATTTGAGCACGGCGCCGTAGCCGCCGCGTCCCGGATTTGATCGGGCCGAGCCGTCGGTATAGATGATGACCTTCACGGGCTTCCTTTCGTTGGGTACGTTTCGTGTGAGTGACCATTGTAGCGCCATGCCCGCCGGGGGCTAGCAATCTACGATTTCTATCCCGTCTTCCGACAGTTAGTTGGCATGGATGATGCGGTTGAGCTCGTCGAGGTATTGCTGCAAGAGGGAAGAGGGCTTGCGCTCGTTGTGCATGATATAGCCTACGTGCATCGTTGGGGCGTCAGCTAACGGGATCGATGCCATACCCCATTGCATTTCATTGGAGAGGACACCGGTCGACAGGGTGTAACCGTTCGACGTGATAAGTAAGTTAGTAAGTGTTCCGCGGTCCGAGATTCGTATGTTGCGGTCGCAAGGGATATAGCTAAAAGGTTCCTCGGCGTAATAGAAGGAGTTCGAGGTGCCTTGCTCAAAGCTGTAGCGCGTATAGGGTGTAAGGTCGGCAAGGGACAGCTGAGGGCGGCGTGCGAGCGGGTGGCGCTCGCTAACGAAGACGTGGACCGTCGCGTCGAAGAGGGGATGGAAGCTTGCGCGGGCATCGGCGAAGGCTTTCTGCAGAACGCGGGCGTTAAAGTCATCCAGATACAGAATGCCGATATCGCTGCGAAATGCGCGGACGTCATCGATGATCTGCGATGTGGTGGTCTCGCGCATGATGAACTCGAACTTGCTGTCGCGGCAGCGCTCGACCACGTTGACAAAGGCCTCGACCGAAAAGGCGTAGTGCTGGGCGGAAATGGCGAGGCGGGCTTGCGGGGTGCCGCCGTCCTCGTAGCGCGCCTCGAGCATGTCGGCCTGCTCTACGACCTGGCGCGCATAGCCCAAAAGCTCGGTGCCGTCGTTGGTGAGCGTGACGCCGCGGCTGGAGCGCGTGAAGATCTCCAGGTGGAGTTCCTGCTCCAGGCTTTTGACGGCGTTTGAGATGTTGGACTGAGCGGTATAGAGGCGCTGAGCTGCGGCGTTGATTGAGCCGGACTCTGCCACGGCGATCAGAAAACGAAGCTGCTGGAGGGTCATCGGCGCCGTCCTTTCGAGCGTTATCTATAAAACCGATAACAGGTTAGCGCTTTTAAGTGATTGACCGAGCGAAACAATGCTCGTACTATTCAAAACACACAAAGGCGATAGGTAATTAAACCGACCACGGAACCGGGATGCGAAAGGAGGCCCGCATATGAATTGCTTACCAAGACGAATGCCGGGCTCCTGTTTGCGCCCGTCGGCGTGATCAGGAGACAGCGACTTACTTCTCTCTTATTTATTTATTTTTGTTCGATCAAGGAGATCATCATGAGCCAGTTCATCAACAACCCCGAGCACACCTTTGGTTTCGATACCCTGCAGCTTCACGTTGGCCAGGAGAGCGCCGATCCCGCATCCGACTCCCGCGCCGTGCCTATCTACCAGACCACGAGCTATGTGTTCCGCAACTCCCAGCATGCCGCCGACCGCTTTGGTCTTGCCGATGCTGGTAACATCTACGGCCGTCTGACCAACTCCACCCAGGGCGTCTTCGAGGACCGTATCGCCGCACTCGAGGGTGGCGTGGCAGGTCTCGCCGTCGCCTCCGGTGCTGCTGCCATCACCTATACCCTGCAGGCTCTTGCTCAGGCCGGTGACCACGTGGTTGCCCAGAAGACCATCTACGGTGGCTCCTACAACCTGCTGGAGCATACGCTCTCCCAGTTTGGCGTCGAGACCACGTTTGTCGACGCTCATAACCTGGACGAGGTTGAGGGCGCCATCAAGGACAACACCACGGTCATCTATCTAGAGACGCTCGGCAACCCCAACTCCGACATCCCCAACATCGACGCCATCTCCGAGATCGCCAAGAAGCACGGTCTGCCGGTTGTCGTCGACAACACTTTCGGCACCCCGTATCTGTTCCGCCCGCTGGAGCATGGTGCCAACATCGTCGTCCACTCCGCAACCAAGTTCATCGGCGGCCACGGCACCTCGCTGGGCGGCGTGATCGTTGACGGCGGTAACTTCGATTGGAAGGCGAGCGGAAAGTACGCCCAGATCGCTGAGCCCAACCCCTCCTACCACGGCGTCTCGTTTGCCGAGGCTGCCGGTCCCGCCGCCTTCGCAACCTATGTCCGCGCTATCCTGCTGCGTGACGAGGGCGCCTGCATCAGCCCGTTCAACGCCTGGGTCCTGCTCCAGGGCACCGAGACTCTGTCGCTGCGCGTTGACCGTCATGTCGAGAACACCAAGAAGGTCGTTGAGTTCCTGACCGGTGACAGCCATGTTGCCAAGGTGAACCACCCGAGCCTGCCTGAGCACCCCGACCATGAGCTCTACAAGCAATATTTCCCCAACGGTGGTGCCTCGATCTTTACCTTTGAGATTAAGGGTGGCCAGGAGGCAGCTTGGAAGTTCATCGATCATCTGCAGGTCTTCTCACTGCTCGCCAACGTGGCCGACGTCAAGTCGCTCGTCGTGCACCCGGCTACCACCACGCACTCCCAGCTCTCTGCCGAGGAGCTCGCCGAGCAGAACATCACGCCCTCCACGATCCGTCTTTCCATCGGTACCGAGAACGCCGAGGATATCATTTGGGATCTGAAGCAGGCTTTCGCCGCGCTGGACGAGTAAGGCGACTTGTGCAAGGACCCCTTGCGACTCGATAGGTATAACTGCATAAAATGCCTGCTCAAGGCGCCTGTGCGAACAATGGTTGCACAGGCGCCTTTTTTGCATAGAGAGGGCGCAAAAACAGGGTTTTTGACACGCTTTATGCATTCGAGTTGTGGAAAACTCCTGTTGAGAGGATGTGAGTTTTACGCAATTGACGTGCGACTTTTGAGTAAAACCGCAGGTCGCGATTTGCTCGGGGTACTATGCAGCGCGATCGAATCACACGCAGCTCAAACGCAGCAAAAACGCACTACGGAGGTTTCCAGCTACATGAGGATCGATTCACGAAAACCGAAAGCCGCCGCCCTTTCCGCCGCTCTGACCGTGGCACTTTTGGCGGGCACCGGTGCAACTGATGCCCACGCCGCAACACTGTCCGATACGGTTGGGTCTACGCCGTCCGAGACGACGCTGGTGCAGCCCGTTGACTATCGCGGCGATGGTTATGGTTCCATGCAGGAGTGGAACGCCTCGATGGAGGCCAAGCGCGATTCCCTTGAGATGCGTGCTCAGATCATTATGAATATGTATGGCGACTATGCTACCGATGACGAGCGCGCTGTGTTGCAGGGTTGCATCGACGGTGCGGGTAGCTTGTTGACGATGGGGGAGGTCGACGCCAAGTCGACCGAGCTCGATGAGCTGCGCACTGCGCTTGAGGACGCCAAGCGCGAAGCGCTCGAGGCTGCCGCCGAGGCGGAGGCTGCCGAGGTCGCCCAGGCTTCGTACTACAACGCCGGTTACACTCCGTCCTACGCGTCTGCCGCGTCCTACGCGAACGGATCGGGCCTGACGCGCTCTGCGGGTGTCAATAACTACAACGGGCGCCGCGAGACCTATTACAGCAGCAATGTGCTTTATCACTATCGCACGGGCGAATGGACTCAGGATTCTGAGGGCTTCTGGCGCGATTCCGACGGCTATTACGTTGTTGCCGCGGGCGATATGGCCCAGGGCTCGACCTTTACGGGCTCCAAGGGTGATTGCAAGGTCTATGACTCCGGCTGCGCTGCCGGAACCACCGACTACTACACCGGTTGGTAAATTTTCTGCATCACGGATATTTGGCGGACGGGCGTCTTTACCGAGCTTTAGGGCAACGTAAGGACGTCCGTTCTATGTATGCGTTTGAGTTAACAGAGCCCTTACCGTGGCGGTACGCTGGGCGTATGGATGCGGGGCACACTGGTTCTTGAGAAATAAGGTCTTTCTCTTGGAGGAAGTGGTCTTGTGAATGCTCGAGATATTGCCGTTGCCGCCGTCGCGTTGATGCTTGGCTGCCTTGGTCCCACGGCCGCGCTCGTCGCGGGCATGCAGGGGACATGCGGGGCTGCTCCTATCGTGGTCGGCGCGCTGATCGCGGCCACGCTGCTGGGAAGCGCAGGCGTGGTTCTTTGCCGCGACGATGAGGACGAGGTGCCGGGGTCGCAACGCTAACTGTTGTGAGATCGGCCGCCGGTCATAGACGAAGATGAAGGCCGCCGCAGGGGAAAGGTTCCCTTGCGGCGGTTTTGCTGTTAAGGCTGTTGAATGCGGCGCGTCGGCGCTACCAGCTTTTCTCGATATCGCGGATGCGCCGATAGAGCCACTCGTTTTGCGGTGCCTGGATATCGTGTTTGGTTGCGAGGCGGCAGATGGTGCCCGCGAACTCATCAACCTCGGTTTTGCGCCTTGCGATGCGGTCTTGAGCCATCGAGGGCATACCGGCGGGGTCGATTCCCTCGATGAGGTGCACCATTTGCGTCAGGTCTGCCTCGGTCAGTTCAACGCCCTCGGCGTTGGCGACCGCAAGCGTTTCGCGCATGGCGGAAACAAAGCAGTGACGCTGCTCGGAGCCCGGCTCCGTGGCGCTTCCGTAGGTCCCGCCGTAGGCCATGCAGGTCTGGTTGATGCCGTCGTTGAGCATGAGTTTGGCCCACATGCGGTGGGCGATGTCGTCCTCGACGGTATGGGCGATGCCGCAGCGCGTATAGAGCTCGTCGATCGCGGTGATGGTTGCGGGGTTCGTGCCGGCCGCCGCGCCAAAGCGGATTTCGCCCGCATTGGTAAAGGTGAGCGCGCCGTTGAGAAACACGGCGTCCATGCCCTGGCAGATACCAAGAACGGTATGCTCCCAGCCAAAGCGTTCGGCAATCTTTTGCTCGCTCGTAATGCCGTTGCACAGCGAGGCGATGAGCGTGTTGGGTCCCACGACGCGCTCCATAGTCTTGAGTGCTTGGTCGAGACCGGTGGTCTTGACTGTCAGGATGACCAGATCGGCGGGCGTCGCCTCGCTGGCACGGACGGACGTGAGATCGCAGGGCTTGCCGTTGACGGTGAGCGCGTCGTTCGCATGACGCTCAAAACGGGCATCATCCATGACGTATTCGACGGCGTCGTTGCCGAGCGCCCGGGCGATCATGCTGCCGTAGAGCAGGCCGACGCCGCCCTTGCCGATAAAGGCGACCTTGTTGATCTGCATGTGAATCATCTCCCCATGTAAAAGGCGCCCGCGTAAGGGGCGCCTGATGGATTGTATGCTGCCAGGGTGATTGGTGGGTGCGCGGGGCGGCTGTTATAAAAAAGAAACTATTGCGCTGTGCGCTTATGCCACAGGGCAGACCGCAAAGACATGCGCGTGGGCATGGGCGACTCCTTTCATCGGGCTTTTTGCTGATGTTAAAGCGGTGCCGTGACGGCTCGATTTCTGCTGCGTTACGATACGTTCTCGATTGCGATTCCACGATGTTTCGGCTGCGTGACCATTGTGTTTCGCCTTGCCGGGGCGCTGATGGCGAAGGGAGGGGCCGTGCAATACCGTGTTGACCCCAAAAGTGGTAACCGAATATCCGCTCTGGGTCTGGGCTGCATGAGGTTTCCCGGTGCGCCGGGACATCCCGATGCGAAGACGGCCGATGCCATCATCTCCCGTGCGGTGGAGCAGGGGATTAATTATCTGGACACGGCCTATCTCTATCCCGGCAACGAGGCTTGCGTGGGCGCTTCGCTTGAACGCCTGGGCTTGCGCGACCAGGTTTTGCTCGCAACCAAGCTGCCGCATGCTTCGTGCAAATGCGCGGAGGATTTCGATCGGTTTTTCGACGAGCAGCTGCGCCGCCTGCAGACCGACCATATCGACTATTACCTTATGCACAACATCACCTCGCCTGCGCAGTGGGAGCGCGTGGTGGCGCTGGGCATCGAGGACTGGATCGCGCAGCAAAAGGCTGCAGGGCGTATTCGTCAGATAGGCTTTTCGTACCACGGCAGCGCGGCGGACTTCCTTACGATGCTCGATGCGTATGAGTGGGACTTTTGCCAGATCCAGTACAACTACGCTGGAGAGCGATATCAGGCGGGAACGGCGGGGCTCATGGCCGCCGCCGAGCGCGGTCTCGCGGTGTTTGTGATGGAGCCGCTTTTGGGCGGACGCTTGGCAGGCAAATTGCCTCCGCGGGCGCGCGCTGTTCTCGATGGTGCATGCGATCGACATTTGCATACGCCTGCCGCTTGGGGGCTCTCGTGGGTGTGGAATCATCCCCAGGTGACCATGTTGCTTTCTGGTATGACCGATACCGCGCAGGTGGACGAGAATTCGTCACTGGCAGACCTCGCGTTGCCGAATTCGATGACGGCCAACCAGCTCGACACGATTGCGCGCGTGTTGATGGAGTTTGAGAAATCGAACCGTGTGCCCTGCACGGGATGCGGCTACTGCATGCCATGTCCCAAGGGTATTAACATTCCCGGCTGCTTTGCCGCTTACAACGCGAGTTACGCGCACAGCTGGTTTACGGGGCTGTCTCAATACTTTACGGCGAGCGCGGTGCGCACAAGCGAAGCCAAGCTGGTGAGCAATTGCGTCAAGTGCGGCAAATGCACGCGCCACTGCCCGCAGCATATCGATATCCCCGAGCGTCTCGATGACGTGCGCCGACGCTTCCAGCCGGGCCCCGTGACGGCGGTGCTTAAGGCCTTCGGCAAAACGCGCTCCTCATGACCCTTTTATAACTTGCGGTGGAATAGTTCCTGTTTGCGGCAGAATAGGGGCCAAACAGGAACTATTTCACCGCAACTGAAGGGGGCTGTCGTGGGTCATCGGGATTCATGTGATGATTTGCGTGAGGTTTGTTGGGGCGTTTTGGGCGCTGGACACATTTCGCATCGATTTGCATCGTCGCTCAAGGAGGTGGACGGGGCACGGCTTGTGGCTGCTGCCGGCCGCACTCCTTCGCATGTTGAGGAGTTTTGCAGGGCGTTTTCGATTGATGCCGCGCACAGTTATGCCACGGCTGACGATAGCGGCGATGTGGCTTATGATGCGCTGATTGCCGACCCCGATGTCGACGCAATCTACTTGGCTCTTCCGCATGGCATGCATACGCGTTGGGCCTGTCGCGCGCTGCGCGCCGGAAAGGCCGTGCTGTGCGAAAAGCCGGCCGTTTTGAGTGAGGAAGAGGCTCTCTCGATTGCCTCCACCTCTCGCGAGCGCGGCGTGCTGTTTATGGAGGCGATGAAGAATCGGTTTTGCCCGATGCACGCTCGCGTGAAAGACTTGCTTGCGTCGGGTGAGCTTGGCCGTATTGTCTCGATTGAAAGCGTACAAAAGCTCGATTACGGCGAGTCTCCTTCGGGCTATCTGCTTGATCCGTTGCAGGGCGGCTGTCTATATGACATGGGCTGCTATGCGGTTGGTTGGTTTGAGGATTTGCTCGCGGGCGCGTGCGAGGTTTCGTCCCGTGAAGTTCGCTGGCGTGACGTATCGGGCGGCCGCGTCGATTGGGCCGACGAGATCCATATGAGCGTCGGCGGTATACCCATTCATATGGCGTGCGACGGCAAAGCAACATATGAAAGCCGCTTAACGATTGCCTGTGAGCGGGGCTCGTTGGAAATCGAGCGTCTCCATCGCCCCGAGCGCGCTCATGTGAAGTATTCCGACGGTCGAACGCTAGAAATAAATGCCCCGTTTGAGATCGATGATTTCTACGGCGAAATCCAGCATGCGACGCAGCTCATTCAGGCGGGGAAACTCGAGAGTCCCGTCATGCCCCTTGCCGCCACGCAGCGCTGCGCGCACATCATCGATGCAATCCGTCTAGCCCTCTAGGACTTGGCGCTGACGCGTAGGGGATCATGACGCCGGCGCCCGTGGTGCCTGGCGGCCCACATCTCTGATGCCCCTTTTATAACTTGCGGTGGAATACGGTCTGTTTGCGCCAAAATAGGGCACCAATAGACCGTATTTCACCGCAACTGATGAGGGGGAGTTGGAGATGCTGACGATCGGGTGTCATCTTTCGACGACGAAGGGCTATCGGGCGATGGGGGAGACGGCGCTGTCCATTGGCGCCAATACCTTTGCGTTCTTTACGCGCAACCCGCGCGGTGGCAAGGCAAAAGATCTTGACATGGATGACGTGGCGGCTCTGCGCGAGCTTATGGCGCAAAACGACTTTGGACCGCTGGTGGCGCATGCCCCGTATACCTATAACCCCTGCTCCGCTAAGGAGCGAGCGCGCGAGTTTGCCCTGGAGGCCATGGCCGAGGATCTGCAGCGCATGGAAGCACTGCCCGGCAACTACTACAATTTTCATCCCGGTGCGCATGTGGGACAGGGGGCAGACGTCGGCATTCAGATGATTGTCGACACGCTGTGCCAGGTGATGTTTGAGGGACAGCAGACGACGGTATTGCTTGAGACCATGGCAGGCAAGGGCACCGAGGTGGGCCGTAGCTTTGAAGAACTGGCGTGCATTATCGAGGGCGTTGCCGCCAAGTGCCCAGAGCTGTCCGATAAGCTGGGCGTTTGTTTGGACACCTGCCATGTGAGCGATGCCGGCTACGACATCATCCATGATCTGGACGGCGTACTCGACGAGTTCGACCGCGTGGTGGGTATCGATCGCTTGCATGCCGTACACATCAACGATTCGAAGAACCCTTGTGGCGCCCATAAAGATCGTCACGAGTGCATCGGCAAGGGATACCTTGGCAGCGAGGAATTTGGTGGCGGTATGCAGGTTATGCAGAATATTGTATCGAATGGCCGCTTGCGCGCATTGCCATTCATTTTGGAGACACCGAACGAACTTGCAGGTTATGCGGCCGAAATCAAACTGTTAAGGTCATTGCAGCAGTAATGGCTGCCATAAAGTGGGACGCTCCATTCACGTTATAGGTTTGTTTCAATCAGTTTTCTAATTGCAGATTCTTCCAAGCGGGTGCATAATAACCCTCAGTTTTTGCAGACCTCTGAATCACGTGGGGTCATTGGAAGGAGACTGATTATGAAGCTGAAGAAGCTTGGCGCATTTGCCGCCACGGGTGCTATGGCGCTCGCCCTCGCTCTGACGGGCTGCGGCTCGTCCAACGCCACCTCTGGTTCTAATGCCGGTTCCAGCAGCTCTGACGACGCTAAGGTCGAGAAGGTCGACGGCTCCAAGGAGTACGCGCTCGTCAAGGACGGTACGCTGACCGTCGGCACCTCTGCCGAGTACGCTCCGTTTGAGTACAAGGATGACAACGGCGATTATCAGGGCTTTGACCTTGAGCTCATCAAGGCTATCGGCGACAAGCTGGGCCTGGATGTCGAGTATGTCAACAATGACTTTGACACGCTGGTTCCGGGCGTCGCTTCGGGCGCCAAATATGACGTTTCCATCGCGGCTATCACCGACACGCCCGAGCGTGAGAAGGAAGTTACTTTCTCCGATTCCTACTACATGGACGATCAGGCTATCGTGACCAAGGTCGATAACACCGACATCACGGCCGACAACTACAGCGAGAAGCTCAACAACGCCGATGCTACCATCATCGTCCAGTCTGGCTCGACCGCCGAGTCCTTTGCCCAGGAGAACTTCCCCAAGGCCAAGATTGTCCCCTACAAGGACGCCACCGAGTGCTTCAGCGCCCTGCAGTCCGATAAGGGCGACGCCGTAGTCACCAACCGCTCCGTTGCCAGCCAGCTGACCGCCGAGCAGTTCAACACCTGCCAGACCATTAAGCAGATCAGCACCGGCGAGGAGTACGCCATCGCCATCAACCAGGGCAACACCAAGCTCAAGGACGACATCAACCAGGCCATCAAGGACCTGACCGACGACGGTACCGTTGACGCCCTCATGGCTAAGTACAACATCAAGTAAAATAGCTACTTGATTGCTCGCGGGCCCTTTCCGCTTTGGCGGAGAGGGCCTTTGCGCTTCTCTTGACGGAGAGCATTTCCGTCTCGTTTTGCCGGCAACTTCTACGATAGGAGCCACCTTGTCTCGACTGAACAAAGGGGCCGTGGAGCAGCGTTTTCCACTGCCCGCCTTGCTCCAAAAGCTAGTCTGCGTCATGGCCGTGGCGCTCGCGCTGGTGTGTGTGGGGGCATATGCGCCCACGACCGCTCAGGCGCTTGAGACCGCAAAGATTACCGCCCGACCCAACACCGGTTCGGGCAGCGCTGTGGTCGGCGGTACCGAGACGCGCATTACCTGGGAGGTCCAGGCCGATGCCGATGAGGAGCTGAGCGGTCTTTCGCTGACGTTTGTCGACGGCACGACGTTTGGTACCGATGACACGCGATTGACGATGCTCTCGGGCGAGGACCTCATGGATCGTACGCCCATGAAGCCCACGTGCAAGGCTGACGGCCAGACGCTCAAGATTGATTTTGGCGAGACGGCGCCTGCCGGCGGCTTTTTCCGTGTCGAGGTTTACGGCGTGACCTTCCCCGTCGAGGGCGGCGATGAGGCCTTTAGCGGCACCTACACTTTGGCCGATGGCTCGACCAAGAAGATCTCCAAGATTCCGTCGGTGGAGATCAAGGGCGTGACGGCCTTCGATAACTTCCTAGCCGACCTTAAAGAGCAGCCGTGGGTCGAGGCATGGAACTCCAATATGTTCCTGCGCCTGTTCCTGAACCCGGTCATTTTGGTCCAGAGCCTGCCGATCGTCTTCAAGGGCTTCCTCATGTCGCTTTCGATCGTGCTTGTGGCGTTTCCGCTGGCAATTCCCTTCGGTTTCGCCCTGTCGCTCATGCGCATCTCCAAGTCGCGCATCCTGCGCTGCCTCGCCGGCATCTACGTGAATATCATTCGCGGTACGCCGGCGTTCCTGCAGATCTATATCGCGTTCTTCGGTCTGCCGTTGGCCGGCGTCAAGGTTGATGACTACGTGCTCGGCGTCATCGTCATGGCCATGAATTCGTCTGCCTATCTGTGTGAGATCTTCCGCGCCGGTATTCAATCGATCCCCAAGGGCCAAAACGAGGCTGCTCGCTCTCTGGGCATGAATGCCTTCCAGACGCTGCTCTACGTTATGATTCCGCAGACGTTCCGCAATGTTTTGCCTACGCTGACCAGCGAGTTTATCTTGCTTTACAAGGATACGTCCCTGCTTGCGGCCGTGGGCGTGGTCGAGATCGTCATGAATGCCCGCACCATCGTGGCCACGACGGGCTCCATTACACCGTACGTGGTTGCCGCCCTGTTCTATCTGGTCATCACCCTGCCGCTCGCTCGCTTGGTGAGCGGTCTTGAGGCGAGGCTTTTGGGCACGGCCGAGACCAAGAAGAAGCGTCCCGCCAAGAGCGCCGGACAGGTTGTCGCGACGCCCGCCGATCACATCGCCGGTCTGTAAGGAGGTCCTATCATGAGCGAAACCAATAACTCGAACGAGGTCGTCGTCAGCATCAAGAACCTCCAGAAGGCCTTTGGCGACAACGTGGTCCTGCGCGATATCGATCTGGATGTGCGCAAGGGTGAGGTCGTTGTGGTCTTGGGTCCCTCGGGCTCGGGCAAGTCGACGATGCTTCGCTGCATCAATCGTCTGGAACATCCCACGAGCGGCTCGATTATCGTCGAGGGTGTGGACGTGTGCGCCAAGGGCGTCGACCTCAATAAGGTACGCACGCACCTGGGCATGGTCTTTCAGCAGTTCAACCTGTTCCCGCACCTCTCAGTCAAAAAGAACGTCATGCTTGCGCAGCAAAAGGTGCTCAAGCGCAGCAAGGAAGAGGCCGAGAAGATTGCCGTCGAGGAGCTGACCAAGGTCGGTCTTGCCGAGCGTATCGACTTTATGCCGAGCCAGCTCTCGGGCGGCCAGCAGCAGCGCGTGGCCATTGCCCGCGCCCTGTCGATGAATCCGCACGTCATGCTCTTTGACGAGGCCACCTCGGCGCTCGACCCTGAGCTCGTGCGCGACGTCCTGGGCGTCATGCGCGACCTGGCGCACGACGGTATGACCATGATCGTCGTGACGCACGAGATGGGCTTTGCCCGCGATGTCGCCGACCGCGTCGTCTTTATGGACGGTGGCGTCATTGTGGAAGAGGGTACGCCGAGCGAGGTCTTCGACCATCCCAAGAGCGAACGCACCAAGGCGTTCTTGGGCAATATCTCGTAGCCGCTTTATATGACTGACATAGCAGAAAACGGGAGCCGGATGTGATCCGGCTCCCGTTTTTGTTGGGACGCGAATGTGTTTTGGTGCAGAGCGCGTTACGGGCGGAGCTCATTGCCGCTAGGCGAGCTCGGCTCCAAGGGCGCGGCAGGCCGCCTCGCCCTCATCGTCGGGGGCGTCGTAGCAGATGACGGAATCGACGACGTTAACACCCGCCTCGTCGGCGTCCGCCTTCCAGTTGTCCATCCATTCGCCCTCGGCCCACGAATAAGAGCCAAAGAGGACGACCTTCTTGTCGCCGAGAGTCTCCTTGACCTCGTTCCACATCGGCTGGAACTCATCGTATTCAAGCTCCTCGGAGCCCATGGCGGGGCAGCCGAAGGCGAAGGCATCATAGTCGGCGGCCTTGTCGGCAGAGAAGTCGGCGCAGGGGATGACTTCGGCCTCGGCGCCCGCGGACGTGGCGCCTTCGGCGACAAAGTTTGCCATGGCCTCGGTATTGCCCGTGCCGCTCCAATAGACGACGGTGATCTTGCTCATGTTTTGTCCTTTCGGTCGTGCGGCGCTGGCCGCAGCTTGTACGTTCTATCGGGTTGCCTGGGCAAGTTGCGCCAGGCTGCAGCCCTGCTGATAGACAAGGATGAGGTATTGGGTGCAGGCACGGTAGGCATCAAACGTCGCAAGCGCTTGCTCGACATTTTCGTAGACCTTCCAGGCCCCAAAGACCTTGTAGTTCTCGCCGCGCTGGACGATAAACTCGTGTACGTCGTCGTAGGGGTATCCAAGGAAGTAGCCTATTTCGTGCGGAAACTCGCAGGTGCAGTCGTTGCTGCAGCTAGTTTGCTGGGGTAGTGCGCATCGAGTCTGGCTACAGGCGCATTCCGCGACGTTATTGCTCGCGAGCGTGATGCGTGATGCCAAATGCACAAGGCATGTCGAAAGGTCTCTCGTGTCGTAGCCTTCCGAGGCGAGCGCCGTTTGGGCGCGAGGGTCTGCGAAATAGGTGGTGAGGCTTTTGGCTCGGTACATATACACGAGCGCTCCGCAGGGCCGCCAGACCAAAACACTCAGGTGGATACCGAACGGGTCAAGCTCGCGATTGCACTGGGCGATAACGTTGAGCAGGCGTGCTCGGCGTTCTGTGATGGTTTCGGTTGCGGTCGAGCCGTCCCCGTGGGCGTAGGTGCCTGGATAGGTAAAGAGCGATGCCGGCTTGATGCCCGCGAGCGTGGGAGAGCAGTTACGCACGATCGCTGCCTGAAACGTTGGAATGTCTATGGTTCGGGTCACGGCGCTCCTTACGGATCTAAACTGTTAGCCTAGGAAAACTTATACACGAAAGTAAGCCATGGTCAACAAAAAAGTTTGAATAGGGAAACTAATTGACCGAACCGACATGATTTTGGGTTAAGATGGGGACACTCCATGGGGGTATCTAGATAGGGCTACTTGAAAGGGGAACGCATGAGCGACTTGCTCAACCCTGCGAATCTCATCGTGCTGGCCGTCATTGCCGTCGGCATGTTTTTTGGACTGCGTCGCATTGCCGCTTCGACACACGGGAAGAGTTGTTGCAGCGATGGTACGAGCGGCAAGAAAACCAAAAAGGTTGTTGTGGTGGATACCGATGCATCGCACTATCCCTATAGCGATGAGCTGCTCATCGGCGGCATGAGCTGTGACGGCTGCGCTCAGAACGTGGCCAATGCCCTGAATGCGCTGGATGGCGTGTGGGCAACGGTGACGTATGCGGATCACACGGCACGTGTGCGCTCTAAACAGCCGGTTGATCGTGGTGTCCTCGAGACGGCCGTGAAAGACGCGGGCTACTACGTCATGACGCTGTAAGCGCCGCCCTGGATGCGCTTCCTTGGCTAGGCTCGTCCGCGTAGCTCAATGTCTTGGATATCGTCGAAGTCGATGGCGATATCCCTGAGTTTGAGCAGCTTGAACGCGGGAAGCACTTCGTCGAGAATGCCGGTGCGGCTACGATAGCCGTACGTATCGTAATAGGTGACGCGCACCAAGTCGCCACGTTTGAGGCCCTCGAGCTTTTTTGAAAGCTCGAGGGCTTTTTCTTCCGTGAGTTCGCATTTTGGTTCGACGGTGATTTCCTGCTTGCGCACGAGTTCGTAGTATCCCGTGAGGGCGGCAAAGGGCATAAACTGTGCGGCGCGGTTGGCGCGCACGGCACCGTTGGCAGTGAGCTTGGGGTCGGCGGCGCGGCGTCTGCCCTCGGGGTCCGCCAGGCGCTCGAAGGCGGTCGGCGGGCGCACGGGCTGTTGTTTGGGTTTAGGCACGGTGTCCTCCAACTTGGTCGTTGCGTTCGCGTGCGGTGGCGCCGGCGGTAAAACTCAATCCTTTGACCAGGGCGTTCTTGCCGTATTTGCCTTTTACGGCCAACACGGCGCGCGCCAAGTCGCGCTCGCGCTCATCCGCCTCGATATCGCTGAACAGATCGATGGTGGCAAATTCTTCGGGTACCAGATTGCCAAATCCCAGGTTGATGCGCTTGACCGGTCGTTTGGGATCGACGGTCTGCGCCCAAAGCTCATCGAAATAGCCCATGATCTTCTTAAACGAATTGGTGCGCTCGGGCAGCTTGCGCGAAGCGTTGGAGTGCGCAAAGAGTGCGGCATAGCCACCGCGCGGTTTGCCGCCATGCTCTCCCACAAAGATGCCATCGATTGCCTGCGCCTCGCGCACCAGGCGGCGCCGTTCGCCATCTCGCTGGACGGGCTTGGGCGCACGGGGTGCGAGCTCGGGGCCGGCGGTTGCGGCGGGTTCGATGCTCGACGTGCTCGAACGCAAATGCCCGCATCCGTCTACATATTGCGCTGTGCCGCTGGCGTCGAGGCGGCGTATGTCGGCGCGCTCGCTCGCGTAGCCTACAAAGAGCGAGATGCTGTCGCACACCACGTGCTTATCGACCAAGTCCAACACGGCGTTGTCGACCATCTCGCGCAAGACGGTGTAGGCCTGCTCGTAGGCATAACCCTTCGAGAGCACCTGTCCTGTGGTGGTCGAAGTTGCTTGCGGGCGATAGGCTTGGATATCGGCGATGGTTGTCGGTTCGCGCCCAAAGGCGTGGTCGATGAGATATTCGGCATTGACGCCGAGCTCGTCGTAAAGCAGGTTCTCGTCGAGTGCGGCGACACCCATCAGGTCGTAGACGCCATACTTTTCGAGTCGTGCTGCCACGCCGGGGCCGATGCCCCAGATATCGGTGATGGGACGATGGGGCCAGATCTCTTTGCGAAAGGTCTCGTCGTCGAGTATGCCGATGCGGCTGGGTACGTGCTTGGCGGTGATATCGAGCGCTACCTTGGCCTGGAATAGGTTGGGGCCGATGCCGACCGTTGCCGTGATGCCCGTGCGCCTCAAGACCTCGTCGCGCAGCGTGCAGGCAAAGCCTTTGGCATTGGTATGGTAGAGGTCTAGATAGGGCGTCACGTCGATAAAGCATTCGTCGATTGAATAGACGTGAATGTCTTGCGGGCTCACGTATTCCAGATAGATGCCGTAGATTTGCGCCGACACTTCCATGTAGTGCTGCATGCGCGGTACGGCTTTGATGTAGTCGATGCCGTCGGGAATCTCAAACAGACGGCAGCGATTGTGAATCCCTAAGTCCTTCATGGCCTGTGTGATGGCGAGGCAGATGGTCGTGCGCCCGCGCGATTCGTCGGCAACGACCAGGTTGGTGGTGAGCGGGTTGAGTCCGCGGTCGACGCACTCGACGCTAGCGTAAAACGTCTTGAGGTCGATGCAGATATAGGTGTGACGCTCGTGCCCCACGCGTCCTCCCATCAAACACATGTTCTTATCGAATATCTGTTCGATAATACCCGCTCGTCCGGACATCGTCAAAACCTGTCAAAAAGGGACTGGTTTGTTTTGGTAGGTATGGTCGTGCGGTTGGATTGGGTTTTAACGCAGCTCTAAAGAGTGCGAAACAGCTCGGAAAAGCTTGCTTCGTAGCATGAGCCTAACGATTGATACCGCCTATGTGCACGGAAGGGTTGTGGGAAAGATGGTCAATTACGGGTTTGGTATGCCGACGCGCCTTGTTGTGGATGGAGACGTGGCTCGCTGGTGCGGACGATTGGTCGCTCACTACGGTGGCACCAAGGCGCTGGTCGTGTTGGGCGGTGACAAGCATACGCGCGATGAGCTTGTCTCGGCGGCACTTGGCTCGCTTGATCGAGCCCTACTCGAGCGCGTACTTTTCCGCTGCGGCTCGGTTGGGGGCGACGGGGGAGACGAACTGATCGACGAAGCCGTGGCCCTGGCGACCGACGAAGGCGTGGACTTTGTCCTGGCGATTGGCGATGCCGATACTGCTGGCTTTGCGCGCGAGCTCGCGCGTCGCATGGCGGCGCTCGATGCCGGCGAAGACGGTTTTGTCCCTTATGGATGCATTCTCTCGGAGGGCAAGGCGCCTGCTGTCGTGGGCACCGGTGAGGTTCCCGTTTTTGCCATTATCGCTCCCGAATTGCTTGAGGGCATTGGGTCTCCTCTGCGCGAGTTGCTCGGCAGCGTGTGTGCCGCGGCCTAATATTTGGCATAAAAAGACGGGTTATTTTTGATTGGTAAAGCGTTTGACCTGCCAAAATAAACCTGTCCCTATTTGGTCGGTTGCCGTTTGGGGGCCGATTGGCAACGCTCGCTGATTGTAGTCTTGACCTGCGCTAGAATAGTGGCATCTGAATGTCCGGGCGCATGGAGGCGTGCGCCCGTATGCTGAGGAGGACTCTATGGCAACTGTTGCCGCACCTATCGATGCTACGTCGACTGCCGCTTGGAAGGCACTCGAGGCTCATCAGGAGAAGCTTGAGGCCGATGGTATCGACCTCAAGGCCTGGTTCGCCGCCGATGCCGAGCGCGTGAACAAGCTGAGCTTTGACGCCGGTGACCTGCACTTCGACCTATCCAAGAACCTGGTGACCGACGAGACCGTCAAGCTGCTGTGCGATCTTGCCCGCGAGGTGAAACTCGAGGAGCGCCGCGACGCCATGTTCTCCGGCGAGCACATCAACACCACCGAGGACCGCGCCGTCCTGCACACCGCGCTGCGCCGTCCGGCAAGCGAGAAAGGCCAGCTCATCGTCGACGGCCAGGACGTCGTCGCCGACGTGCACGAGGTCCTCGATCGCATGTATGCCTTCGCCGAGCGCGTGCGCTCCGGTGAGTGGAAGGGCGTTACCGGCAAGAAGATCGAGCACCTGGTGTCCATCGGCATCGGCGGCTCCGATCTGGGCCCGGTCATGGCCTACGAGGCTCTGCGTCCCTACGCCGACGCCGGTATCGACTGCCGCTACATCTCCAACATCGACCCCAACGACCAGGCCGAGAAGCTCAAGGGCCTGGATCCCGAGACCACGCTCGTGATTATCGTCTCCAAGACTTTCACCACGCTCGAGACCCTCACTAACGCTCGCGAGGCCAAGACCTGGATGCTCGAGCAGCTCAAGGCTCAGGGCGCCATCGACGGCTCCGATGAGCAGAACGCCGAGGCCGTGGCCAAGCACTTCGTCGCTGTTTCCACCGCACTCGAGAAGGTCGAGGCCTTCGGCATCGACCCCGCTAACGCTTTTGGTTTCTGGAATTGGGTCGGCGGCCGCTACTCCGTCGACTCTGCCGTGGGCCTGTCGCTGATCGTCGTGCTCGGTCCCGAGCGCTTCCAGCAGTTCCTCGAGGGCTTCCACGCCATCGACGAGTACTTCTGCAACACGCCGCTCGAGAACAATGCCGTCGCGCTGATGGGCCTGCTCAACGTCTGGTACGTCAACTTCTTCGGTTCCAAGAGCCACGCCGTGCTTCCGTACTGCCAGTATCTGCACCGTTTCCCGGCCTACCTGCAGCAGCTCACCATGGAGTCCAACGGCAAGCATGTCCGCTGGGACGGCAGCGCTGTGACCTCCGATACCGGTGAGATCTTCTGGGGCGAGCCCGGCACCAACGGTCAGCACGCCTTCTACCAGCTGCTGCACCAGGGCACCGTGGTGGTCCCGGCCGACTTTATCGCTTTCGCCAATACCGCCAACCCTGCGACCGACAGCGGTCAGGACGTGCACGAGCTGTTCCTGGGCAACTTCCTGGCCCAGACCAAGGCGCTTGCCTTTGGTAAGACGGCCGATGAGGTGCGCGCCGAGGGTACGCCCGAGCAGATCGTCCCGGCCCGCTGCTTTGAGGGCAACCGTCCGACGACCTCGATCTTTGGCGACACGCTGACCCCGTTCGCACTCGGCGAGCTCATCGCACTGTACGAGCACATCACGTTTGTCGAGGGCACGGTCTGGGGCATCGACTCCTACGACCAGTGGGGCGTTGAGCTGGGCAAGCAGCTTGCCAAGCAGATTACCCCGGCCTTCCACGACGACGCCGCCAAGGCCGAGCAGGACGCTTCGACCCAGGCGCTTATCGAGTTCTACCGCGCTCACCGTAAGTAGCCGCTGCTGTTAACGCATCGCGCCTTATAGTCAGGGGCCCGTATCCTATCGGATGCGGGCCCCTTTGCTTTGCCGTGGTCCCGGGGCGCACGGCCTTTGTGGAACATCGCCGGGGCGCCGCGCGCTGCGAGAACCCTGCGCCTAGATCTTGGCCTCCGCATGGCCTCGCTGCGCCTCGGGCAGCTCCCCATAGAGCGGATGGTCTTCGAGCCTAAAGCGCTCGACCTGTTCGGGAGTGCGACCGCGTACAAAGAGCCACGAGCGATCGATCGGCGTCGCCATGAGCGTGCTGGGCAGCGCGTCGGCGCGGTCGGAAAATACCCGGGCACTCTCGGGATCCTGGAACGCCAGCACCAGATGCGTGTCGCAGTTGCCCATGATGGAGCGTGCGCGTGCCTCGCCATAGAGCGCATCGAGCTGGTTGGTCGACTGCAGCAGCAGCGTTGCCCAGATGTTGCGGCTTCGGATAATCGAGAGCACGTTGTCGATCTGGGGGATTTGCAGATTTGCGAAGTCATCGAGCATAAAGCGCACGGGCACGGGCAGGCTGCCGTCGGGCTGCCTATCGGCCTCACGAATGAGGCCCATAAACGCCTGCGAAATAAAGAGGCCGGTCAGCGGATCGAGATTGCGGTCAATATCGCTCACGGTTACAAATAGGGCGCAGGGGGTGTGTCCCATGGAAGCGAAGTCCACCTGATGGCACTCACGATAGAGCTGTGCCGCACCGTCGAATCCCAGACACATGACCTTTTCGGCAAGGATGCCGACGATGCTCGCGTGCATGCGCTCGGCATTTTGCGTAATGGCGTAGCGCCGCCATAGCGAGAGAGCATAGCTTTGGGGGTCGATCGTGATCAGGTCGTCAAACAATCGACCCGTGGCACCGTCCTGCAGGTGCTCGATCAGCTTGATGACCGAGCTGATCGTCTGCTCGTCGGCGGGTAGCTGTTCGGTGACGTAGGCGATAAGACACGACAGCAGGTTTGCCGCCGCATGATCCCAAAAAGGCTGGTTGTTGTCCTCGATGAGGCAGATGGCCTTTGCCACCGAGAGGATGTCCTGCTGGTTGGGCCTGCCGTCCGCCTTGCGGCGAATGTGCCTCAGGGGGTTGTAGCCGCAGCGCTCGATGCCGGGCGCAAGGGCCGGGACGGTGTTGAGGTCGGCGAAGTTGAGACATTGCACGCGGTAGCCGTGGGCTGCCAGCACGGGTCCCACTTCGCGACAGAGCGTGCCTTTGGTGTCGAGCACGATGTAGCTTGCGTTCATTTGCAGCAGGTTGGGCTTGAGGACGTTTCGGGTCTTGCCGGCTCCCGAGGGGCCGATCACAAGTGCGTTGTTGTTGAGTCCCGTTTGGCGGGTGTCGCAGGAAAGCGTTCGATCCTTGGCGAGGATGGTGGACGATGCGGACTCAGATGCGGCGAGGCGGCTGGCGAGGTTAGACATGGGCGACCTCCTTGGTGGTCGAGAGGATTTCGTGGGCAAAGCCGAGCTCGACGGCGCGCTCGGCCGAAAGGTAGGTGTCTTTTGCAGTGAGGGACTGGATGCGCTTGGGCGTGAGGCCGCTGCGGTCCGAGAGGATTTGCGTGAGGGTCTTGCGGGTCTGCATGAGACGCCGGCTGGTTTCCTGCAGCGCAAGTGCCGAGCCGCCTGCCCCCTGGGGGATCAGCGGGTCGTGAATCATGAGCTCTGCATGGGGCGCCATACGGCGATCGTCGCCGCCCATAAAGATCACGGCGCCCATGGACGCGGCGAATTCCAGGCAGACGGTGCGGATGGGGCACGATGCGAGGCGCATGGCGTCATAGATCGCAAGACCCGATCGCACGCTTCCGCCGGCGCTGGCGACAAATATGGTGATGGGGCGGCTGGGGTCGGTGGCATCGAGCAGGCGGATTTGCTGGCATAGGTCGTGGGCCATCGGGGTTTCGATGTTTCCCATGACGGAGAGCTCGCGACGGGCGAGCATCTCATCGTAAATGCTGGTGAGCGTGATGCCTCGGGCGGATTCACGCATGGTGAGGGGGCTGATGATGGGGGAATGGTTGGTGTCCATGAGGACTCCTTTCTGTTGGTTGTGTTGTGGGATAGGATTGTTGCCCGCGGAGGGGCTGGCGAGCTACAGGGTTCGTCCGAGCCTGAGATCGAGCTCGGTTGTGGGGCAGGCTGCCTGTTCGTGCGGCTCGCAAGCGCCAAGGGCTCCAAAGCGATAGAGCGTTGCGGCGGGCGTGGTGTAGGCGAGCCGCAGCTGATGCTCGACAGGGGCACATCCGTCATTTTTGTAATGAGCCGCGTAGTACTGCGCGATGCTGGCGTTCATCTCGCTGCCATTGCGATGGCGCTCAAACTGGCGTCTGCAGGTCTCGATGATCTTTGCTACCGACTTGGGTGCCGTCGCGGGAACAAGGGCGAGATAGCCCTCAAATAGCTCGTTGATGCTCAGGAGGCACAGCAGGTCGATCAGCGTCCTTATGGCTGCTCCCTCGGCAGAAAAGTGCGCGGTCATGCGGTTATATCGGTTGCGGTCGACGATGGCCACATGGGGTCTAGGAGTTTTCTGCCCCGTGGTCCCGGGCTTTTGCCGCGCCTGTGTATTGAGCTTGACGTTGCAGCGCTTGAGGCCGTCCAACGGAAGGAACAGTGCGGTGCGCAGGGTGTTCCGCTTGCTTTCGAGTTCATGACGCTCGTCGGGTTCCCATTCGAGCTTGAGTTTCGTGTCGAGCGCCGTAAGCATATGGGCTAGGCAGCCTACGGTAAGAACGTGCGAATCGTTGTCGCGTTTTGGGGCATAGGGGTCTGTCAGCTTGCGAATGTCGGGGTCGCCCATGATCTTTGTGCAGCGCTTCAGCAGTTGAGGGTGATCGGCCAAGATCGTCGCGAGCGGTAGCGACGCGTAGTTCTTGATGGTCGCGGCGGCAAAGGCGGCGTCATATTCGTTTGCATATGCTCGCTCAATGCGGGCATCCAGAATGCTTTTCTTATCGCCGTCTTCAGCGTGGTGGTTTGTCATAGCTTCTCCAATCGGTTGATGTTCGTGCTGTTTGTTGATGTGTTGGTTGTCGTGAGTGATGTGCTTGCCGTGGGTGATGTGCTGACGTTGGGGTGCTATGCGGTTTTCAATGAGCCCGTGAGGCAGTTGCTGCAGGGGCGGGATGGAACGGCCCATGCAAGGCGGAAGGCATCGTGCTCAAAATCGAGACAGCAATGCCCTGGGTGCCTCACATGTGGCAGTTACCTCATTAAGTTGTCATTGCGTTTGGGGTTGTACTTTGCCGATCTTCCTTCTCTTACACGCTAAAACTCAAACTTCATATGCTCGATCTACTTAAAACCGCAACGGCGGTCTTTTATCAACTTATATGTCGGAACGCGTCTTTGCAAGTACTTTTTTGTCTTTGTTTCAAATGGGGTGGTTTTGCAACCGTCATACGCGCGCCGTGCGAACGTGCCCCGGCTCGGATAAGATAGTGCGCGATAAAAACGATGCAAGGAGGCACATATGGCAATTAAAGCCATCGCAATGGATATCGATGGTACGCTTACCAACGATCAGAAGGTGATCAGCCCGCGTACACGCGAAAAGCTGCTCGCGGCGCAGGAGTCGGGCATTAAGCTCATTTTGGCTTCTGGCCGTCCCGCATGGGGACTACATGCTCTGGCGCAGGAGCTCGACCTTCAAAACCATGATGGTCTGCTAGTCGCTTTCAATGGCGCGCATGTGGTCGACGCTCAGACCGATGAGGTTCTTTTTGACCAGGCCATGCCGGCTGACGAGCTGCACCGTCTGATTGATCATCTGCAAAACTATGATGTGATCCCCATGATCTCGCTCGGGCGTGACCTGCATGTAGAGGACTCGTATCGCTGCATGATTACACTGCCGGACGGCTCGCAGAAGAATATCGTCAAATACGAGCGCGATGCCTGCGACCTTAAGATCCGCGAGGTCGAGAGCTTGCATGAGGTCGTGGACACTTATCCCGTAGACAAGCTGCTGACGGCAGGCGACCCGGCATACCTGCAGGCGCATTACGAGGAGATGTATGCGCCCTTTAAGCAGACGCTTTCGGGCATGTTTACGGCCGACTGGTACTTTGAGTACACGGCGCCCGGTATCGACAAGGCTCGTGCGCTCGAGGGTGCCCTGCCCAAGCTCGGCATCGATGCCAGTGAGGTTGTATCGTTTGGCGACGGCCAGAACGACAAGTCCATGATTGAGTGGGCGGGTACCGGTGTTGCCATGGGAAACGCCATCGATGAGGTTAAGGCCGTGGCCAAGATGGTGACCGCCAATAACAACGAAGATGGTATTGCGGTGGCGCTGGATAAGCTACTGGGTTAGAATCGCCGATTAATGCATGGTTCGGGCGCCTACTCGCGGGCGCCCTTTTGTTAGGGAGGGTGCCGTGTCCGCATTTCCGTTCGACGCCGTTATCTTTGACATGGACGGCGTCATTGTCGATACCGAGTATTACTACCTGGGCGAGACTGCCGCGTTTGCCAAGGAGCTTGGGCTTAATCTGACTCAAGAGGAGTTGAACGGGCAGGTTGGTACCTCGCATCAGTTCTTCCTGCGTATGCTGGTCGATTGGTTTGAGCGCGCCGGGAAGGGGCATTTAACTGGCGAGGAAGCGTTGATCCGTTGGGACGAGTGGGCGCATAAGCGTCCGCGCGACTATCAGGCTTTGATTAACCCAGGCGCCGTGGATACGATTCGAGAGCTGCCGCGCCGTGGCGTTCGCGTGGCGCTTGCCAGCTCGTCTCCCATGGATAGCATCGAGGAAGTGCTCAATGCGTGCGGGCTGTCGGATGCCTTTGAGTATGTGGTGAGCGGCGAGCAGTTTAAGGAGAGCAAGCCCGAGCCCGACATCTACCTGCATGCGCTGGACCTGCTGGGGCTGCCCGCGAATCGCTGCTGCTGCGTTGAGGATTCGGTGCCTGGCATCACTGCCGGCAAGCGAGCCGGCCTGACAGTTATTGCCAAGCGCGAGGAGCGCTTTGGCTTTAGCCAGGATGCCGCGGACAAGATTATCGACCAGCTGCCGGAGCTGCTCACGCTTTCTTAGGAGCGCGGTAGTTGCGCGTTTTTCGGGTCAGATGGGTAAATACCCGACATTTTGGTGCGGCAGCAAGCATACTTTATGCTAATGCGGGCTTAAGGGCTTGTTGAATGCCCTTAAGCCCGCTTTTGACTTAATTGGGCTGGGAGAGGGTATATGCCACCGACTGAAGGGCTAACTGATGGTAAAGCAGCGATACCGCTGTACCAACAGGTTATTGATATCATTAAAAACGAAATCAACTCCGGTGCCTACAAGGCGGGCGCGCGGATACCCAACGAATTCGAATTGGCTGAGAGCTATAAAGTTGGCCGCGTTACCGTGCGACGCGCTATTGAGGAGCTCGTCCAGCAGGGCTATCTAACGAAGCGGCAGGGGAAAGGCACGTTTGTCAATGCCCCCAAGCTTAAGCGCAAGATTCGCCAGAAGGATGACGTCCAGAGTTTTTCGGACGCATGCCGCGTTAACGGAATGGAGCCGGGGGCGTGCGTCATTTCGAGAAAGATACTGCCGGCGGATTCCACTGAAGCACAGTTCTTTGGTGTTCCCGTTGGAACTGATTTGATTTGCGTTGAGCGTGTACGTACTGCCGATGGAGTCCCCGTCATACTCGAGAACAACATATACGTTTACGAGGACAACGCCTATCTATCAACGGCACCTCTATCTAACCAATCCATTTTTGAGTTCGTGCGCAACCGAACGGGCCGCACGCCCGCGTTTACCGACCCGTGCACGCTCGAGATCGCGTGCGCGTCGCCCGAGGTCGCTCGGCTGTTGGCAGTCCCCGTTGGCGAACCCTTGTTTTATATGGAAGCCTTCTTTTTCGATGAGCAGCGGCGGCCGTTTATCATCGGTCGTCAGCGGATCGTTGGGTCTCGCTACGTTTTTGACATCTAGGGCATTGCGAATGGAAACGCCCGGTGGATCATCTCACCGGGCGTTTCCATACCGTTCACGGCGCGAACACAACCGTTCAACCGCGTTGCGGCAATCAGTCTGAAATTATCTTGATGAAGGAAAAAGCTGCTGGTAATCTATGGGACGTCATAGAACGTTTGCATTGTGCAAACGTTGAAGCGAGATGCGATGCAGTCTCGAGTTCTTTGGAGGTATCTATGTCAGATACGAAGGCGAAGAAGACAAACAGACGTTTTAAGTTCAAATTACCGCATGTCTATACGATCATGTTCTTGCTGATCGTTGTCTTTGCGGTCCTGACTTGGATCGTTCCCTCTGGTCAGTATCAGCGCAAGACGATTTCAACAGCGGCGGGCGAGCGTGAAGTCGCCGTTGCTGGAACCTATGAACAGGTCGATAAGAACTACACCGATTCCGAGACCGGCGAGACCATCAATCTGGGTCAGGATATCTTCGCGGTCCTGCAAGCGCCCACCAAGGGCATCCAGGAGGCTGCCGACGTCGTTGCGTTCGTCTTATTGATTGGCGGATCGTTCGCGATCATCACCAAGACCAACGCTTTGAATGCCGGCATGAGCCGTGTGATTAAAAAGCTCAAGAACAAGGACATCCTCATCATTCCCATCACGATGACATTGCTGTCCATTTGCGGCACTACGTTTGGTATGTCTGAGGAAGCCCTGCCGTTCTATGCCATCTTCATTCCCATCATGATGGGTATCGGTTATGACTCGATGACGGCATTCATCATCTGCTTCCTTGGTCCTAACCTGGGATATTGTGCTTCGACCATCGACCCGTTTAATGTTTTGATCGCCCAAGGCATCATTGGCATCGAGGGTAATCCGCAACTGTGGCTGCGCGCCGTTTCTTGGGTTATCTTCACTGCCGTCGGTATCGCATGGGCCATGCGCTACGCCATGCGCGTCAAGAAAAACCCCGAGTCGTCCATTGTGTACGAGGACGATAAGCTCAAGCGTATTGAGTTTTCCGTGACCGATGCCTCCATCGAGGAAGAGTTCACTATTCGTCAGAAGCTCGTGCTTATCGATTTTGCTTGCGGTATGGGCATTATCGTCTGGGGTCTTGTTACCCAGGGCTGGTACATGAATGAGATTTCCGCTGTGTTCCTTGGCATGGGCTTGCTTGCCGGTATCCTGGGCGGCCTTGACCAGCAGACGATCGCAGAGGAGTTCGTTAAGGGTCTTGCCGACTTTGCGTACGCTGCCATCGTTATCGGTATCGCTCGCGGTATTCTGGTCATCGCCGAGGGCGGCATGATCATCGACACCATCCTCCAGGCGCTCGCTACCGCGCTTGCCGGTGCACCCGCCGCCGTCTACACCACGTTTATGTATATCGTCCTTGGCCTGCTCTCTTTGCTGGTTCCCTCGAGTTCTGGCCTGGCGGCGCTCACCATGCCCGTTATGGGCCCCCTGACCGAGCTCATGGGCCTCAATCCCGAGGCAGCCGTCACCGCGCTCCAGTTTGCCAACCAGACCATCAACACCATCAGCCCCGTGGCGGGCATGACGGTCGCCGGTCTTGCCGTGGCTAGGATTTCGTTTGGCCAATGGTGGAAGACCATTTGGAAGTTCTTCATTTTCATGGTCGTCTTTGGCGTGATTGTAACGGCAATCTCTGGCATGCTTCCGGTGTAGGTGGTTGTGATGTCTGATCGTTTGACGGTCCTGACGTCTAAGAGCGTCTTTACCGGTACGGGGGACCTGCCGTTTGAAGGTTTCGTAGCGGTCCGTGGCAATCGAATTGAGGCTGTTGGCACCAAGTGTGAGGTAGCTTCGTATTTGACCCAGGCGGACGAGGTAGTTGACCTGGGCGACCGCACCGTCATGCCTGGCCTGATCGACGTGCATACCTTCTATACAGGCTGGGCGCTGCGGACATTGGGGTCTGATCTGTCCGGCATCGCCGATGCCAAAGAGGCCGTGTCGCTCTTGCGCGCATGGAAAGAAGATCATCCGGATTGCGCGGCGGCTTTTGGCCACAACCTACCCGAAACGTTGGCATCGGATGCCGAGAACGCAAATACGGCAGCTGTGTTTGACGATTGTTTTGGCGATATCCCCGTCGTCTGCTTTACACCAGGAGCGGGGACCTGCGTTCTCAACGCTGCCGCCAGTGCGCGATACGGCTTTACACCCCAGGCGTGCTATGCCGAGAAGATCTGGCGCATGATGAGCGATTTCCTCGCGCTGCCCGAGGTGCGTGCCGGGTATTCGGACTACATGAGCATGCTTAACGAGCGCGGCGTTACCGCCATCAAGGAGATGGCGTTTGATGACTACTACGGCTTTGCCGACGAAATGGCTCGCCGTGAGGAATCTGGTGAGCTGACGGTTCGTGTCTCTATGATGTCGCAGCCGGTGGGTGCCGGTGCAAATCTGGCATATGCCCGCGAGGCGCGAGAGCGCTTCCGGGGACCGTTCGTTCGTTTTTCTGGCTTCAACCGTATGACCGATCGCGGCGTATGGGCGGGGCTTGCCGAGATGATTGATCCCTATGAGGACACGGCCGATGCGGGCGCTGCCGGCAAGACGGTCGTCGAGGAGCCAGAGTGGGATCTGATTGAGAACGAGCTGCGTGCAATTGATGCTGACGGCTTCCGATATTCCTTGCATTGCCAGGGCGATGGCGCCGTTCGTCGCACCGTGGCGCTCTATGCCTCGCTGCCTCGAGACGAGCATGGACGGATGCTTCGCCGCCATGCGATTACCGATCTCGAGAACTCTGACCCGACCGATCTTGTCGAGTTTGGCAAGTTAGGTGGAATTTGCGAGGTCTATCCGCAGATTCTGACGCTGGACCGGCGCGAGGATTGCCTGTCGATGATGCGTCGACAAATTGGCGAGACGCGACTTTTGCACAGCTGGAATCGCCGCGGCATGGAAGATTCCGGATGCACAGTGTGCTGCGGCACGGATCTGCCGCTGCTGATTCCGAGCCTGGGCGAGTCAATCTACAGCGCGTGCGGCGGATTCTTCGCCGACGGACTGCCCGTGAATGAGGTCAACACGCTGACGCTTGTCGAGCTCTTGCGCGCTTGGACTGCCGGGGGCGCGTACGACCTGATGCGCGAAGACGAGCTGGGTACGCTCGAGGTTGGCAAGCTTGCCGATATCTGCGTGCTCGATCGGGATGTGTTCGACCTCGATTATCGCGACGCACGCGATCTTGCGGTTGACATGACGATGTCGGACGGACAAATCGTGTTCGATCGAAATAAGGAGGCATAAGATGTCTGAATCCAAACCGACGCTGCACCGCGAACAGATTGCGGGCATGAATATCCACTACATCATGTGGTCGCTCGATTACTTCCTTGATGTGCAGCAGCGTTTGGGCTTTGAGTCCATTGAGCTGTGGTGTGCGGAGCCGCATGTGACGCTCGACCACACGGGCTACTTTGAGGCTGAGGTCCTGGCGAAAAAGGCTGCAGACCGTGGGCTTAGGTATCGTACTCTGTGTCCCGAGAATGTTGTCTATCCTTGGCAGTACTGCGCACGCAAACCGCTGCATGAACAGCGCAGCCTGGCGTACTTTAAGCACGGCATTGAGCTTGCCGAGGTACTTGGGTGCGACCGCATGTCCATCAACTCGGGCTGGGGCGACTGGGACGAGGACCGCGAGGAAGCCTGGAAGCGCAGCCGCGAGCACTTGTCCATTCTGGCGGAGTATGCCGGCGAGCACGGTCTGGTGCTTACGATGGAAAGCCTGCGTCCCGAGGAGAGCAACCTTGTGACGACGGTTTCCGATGCGAAGCGCATGATTGACGAGGTCGCGAGCCCGTACTTACAGCCCATGGTTGATACAACCGCGATGGGCGTTGCAGGCGAGACGCTCGAGGACTGGTTTGCCGCCTTTGGTGATGGGGCAATTCACGAGATGCACTTTATCGACGGTGACCCGTATGGCCATCTGGTGTGGGGCGATGGCAAGCACGATATGGACGCCTTCGTCGCCACACTCAACGCCCATGGTTTCGACGGCATGCTGGGCCAGGAAATCACGGACGGTCGTTACTACGATGACCCGGCGGCGGCAGATGCCAAGAACATGGCCGCATTCGAGAAATATCTGATTGACTAAAACAACCATCGGCCACGCAACCAACGTCATTGATTGCGGGCCAAACAAGAAAGGAACTGGATATGAACGCACACGATCTGATCAAAGAGGCAATTGCCGAGAAGGGCAAGTTCGACAGCGTCTACTGGATTGCTTGCGGTGGCTCCATGATCGATTTGATCCCGGCTCATGAGCTTCTGCAGCGCGAGGCAACCACCTTCACTTCGTATATCTATACGGCTCGCGAGTTCGATATCATGCGTCCGCGTCGTCTGGGCGAGAAGTCCCTGGTCATCGCTTGTAGCCACAGTGGCAACACCCCCGAGGTCGTCGAGGGCTGCGAGATTGCCCTTGCTGCCGGCGCTACGGTGATCGCCCAGACCGACAACGCTGGATCCAAGATCGACTCCGGCAAGTGGACCACGTGGGTCTACCCGTGGGGCGAGGGCGTGCCGCAGGCCGAGGTCCCCGCTGGCATTTCGCTGTCGCTTGCGGCCGAGCTGCTCGATCAGCAGGAGGGCTACGCCGATCTTGCCGATATGTATGCCGGTATCGCCGAGATGGATAAGATTCTTCCCCCGGCACGCGAGAAGGTAAATGCCGAGCTGGGCGATCGCTTTGCCAAGCTTTGCCAGGAGCACGAGTTCTTCTACATTCTGGGCAGCGGTCCCAACTTTAGCCAGACCTACGGTTTCGCTATCTGCTCTCTTATGGAGATGCAGTGGCAGCACTGTAGCTACATCCACTCTGCCGAGTACTTCCACGGCCCCTTCGAGGCTACTCAGGATGGCGTTTTTTACTTCCTGCAGATGGGCTCCAGCGAGTGCCGTGCTATGGACGAGCGCGCCCTGGCGTTCCTTAAGACGCATACCGATACGCTGATGGTGCTCGATGCCAAGGAGTACGGTATGGAAGCCGTGCCGGCGAGCGTCCGTGCCTATCTGGACCCGGTGCTGTTCTACGCCATGAACTGCGAGCTGCGTGCTGCACGCGGCAAGGTGTTTGATCACGATCCCGATTTCCGTCGCTATATGGGTGTTGTCGAGTACTAGAAGGAGCAAAGGCCATGGCATTTAACGTTAACGCGCTCGGATTTGGCGACAACGTCGTCGATCGCTACGAGCATATCCACACCATGTATCCCGGCGGCAATGCGGTGAACTTCGCCGTTTATGCCAAGAAATGCGGTGCCGCACGCTCCGCATACATGGGCATTTTTGGCAATGATGCCGCTGCCGAGCATGTCATTGCAAGCCTCGAGGATGAGGGTATCGAGCTTGACAAGTGCGAGCAGATGATTGGCGAGAACGGAGCGGCTCGCGTGACCGTCGTTGACGGTGACCGTGTCTTCCTTGGCTCCAACGAGGGCGGTATCCGTGGCGATGCGCGCTATGTCCTCGATCGCTTTGACCTTTCGTACATGAAGCAGTTCGATGTGGTTCATTCGGGAAACTATTGCTTTACCGAGCGCGAGCTGCCCAAGTTGAAGGCTGCGGGCGTCACGGTCTCTTTTGACTTTTCGGACGACTCTACCGACGAGTACTACGAGCAGATTGCGCCCTACGTCGATTTCGCTTTCTTTAGTGCGGCGGATGCTGCGAGTGAGGACGAGATTCGCGAGCGTCTGGCATGGGTGAAGGGCCTGGGTCCGCGTTTTGTGTCGGCTACGGCGGGCGCCGAGGGCTGCATTGCTTACGACGGCGAGCGTTATTACCGCCAGCTGGCTAAACCGGTAACGGACATGAAGGACACCATGGGGGCGGGCGACTCGTTCCTCACCTCGTTTTTGATGTGCTATCTCGATTCCGCCAAGCGCGGTGAGGATGGCGCCGAGGCCATCGAGCGCGCGCTCGACTTTGCTGCCGGGTTTGCCTCGACCGTGTGCGGCATGGAAGGTTCTTGGGGCCACGGAGCACCAATCGTCGAATAGCTTAAGAAAGCGTACGGCGGTCTGGCTATGAGGCCTTGGACAGCCGATGCAAAACAATAAGCGAAACGCGAAAAGGGGGCTCGCCATGTGGCGGGTCCCCTTTTGAACATTGGAGAAGACCATGGGTATTAAAGCGTGTGCGGCTGGTTTTTGCTGCGCGGACGTCTATCAAAACATCGGCGTGTTCTATCCGACTGGTAATGGCATTGACTGGGGTATCCATCTTGCACGAATGGGCGTTTCGGTATCCGCCGTGTCGGTTGTCGGCAAGGACGAGTACGGAGACAAGATGAGAGAGGCGCTGGCCGCTGAGGGGTTCGATATCTCACATCTGCGGGTGGAAGATGGCGACACCTCGGTGATGCTCATGGCATTGAAAGACGGCGTCGATCGCGTGCATCTCGAGGCAATCGATGGCGTAATGGAGACATATCGACCGAATGAAGACGACCGGGCGTTTATCCTAGAGCATGACATCATTCATACCGACCTGTTTGGCAATTGTTTGGACCTCCTGCCCGAATGGCATGATGCGGGCAAGACGGTGGTTATGGACTTCTCGGTGTTCAGCCAGGATCCCGAATATGCATGCGAGGCTCATTTTCCTTACGTAGACTATGCGTTCATGTCGTTTGAAGAGGACACTCCGGAGCTGCGGGACTGGGTACGCCACGTGCAGGAATTGGGACCGCGCGTTGCGGTTGCCACGCTTGGCGAGAAGGGGAGCATTGCCTATGACGGTGAGCGCTTCTATGAGTGCGGGATCGTACCGGCGGAGAAGGTCGTTAATACCGTGGGTGCCGGCGACTCGTATATTGCCGGGTTTACCAAGGGCGTGATCGATGGCCTTGATATTCCGGCGTGTATGAAGGCGGGCGCTGAGCTGTCGTCCCGAGTGATTGGTTCGTTTGAGCCGTACTAGGGTCAAATGCCTGGAAAGGAGTATGAAATGGTTATCGACATGTTGGTCCATCCTATGCTCTACGGCGAGATCTGTACGCCGGGTGATGAGCCTGATGGATTCGGTTTTTGGTCACGAGAATTTGGTATGGGGCATATGGGCCCCATGGATTGGGATGAGCTTCAAGTCGAGATGGACGTCTGTGACGTGCAGAAGAGCGTGCTCATGCCGCTCGATGTAACCACGGCATGCGGAGGGCACTTTGGCACTAATGACCAGATTGCCATGCTGGTTGCCGCGCATCCCGATCGTCTGTGGGGATTTGCGAGCGTAGACCCGCAGGTGAGCGGTGCCGCAGACGAATTGGAGCGCGCCTTTACCGAGTTGGGGGCAAAGGGGCTTTGCCTGCATCCTGCAAAGCAGGGTTTTGCCCCCGATGATGCTGTGGCCGAGCCGCTTTACGAGCTGTGCGAGCGCTATAACAAGCCGGTGGTTTTCCATGCCGGTATGTCTTGGGAGCCTGGCGCAGAGCTCTCGCGCAGTAACCCGCTTGCATTTGAGCACACAATCGCAACGCATCCAAATGTGCGCTTTAGTTTGGCCCACTTTGGCTGGCCCTGGGTGCGCGAGACCGTGGCGATGCTGCTCAAGTATCCCAACTGCTACACGGACACCTCTATCACTTACATCGATTCGCCCGAGGAGATGATGCAGCGTCTTTTCACGGTCGATATGGGGCCGCTGTGGTATGAGCGCGCGCTATCGCACCAAGTGATGTTCGCCAGCAATACGCCGCGCTTCCGTGCATTCAAACTCAAGCGGGCGCTCGATACCGTGCCCATGCGCGATGATGCGCGAGAAAGGCTCTACTGGGGTAATGCCCTGCGTTTTCTTGAAGGGGATGAGTGAACATGGTGACGCTCGAGACATTGAGCTATCTATCGACTGCTCCGGACCAGTTCATCGATATTACCGAGGACGTGCACGCCGCCATCGAACGCAGCTCGGTGACCAATGGCTTGGCAGCGATTATTTTGTCGCATACGACCTGTGGAATCGTGGTAAACGAGGGACTGCCCTGCGTGGAGACGGATCTTATGGAGACGCTCGATCGCATCGCCCCACTCGATGCCCCCTACGCGCACGCACACTTCCTGCCGAGCTATGGAGCCACCGGCAACAACTCCTGTGGGCATATCAAGAGCATGATTTGTGGAAACAGTTGCTTCTTTCCCGTCCAAGATGGCCACATCGTGTGTGGAGGTGCCCAGAACATCTATCTTGCGGAGTTTGACGGTCCGCAGAAGCGAAAAGTGTACGTCGAGGTGCTGGGGGAGTAACGTCCCTGCAATAACCCTATGAAGGAGCACGTTATGTCGTTTCTAACTTCGATGTTCAAGACCGAAAAGCCGGTTATCGGAATGCTGCACCTGCGTCCTCTGCCGGGCGATCCACTGTATTACCCGGGCGGAAGCGTGTCGCAGGTCGTGGAAGCCGCCAAGCGCGATCTCGAGGCGTTGCAGCAGGGCGGTGTCGATGGCATTTTGATTACCAATGAGCTCTCGATGCCCTACGAGCAGCACGTTTCTCCCTCAACCCTTGCATCGATGGGCTATGTTATCGGGGCTCTATCCCATGATCTGTCGACTCCTTGGGGAGCTGAGGCTATTTACGATGGTGATGCCACAATCGAGCTGTGCGCTGCCGTCGATGCGCAGTTCACGCGCTGCAATTTTTGCGGTGCCTGGGCCGGTGATCTCGGGCTGATTAACCGAGATTTCGCGCACACCATGCGTCGCAAGGCGGCGCTGCGCCTGGATGACCTCAAGCTTTTTCACTTCATCACGAGCGAGGGGGAGGTTTATCTCAACGACCGCACGACTGCGGACATTGCCGATTCACTTCTCTTTAATTGCCTTCCGGATGCAATGGTCATCGGCGGTTCGGCTGCCGGTCGTGGCGCTTCGGGCGAGCTTGCCGATGAAGTCCGCGAGCGTGTTGGCGAAGTACCCGTGGTATGTGGCACCGGTTGTCGCGAAAATACCGTGGCTGACGTATTTGCTCACTACGATGGCGCGTTTGTCGGCACCTGCTTAAAGCGCGACGGAAAGCTGGATGCTCCGGTTGATGTTGAGCGGGTAGCTCGTTTTATGGCTGCCGCTCGTACGGCGCGAGGGGAGTAGGCACCTATGGCGCTCTATCTGGGTATTGATATTGGGACAAGCGCCTCTAAAGGCGTTTTAATCGATGATCGATGCAATATCGTTTGCCAAGCCTCTTGTGGACATGAGACGGACAACCCGTGTGACGGATGGTACCAGCATGATGCAGAGGCAGTCTGGTGGGGCGATTTTTGCCGCTTGTCGCGCGAGCTGGTGGCGCGATCGGGGGTTAACGCGGCACAGATCGGATGCGTGGGCCTTTCCGCATTGGGTTGCGACTGTGTGCCGGTCGATACCGAGTGCAACGCGCTGGCGCCCGCGATTTTGTATGGAGTCGATGCACGTTCGAAGCCGCAGATTGACGAGCTTCTTTCCGAATATGGGTCAGACCGCGCACGCGAGCTTTTCGGGCACGATCCCTGTTCGTCAGATATTGCTCCCAAGATCTTGTGGTTTAAGGAGAATATGCCCGAGGTGCACGAACGTGCTGCGAAGTTCCTGACGGCGTCGTCGTTTCTATGCGCAAAGTTGACGGGGCGTTTTACGGTGGACCGTTATTTGGCGGAGGATTTTCTTCCCCTATACGACCGCTTCACTTGGAAGGTTGATGCTCGGGAATGTGCTCGTTTCTGCCGGCCTGACCAGATGGCGGAGGTAATGTCGGCTACCGATATTGCGGGGGTGATTACGCAGCGTGCGGCTGAGGCGACGGGGCTCGCGGTAGGGACACCTGTCTTAGTGGGAACGGGCGACTCTGGTGCCGAGGCCATTTCGACGGGTGTATTCCGTCCCGGCGATATGATGGTTCAGTTGGGGAGTACAGCGTATTTCATCTACCTAGCTGATCATATGATCGATGATGCCCGCCTGTGGCCGGGGACGTTTATCATTCCCGGAACTTACGGGATCTGCGCGGGGACCAATACGGCGGGTGCGCTCACATCGTGGCTGCGCCAAGAGCTGTATCGCGACGCCGTAGAGGCCGAGGACCACGGTGGCCCCGATGCCTATTCGGTTATGGCGCATGATGCCACCGATGTGGCGCCGGGTGCCGATGGGCTCCTGTGTCTGCCGTACTTTGCGGGGGAGCGTACTCCGCTCAACGATCCCGAGGCGCGTGGCGTCTTCTTTGGACTGACCGGAAGGCATACGCGAGCCCATATGGTTCGCGCCGCCTTGGAAGGCGTCGCGTATACCGTTGCATCCCATGTCGACATTATCGAGCGAGAGCATGGACTGCCAATTGGGCGCATTATGCTTGTCGGAGGTGGAACCAAGAATCCAGTTTGGATGCAGGCTATCGCCGACGTATGCGGGCGCGAGGTCTCGGTTGCCAAGGTTACGGTGGGCGCATGCTTCGGTGATGCCATCATGGCAGCTCTCGCAGGTGGTGCCTATGCATCATGGGATGAGCTCGCCCAAGTCCTTGGCGTTGCGCAAACAATCGAGCCCGATATGGCTGCCCACGAGTTATATGCGTCGCGCCGTCATATCTTCGACGAATTGTATGCACGCAACCGTGATCTCATGCACGAATTGGTGTAATGCTGCCGAATTGTACTGTCTACCAATAGGGGCTGCGTTGTGCGATTCGCATGTCCCTTGGCATTTTTGCCCACAGGGGTTAGCGAAGGTCAAAAACAGAGCGCGCATTTGCTAAAACTGCCGACTCAATGTGCTGTACATCGCAGTTTTTGAGTGAGGCAATGCGCATCGAGGTCCTTGTGAGCGATCTGATGAGCGACTGTGCGCTTGTTTCTGTGTTTGGTTCGGCTGGTGCATCGGTCTCGAGCAGTAAACGATCGAGTGGAATCTGTCGTGCGTATTCGCGTCCTCGTTTAGATGCGAGCATGCGTTCGTTGACGGAAAAATAACAGCCCGCATTACGTGCGCGGACGAGTTCGTCCGAAGTACCGCTAAACCAGTGGAAGATGATAACGGGGGAGTCGGGGTTTGGGATGAGTAGTCCATGCGATTCGAGGACGTCCAGTACGGCTCCTGCCGAACGAACGGCGTGAATTGATATCACGCGCCCGGTAAGAGGATGCTGCACGAGCGCATCGCAGAGCCGGTTAAGTGCCTGTATTTGTAGCGGCTCACTTCCAGCAAAGCGCGCGGAAAAGTCGAGTCCGACTTCGCCGATGTAGCGTTCTTGGGCAGCAACTTCGCAAAGCAGATTGACTTCGACAAAACCGCAGTGGCCATCGGCGAGCCACCAGGGGTGAAGCCCAACGCCGGCGATGATGCCTGGTTGGCGACAGGCGCGCTCGTTTGCGGCCGAAAAGTCGCGCGGATTGACGCCGCAGTCAAATAGACCCAAGCCCAGCGCCGTCGCCTCATCGGCAACGGCGTCCGGGTGAGCCATTAAATCAAGATGGCAGTGTGCATCAAATAACCGGGGCTCCATCTCGGTGCGCTCCGCTAGTCCAGACGTTGGCCATCGGAGCGTACGCGCTCAGTGCCGCGGCCGCTGATCTGGCGGATAACCTCGCCGGCAATCATCTGGCCCATGATGGGCGGCATAAAGCTGGCGGTTCCCAGCTCGGTGCGCTCGTGGATGTTGGAAGGGTCGCGGGGCTGTGTCTTAACCGATTCCTCGCAGCTAAACAGTACATGCAGGCTCTTGATTCCGCGCTTCTTGCATTCTTTGCGCATGATGCGGCTCATGGGGTCACGTACCGTATCGAAAATGTCGGCAAAGCGGAGGCACTCGGGATGGAGCTTGTTGGCCCCGCCCATGGAGCTAACCAAACGAATGTCGTGGTCCTGAGCATATTTGGCAATGGTGAGCTTGGCCGAGATGGTGTCGATGGCGTCGACGACGTAGTCGAGCTTGCCGTCCGTCTGCTCCAAAACGCTCGCGAAGAAATCATCGATGTTGTCGCTCAGCAGGTATTCGGTGCGCTTGATGACGGTAGCGGTAGGGTTGATGTCGTGAATCATAGCCTCCATGACGTCGACTTTGCGCTTGCCGACGGTGCTGTGAAAGGCGATGGCCTGGCGATTGATATTGCTGGGCGCGATGATGTCCTTATCCAGAATGACGAAATGACCGATGCCGCCGCGGGCGAGTGCCTCGCAGCAGTTGGAGCCCACACCTCCGCAGCCGAGCACTAGCACCGTAGCATCGGCGAGCTTATCGAGTGCCTCGCGGCCCATGATAATCTCGAGCTTGGTGTCGCGTGTCTCGATGGCGGCTGCGGCAGCGGTTTCGGTCATAAATATCCTCCGATGGGGAAGCGAATCGTGTTTTAGCTATCGTCATTATAGGTAATCGCCCATAGGTTGCGATGGCGTTTGCTTTGATGTGGTTTGAAGCATTGAGATTAGATAGTTAGACAAACATCTAAATATCGAGTATAGTGTGCACGTCATGAGAGATGATGAGAGGAGGTCTTATGCCGGGAGAGGGTTTTAAGGCGCTTGCCGATCCAACGCGACGGCGCATTTTGGAGTTGCTGCGCGAGGGCAATTGCACGGCGGGGGAGCTTGCCGAGCATTTTGATATCAGTAAGCCGTCGCTGAGCCATCACTTGGCGACGCTCAAAAACGCCGGGTTGGTGACCGACGAGCGCCATGGCCAAAACATCGTATACAGCTTAAACACCACCGTCATGCAGGATTTAATTGGCTGGTTTATGGGCTTTACAAACACTGAAGGTGATAAGGATGAATAACGAAAACAAGGGCATTCACCCCACGGGGGTATCGTCGCGCGTGTGGATTGCGCTGGTCGCTCTGTGCGTCGCCAATGTCGTAGCGCACCTCATGGTGATGCCGAGCTTGCCTACGCAGATTCCCACGCACTGGGGCGCGAACGGCGCCGTCGACGGTTGGGGTCCTAGCTGGATGGCCTCCGCGCTCGGCGTGCTGCCTCTGGCGCTTCTCGCAATGTTCCGCATGGTGCCGCGCATCGACCCCAAAGGTGAGGCATATCGAACCTCGGGCAAGTTCTACCAGGGCTTCGTAATCGCCTTCACCTTGTTCATGTGCGCCATAAGCTGGCTGGGAGAGCTTACGGTCTGGGGCGTGGTGCCGGCGGCCGGTTCGGTTAACGTGCTGATTTCCGGTGTTGTCGGTTTGCTATTCATCGGCGTAGGCAACTACTTGCCGCGTGTGAAGCAGAACTATACGCTCGGTATCAAGACACCTTGGGCGCTTGCCGATCCCGAGAACTGGCGCCGTACTCAGCGTTTTGGCGGCGCCTGCTTTATGGTGCTGGGTATTGGCCTGATTGTGATGGGCGTGGCAGGCAGCGTGCTTTCGAGTGAAGTCGTCGCCGCGGTGATTGCGGTTCTGGCGTTTGGTTCGGTTGGAGCCGTCTACGTCTACTCGTATCTGTTGTGGCGCAAATCGCAGCGAGCCGCTCGTTAAGGTTGCGGAAAACTAGCGTACGCAGTTCATAGTATGTTCCGGGGGACTTTTCCCAGGTAGTATTAGGGGGTGTGGGCAACCATGCCCCTTTTTCGTTACGTTTCAGAGCTGGTTCCCTCATTTCGTTTCCACTAAAGCGAATCAAGAATAGGGAAACAGCAGGTAGAAAGGATAGAACAGACATATGGCGGAGTTTATCTACCAGATGTATCAGGCTCGCAAGGCCCATGGCGACAAGGTAATCCTTGACGACGTGACCCTGAGCTTCTACCCCGGTGCCAAGATCGGCGTCGTGGGTCCCAACGGCATGGGTAAGTCGACCCTGCTCAAGATTATGGCCGGCATCGAGGAGGTCTCCAACGGCGATGCCAGGCTCACCCCCGGCTACACTGTGGGCATCCTGCAGCAGGAGCCGCCGCTCGACGACGACAAGACCGTCATCGAGAACGTGCGCATGGCGTTTGGCGATATGATCGCCAAGGTCGATCGCTTCAATAAGATCGGCGAGGAGATGTGCGACCCGGATTGCGACATGGACGCCCTCATGGCCGAGATGGGCAAGCTCCAGGACGAGATCGACGCCGCCGACGGCTGGGATATCGATTCCAAGCTCGGCCAGGCCATGGACGCCCTGCAGCTGCCCGATTCCGACATGCCGGTCAACGTACTTTCCGGCGGCGAGCGCCGTCGCGTGGCCCTGTGCAAGCTGCTGCTCGAGGCTCCCGACCTGCTGCTGCTCGACGAGCCCACGAACCACCTGGACGCCGAATCGATCCTGTGGCTCGAGCACTTCCTGCACAACTACCAGGGCGCGGTGCTTGCCGTCACGCACGATCGCTACTTCCTGGATAACGTTGCCGAGTGGATCTGCGAGGTCGACCGCGGTCACCTTTATCCCTACAAGGGCAACTACTCCACGTATCTGGAGACCAAGGCCGCCCGTATCGAGGCGCAGGGCAACCGCGACGCCAAGCTCGCCAAGCGCATGGAGGCCGAGCTCGAGTGGGTACGCAGCTCGCCCAAGGCTCGCCAGGCCAAGAACAAGGCCCGTCTGGCTCGTTACGAGGAGATGGAGGCCGAGGCCCGCGCAAGCCAGAAGCTCGACTGGACCGACATCCGCATCCCCGTGGGCCCGCGTCTGGGCAACAAGGTGCTCGAGGCCCATCACCTGCACAAGGAGTTCGATGGCCGTGTGCTCATCGACGACCTATCATTCACCCTGCCGCGCAACGGCATCGTGGGCGTCATCGGCCCCAACGGTGTCGGTAAGACCACACTGTTCAAGACGATTGTGGGTCTGGAGCCGCTGACTTCGGGCGAGCTCGAGGTGGGCGAGACCGTCAAGATTTCTTACGTCGACCAGAACCGTTCCGGCATCGACCCCGATAAGAACCTGTGGGAGGTCGTCTCGGATGGCCTGGACCACATGATGGTGGGCGAGACCGAGGTCCCCAGCCGCGCTTATGTGGCGAGCTTTGGCTTTAAGGGCCAGGACCAGCAGAAGCGCGCTGGCGTACTCTCCGGTGGCGAGCGCAACCGTCTGAACTTGGCGCTTACGCTCAAGCAGGGCGGCAACCTGCTGCTCCTCGACGAGCCCACGAACGACCTCGACGTCGAGACGCTGTCCTCGCTCGAAGCAGCGCTGCTCGAGTTCCCGGGCTGCTCGGTGGTCATTAGCCACGACCGTATGTTCCTGGACCGTGTTGCCACGCACATTCTGGCGTGGGAGGGCACCGACGAGAATCCGGGCAACTGGTATTGGTTCGAGGGCAACTTCGAGGCCTATCAGGCCAACCGCATCGAGCGCCTGGGCGAGGACGCAGCACAGCCGCATCGTATTCACCGCAAGCTGACGCGCGACTAGATCGTTACGCGGTTTTCCAAACCGCGTAACTGCTCGACGCTGCGCGGGTCGCAAGCACCCCATCTTGCCGTTCAAGCCGTCGCTCGCGTACCGAAGTACGCGTCGCTCCTCTTTCACGGCAACCTGGGGCACTTGCGGCCCGCTCGCTGTTGGTTACGCAACATCAACAAATAAAAACGGCTCAAATCCTGATTTGGATTTGAGCCGTTTGTCGTTACTGCTCGGGTTCTTCGACTTTATCGATGGCCCAGGTGGATCCGAGACCACCGGTGGTGTTGCGGCGAATGCGCACGGTGACTTCGTGGCGCTCGCCGGCCTGCGTGTAGCGCAGGGGGAAGCTTGCGCGGTTTCGCGCGGCCTCGATGGTACCGCGCTCGCGGGCGATCCAGTAGTACTCGCCGACAATGCCGAGGGTATCGGCGCCGTAGGGGAGATAGGTCGACAGCTGGTGCAGAAGCGGGCCGGGGCAGAAGACCTCGGTTGCGAAATCGATGGGGAAGTCCTCGGGGATGGTCGGTGCTGCGGGTGCGGGGGTTGGGGCCGCTGCGGGTGCCGAAGCCGGTGCCGGTGCGGGAATTTGGCCGCAAGCAGAGGTGGGCACGGATTCGATGACGGGTGCGGGCTCCGGCGTCGCTTCCGGCTTGATCGTGGAATCTGCGGGCTCCACGGTGACGGGCGCGTCTGCAGCTGCGGTTTCAACCTCAACCTGCGTCGCGTCCTCGTTCTCGACGCTCGACTTTGCTTCGATGGGCGTGGATGCCATGGTGGTGATGCCGGCGTTGGCGTTCTCGGGGTCATAGACGACCGTGAGCGAGATGGCGGGCTGCGGCGTCTCGGGCTCCGGTGTCGACTCGGTAGCGTCTTGATCTGCGGGCTTGTCGGACTGATCGTTCTCGGCCTCGTCGCCAAAGACGTCGCTGTTTTGGAACGCAGACGGCTCGGGTTGGTCAGCGGCTTCTTCGGTTGTCGACTTGGGCGCTTCGTTGAGCTCCACAGTGGCTTCCTGCTCGGATATGACTTCGGAATCGGTCGTGGCGGCGATTTCGGTTTCGGCTTCTGCCGTTACCTCAATAGCAACTTCGATCTCTGTCTCGGGCTCGGGTTCCGGCGCGGCTTCAACCATGGCTTCGGGCTCGGGACGCTTAACGTGCTTGGGGCGCACGGCCTTGAGGTCCTTCTCACCGCGCTTTTTCTTTTTGTAGGACTGCTTGGCGCCCTTGGCGGTCTTGGGCTTGTCCTCGCCCTTGGCAAGCGCAGCATCCCAGGCCTCGTTGGCGATGACCGTGGCATACAGGCGGCCACCTTTAAAGACGGTCAGCTTAATGCAGTCGTCGAGCTCCTCGAGCAGCTCGCGCGTGGACTCGAAGCCCAGGTCATAAGCGGTCATGTCGCCAGCGGCGAGCGCCTCCTCGACCTGCGTCATAAACGTTTGCTTGCCACATCCAATCGCATCGCGCAGCAGGCGATACAGATAGATGTGGTTGCCCAGCGAAAGCGTGGGCCTAACTATTGTCTTGCTCATGGCAAATCTCCTCTTTACACATGTAAAGCATCTTACCATCGCATGGCGTTCGCCATGGCGGCGCCCAAGGCAAACGGGCGCGAACCGCTTTCGATTCGCGCCCGTTGTACAGGTCGGTTATCTATGAGAGGCAAACGTGCTTAGTTGCCCGATGCCGTGCCTTGGCTCGAGTTGTCAGATGCCGTGCCGGAAGCGGTTCCGCTCGAGCTGTTGGTGTTGTTACTGTCTGCCGTGCCCGTTCCCGACGTGGTGTCGCTCGTCTGGCCTCCCGTGTTCGGCTGTGAACCGTCAGTCGTTTGGCTTGAGTCGGTCGTGCCGGACGGCGTGCCACTGTTGGCCGTAGAGGAATCGGTGCCCTGCGATTGGTTTTGGGTGTTCGAGGACGAATTGGCAGAGGTAGGACTGTCTTGCGTGTCGTCCGTCTGTGCCTGCTGATCCTGCGGCTGAGTGTTGCCATTTGCATCGCTCTCGGTCGTGCGCGACGACAGGATTGGCTCGGGACGCTCGCCCAGACCCTCACCGGCAGTGGTGATAAGGATGGCGCCGGCGCAGGCGATGACCGCGACGATGGCGATGGCGATCGAGAAGACGATGACCTTCTTTTGTGTCTGGCTGCGCTCTGCCGCCGCCTTGGCGCGCAGGCTGTTGGGGGCGACGCGCGCCGTGGTCGCGCGTCCCGCAACCTGGCGCATCTCCTGCGTGGTCGCGGCGCCACCTAGGTGCTCCTCGACATCGGGCTCAACGGGCTCGTAGGCGCCGGCAGGGTAGTCGACAGCGGCATGCGTGCCCTTGATTGCTTCGGCGCTGGCGGAGATAAAGTGGCGATAGACCTGCGAGGACACAACAGTGATGACTGAGCTCACAGCGGCACCAATCACCGAGCCGGCAATGCCGATCTTTGAAGCAAGCGCCACGCTCGTGGCGGCAGCTGCGGCGCCGGCGATGATCTGGGGAATGGAAATGTCGTCGAACAGGCCCTTTTTGGGCGCGATGGCCATGGTCTGTCCAATGGAATGGTTCTCGTGTACGCCGTTGTTGAGCGATGCCGGCGTCATGACGCGCGTGCGCGGCGCGTCGGTGTACTTGGTTGTCATACGGGGTCCTCCCGGTGTAAATCTGCTTCGTTTCGTGCAGCCATCAGGGTACCCACCAGATGTGAATCGTACGTGACATTTAACAGATACCATCAACTCATCAATTGCTCACCAAGTTGGTGGGATGCGGTTCCACCCGGCGGTTGAACTACAATAGGACTTGCTAATTGTTGTGAATGGCGTCTACGCACGGGAGCATTCTTATGAATCTTCACCTTTCTCAGTCTGATGGCTTTTTGCGTGTGGCGGCGGCGTCGCCGCAGATTCGCGTGGCCGATGTCGAGGGCAATGCCGAGGTTGCGCTGGCGGCTGTTCGCGATGCTGCCGGGCGTGGCGTTCGCGCGTTGGTGTTGCCCGAGCTTAATCTGACTGGCTATACCGCGGCCGATCTGTTCCATAATCGCACACTGCTGCATGCCTGCGAGGCTGCTCTGGTGCATATCCTCGATGAAACCCGTGAGCTGCCGATCGTCTTTACCATCGGTCTTCCCGTTGCGGTTGCCGAGAATATCTACAACTGTGCCGCCGTGTGCTGCGCGGGCGAGCTTTTGGGCCTCACGGCCAAGAAGTATCTGCCCAACTATGGCGAGTTCTATGAGCGTCGCTGGTTTGCTCCGTCGCCTGCGGATCCCGTGTGGGTTGAATTTGCCGGTCAGGGTCCGGTTCCGCTGGGTTCGGGGCTTGTCTACCGCTGCTGTGATGAGGGTGCCGAGGATATGGTGCTGGGCGTTGAAGTCTGCGAGGACCTGTGGGTGCCGGCGCCCCCTTCGACCGAGATGGCGCTTGCCGGTGCGACGGTGATTCTCAACCCGTCGGCCTCGGACGAGATTATCGGTAAGGCAGATTACCGCCGCAGCCTTATCTCCAATCAGAGCGCGCGCCTGTACTGCGCCTATGCCTACGCGGACGCGAGCGAGGGCGAGTCCACGACCGACATGGTCTTTGCGGGTGAGAACCTCGTCTACGAAAACGGCTCCAAGCTCGCCGCGACCAAACTGCTTACCTGCGATATGACCATCGCCGACGTTGACCTTGACCGCCTGGTTGCCGAGCGCCGTCGCTCGACGACGTGGACGCGCACCGACGATGCGCCGGAATCCGCGACCGTTGAGTTTTCGTTTGAGGGCGTACTGGCCGAAGAACCTGTCCTGCGCGATGCGCTCGACATCGACCGAGTCTTCCCCCGCGCTCCCTTTGTGCCGGCCGACCACGGTGATCTGGCTGAGCGTTGCGAGACTATCCTCGACCTGCAGACCGCCGGCCTCAAGACCCGCCTTGCCCATACGGGCACCAAGGCGGCCGTCATCGGCCTTTCGGGCGGCCTCGATTCCACGCTGGCGCTCCTCGTGACCGTGCGTGCGTTCGACGCCTTGGGCCTGCCGCGCACCGGTATCACGGCCGTGTCCATGCCCGGCTTTGGCACGACGCACCGCACCAAGTCCAATGCCGAGTCGCTCGCTCGCGACCTAGGCGTGAGCTTCCGCGAGGTTTCGATCCATGCGGCTGTGGAGCAGCACTTCAAGGACATTGAGCATGATCCGGCCGTGCAGGACGTGACCTACGAGAACAGCCAGGCGCGCGAGCGTACGCAGATTCTGATGGATCTGGCCAACCAGGCTGGCGGTTTTGTCATTGGCACGGGCGACCTGTCGGAGCTGGCGCTCGGCTGGGCTACCTATAACGGCGACCACATGAGCATGTACGCCGTCAACGCGAGCGTGCCCAAGACGCTTGTGCGCCATCTGGTACGCTATGCCGCCGATGTCTTTGGCGGGCGCATTGCCGAGGTCTTGCTCGATATCCTCGATACGCCGGTGTCCCCCGAGCTTCTGCCGCCCACGGGCGACGGCGAGATTGCGCAGAAGACCGAGGATTTGGTGGGCCCGTACGAGTTGCACGACTACTTCCTCTACTACCTGCTGCGTTTTGGCTTTGAGCCGGGCAAGATCTACCGCATGGCGCTCAAGAGCTTCGAGGGCGTCTACGACGCCAAGACCGTCTACACGTGGCTACGTACGTTCTACCGTCGCTTCTTTGCCCAGCAGTTTAAGCGCAGCTGCCTGCCCGATGGTCCCAAGGTGGGCTCGGTGACGCTCAGCCCGCGCGGCGATTGGCGTATGCCGAGTGACGCTAGCTCGCGTCTGTGGCTTGCGCAGATCGACGCGCTCAATCCAGTTGACTAAGGTTGGCTAAATTGAACCAATACGGGGGTTGCAAGCGTTACACTTTTGCAATCTGATGGCCCGTATCGCGCGGCGCTCTTGTCGGAGCGCCGCGTTTTTCATATCGAAAGGTGGCACCATGCAGGCATCGCAGCGTCTCGACCGCTTTGGCGCGGAGGTCTTCGCCTCGCTCAACAACAAGCTTCTCGCGCTGAAGGCTCAGGGCAAGACCATTTACAACATGAGCGTGGGCACGCCCGATTTTAAGCCGTACGACCATGTGGTCGAGGCGCTCACGCAGGCAGCCCAAGATCCTGAGATGTGGAAGTATGCCCTGCGCGACCTGCCCGAACTCAAGCAAGCCGTGTGCGATTACTATGAGCGCCGCTTTGGCGTTTCGGGCATTACGCCGTCTATGGTGCAGTCGTGCAACGGCACGCAGGAGGGCGTGGGCCATTTGGGCCTGGCCCTGCTCGATCCGGGTGACACCATTCTGGTTCCCGATCCGTGTTACCCGGTCTTTGAGGCGGGTGCCAAGATCGCCGATGCCAAGCTCGAGTACTATCCGTTGGTTGCCGAGCACAATTACCTGCCCTATGTGGCGGGCATCGATCCCGAGGTGGCCGATCGCGCCAAGTATATGATCGTGTCGCTGCCCGCGAACCCGGTCGGCTCGGTGGGCACGCCCGAGGTCTACGAGGAGATTATCGCCTTTGCCCGCGAGCATGATCTGTTGATCGTGCATGACAATGCCTACTCCGATATCGTGTTCGACGGCGAGCCGGGTGGCAGCTTCCTGCAGTACCCTGGCGCGCTCGAGGTGGGCGTGGAGTTCTTCTCGCTCTCTAAGTCGTTTAACGTCACCGGCGCACGCATCGGCTTTTTGGTCGGTCGCGAGGATGTGGTCTCGGCCTTTGCCAGGCTGCGCGGCCAGATCGACTTTGGTATGTTCTTCCCGATTCAGAAGGCTGCCATCGCCTGCCTGAACGGTCCGCGCGATGAGGTCGAGGCGCAGCGTCTGAAGTACCAGGAACGCCGCGATGCCCTGTGCGACGGTCTTGAGGGCCTGGGCTGGGAGCGTCCCAACGCGCATGGCTCTATGTTTGTGTGGGCCAAGCTTCCCGGTGGTCGCACCGATTCCATGGCGTTTTGCGAGGAGCTTATGGAGAAGGCCGGCGTTGTGGTGACGCCGGGCGCGAGCTTTGGCCCTTCGGGCGAGGGGCACGTGCGTATGGCACTGGTCCTGCCGCCCGATCAGATCGCTTTGGCTGTCGAGGCCATTCGCGAGGCTGGCCTGTATTAGAAACCTATTTCGACCCGTCAATAGCTCGAAACCGATTTCGTGCAGTTATTTTACGAATTCTGCAAACAATTTCGGTAAACGGTCGATTTTTGGCTGCGAATAGGAGCATAATCAAAGTCCCGATTGGATGTATTGGGATTACGGCAAGCCGCTCGGGTCGTTCCCGGGCGGCTTGTTTGTGGAGAGAGATGGGAGTTTCTAATGGTTAACGAGAAGAAGGTCGCTATTGTCGGCTGCGGTTTCGTCGGTTCGTCTTCGGCGTTCGCGCTGATGCAGAGTGGTCTGTTCTCCGAGATGGTCCTCATCGACGTGGACAAGAATCGTGCCGAGGGTGAGGCCCTGGATATCGCGCACGGCATGACATTTGCCGAGCCGATGAAGATCTACGCCGGCGATTATTCCGATGTCGCCGACGCCGCCATGATCGTCGTCACCGCTGGCGCTGCCCAAAAGCCCGGTGAGACTCGCCTGGACCTGGTCAACAAGAACGTTAACATCTTTAAGTCCATTATCCCCGAGATTAAGAAGTCCGGCTTCGAAGGCATTCTGCTCATCGTCTCCAACCCGGTTGATGTTCTGACCTATGCCGCCATCAAGATGTCCGGCCTGCCCGAGGGCCATGTCATCGGCTCCGGCACCGTGCTCGACACTGGCCGTCTGCAGCAGATGCTTGGTGCCCACGTCGAGGTTGACCCGCGCGATGTCCAGGCCTATGTCATGGGCGAGCACGGTGACTCCGAGTTTGTCGCTTGGTCCAGCGCTCAGGTTGCCGGCGTTCCGCTGAACACCTTCTGTGAGCTTCACGGCCACCTGGAGCATGAGGCTGCCGAGAAGCGCATCGCTGAGGACGTCAAGAACTCCGCCTACACCATCATCGAGAAGAAGCACGCCACCTACTATGGCGTCGCCATGGCCGTCAAGCGCATCTGCACCGCCGTTATGCGCGATGAGCAGACCGTTCTGCCTGTCTCCTCGCTCATGGTGGGCGAGTATGGCCTGTCCGATCTTGCCATCTCCATGCCGACTGTCGTTGGCCGCGACGGCGTTGTCTGCCGCGTCCCCGTGCCGCTGAACGATGACGAGCAGCATGAGCTCACCGTCTCCGCCAAGGCCCTCAAGGACATCATCGACAGCGTCGATTTCTCCTGCTAAATCAAGCTCGCTAGAGCGAAAAGCTACAATGAAGGCGTCCGGGTCCACACGGCCCGGGCGCCTTTTGGTGCAAAGTAACCTGACCCCAATGCACCATCCCAATACACCATAGTTGATGGGAGGGCCATGTCGGATTCGCCTAATTTTTTGACCTATGCCCAGACGGCGTTTGATCCGTTTGAGGAGCGGCCGTTCTGCGCGGTGGACAGCCTGGTCTTTGCGTGGCTGTCCTATTTGCGTTTGCCGGGTGATATGGCGGAGCTGACGAACTGGCAGGGCCTAGACGTACGCGAGCTGCTGCGTGCCGAGTGCTACCGGGACATGATTGACGACTTGTGGGACCCAGAGGGGAGCAGGGCCTTGCTGGAGGCCGTGGCAGCAAGTCCTCGCTACCGTGGCGTGCACGTTTGCGGCTATCGTGTCGTGAGCGATGTGGTGGCGACAGAGCAGTTTGCAGCCATGGCGTTCCGGTTTCCGGCAGGGTTTAGTTATCTTTCCTTCCGGGGGACCGATAGTACGATTGTGGGCTGGAAAGAAGACTTTAACATGGCGTTCCGGTGTCCTGTGCCGGCCCAGGAATCCGCGGCACGTTATGTGGACGAGGCGGCGGATGCGATTGACGGGCCGCTTTTGTGCGGAGGTCATTCCAAGGGCGGAAACCTTGCGGTGTACGGTGCGGCGATGTGCTCCGATGTCGCCCGTGAGCGAATCGAACGGGCGTATTCCCATGATGGTCCGGGCTTCGTCGAGGAGTTTCTGAACGGCAACGCCTTTGCCGATCTTTCCGGTCGAATCGACAAGACGCTACCTCGGTCGTCGATCTTTGGCATGATGTTCGAGACACAGGAGGACTATGCCATCGTTGAGAGCACCGAGTTCAGCCTGCTGCAGCACAATCCCTTTAGCTGGGTGGTTGATGGTCACGACTTCGTGTACTGTGAGCGCCTGTCTGCCGGTGCTCGATACGTTGATGGTTCCATTCGCGAGATGTTGCTTGCAGTGTCGCCTAGCGAACGCGAGCGTTTTGTAGATGCGTTGTTCTCCGTGTTTGAGGCTACGGGTGCTGAGCGGTTTGCGGATATCGCTGGGAATCTGCGCGAGAGCCTGCCCGTGATGCTCCAGGCTGCGCAAGGCTTTGACGAGGATACACGACGCTTTGTCTCGCAGACCATCGTAGCAATCCTTAAATGCGCACTGCTGCCCAAACGACCTCAGATCGACATGCCCGCTGCCGGCAAGAGTTTGGCAGAACAGCTCGAGGCTTGGCAGTCCGAGCTCCTGCGCTAACCATTGGTGCAAGCAACCTGTCCCCGATGCACCAATCTTCGAAGCGCCTGGGGCGGGCTCGACCGCTATACTGATTCGTGCCGAAATCGATCTAGAACGGAATGCCGTATATGAAAATCAATCACGCGATTCTGCATATCCTGGACTTTGACTCTGCCGTCAACGTCATGAGCCAGCGCGAGTTGGATATCGAAAGCCGTACTGTCCGCAACTTCGTGACCACACATCTGCGTCGCGCGCGCACTTCGGCCGATAACAAGCGTGCCACGTTTGCCGAGAACTCCGCATTCGGCGGCGAGCTCAAGAGCTATTTCTTTGGTGAGCGTGAGTTCGTGGACCTGTCGCAGCAGATTGCGGAGTTCATCTCTTCCGAACTCACCAAGGCCGAGAAAGCTGAGTCCACCGACGTGCTCGTGGCTGATTTTGACGACGATGAGGATGCCCGCTGGTTTGCCGTGATGCTGCTGGGCTCCAAGCAGGCCTTTATGCACGAAGTGGGCCGCGAGGAAGGGGAGGTGCGCAACGACATCGCGCGCCACTACGCCATTCTGCCGAACCCCTCGCAAAAGGTGCCGAGCTATGCCATCGTGCGCGCGAGCACCATGGAGATCGGCTATGTGGACAAGAAACGCAAGATCGCCGGCGAGGACCGTATGCTTATCCCCGATGGCCTGCTGCAGTGCGACACGGGCGTATCGGGCAAGGAGGTCATCGACACCGTGACGCGTGTGGTCGAGGAAGTCGCCGAGGAGCACGGTGCCAACACGGCTGTAGCACTCGCCAAGGTTAAGGCTGCTGTTGCCGAGAAAGTTGAGGATGACGAGGAACTGCCCCCTTGGGATATCGTCGATGAGGTCTTTGAGGACGAGCCGGTCATCAAGGAGAGCGTGCGCGCGGCACTGACCGAGGAGAAGGTGCCTGAGCGTGTGCCCGTGGAGCGCAAACAGGTCGAACGCGCGGCGGTGCGCAATCACAAGATTCGTACCGATACGGGCATCGAGATCAGCTTCCCGGCAGAGATGGGTTCGAATTCCGAGTACATTGAGTTCGTCAATGAGCCCAACGGCCTCATTTCCATCGAGCTCAAGAACATCGGAAGTATTGAGAATCGATAAGCTGCGCTTGGACGTTGCAGAAAAACAAAGGCCGAAGCCCTTCGGGACTTCGGTCTTTTTTGTTTTCGGCTTGGTTGCTGACATTGCGCCGCAGGTTGGGCATACGTCAGCGAAAACGCCCCAGAGCGAGCAAGGTGACGTGAAAGAGGGGGGCATTGACCTTTTGGTCATGCCCGACGATTGAACGTCAGATTGCCGCTCTGGGGCGTTTGCAGCGTCGACTAGTTACGCGGTTTGGTGAAAACCGCGTAACCCTACAGTTGACGTAAGCCCTCTTCCAGGCCGGTCTTGCTGTTGGTCTTCTCGTCGCGCATCTTGATGACGCGGGCGGGGACACCGGCCACGACGGCACCGGCGGGGACGTCCTCGACGCACACGGCGCCGGCGGCAACTACAGCACCCTTGCCCACGTGCACGCCCTCCAGGACCACAGCATTGGCGCCGATCATGACATCGTCCTCGATGATGACGGGCGTGGCGCTTGCGGGTTCCACGACGCCCGCCAACACGGTGCCGGCGCCGATGTGGCAGTTCTTGCCCACGGTGGCGCGACCGCCCAGCACGGCGCCCATATCGATCATGGAACCCTCGCCGATAACGGAGCCGATGTTGATGATGGCGCCCATCATGATGACGGCACGGTCGCCAATCTCGACGCGGTCGCGGATGATCGCGCCCGGCTCGATGCGGGCGTTGATGCCCTTAAGGTCGAGCATGGGCACGGCGGAGTTGCGGCAATCGTTCTCCACATCGTAGTAATCGATGGAATCGGCGTTGGCGTCCAGGATGGCCTTAAGCTCATCCCAGTCGCCAAAGACGGTCTTGCCGCGACGACCGCCGTAGACATGTGCGTCGCCCCAGGCAACCTTCATGCCGGGCTTTTCGCGCACGTACAGCTTGACGGGCGTCTTTTTGGGCGCGGTGGCGATGTAGTTGATAATCTCTTGTGCATCCATCTCGGCTGCGTTACTCATTTGCTATCTCTCCTTTGGGTGGATTCGGTTGATACCTGGTTAGGCAAACATGACCTGGTCGAAGTTGTAGAAGCCGGGTTCGCGGGCGACGAGCTTCTGCGCGGCTGCCAGGGCGCCGTTGACAAAGATCTGACGGCTCGTGGCGCGGTGGGTGAGCGTGACCTCCTCGTCCTGGCCAAAGAAACTCACCTCGTGCACGCCGGCGACGGTGCCCCCGCGCAGCGAGTGCATGCCGATCTCCTTGGGGTCACGCGCGCCGCACATGCCCTCGCGGCCATAGACGGGGTGGTAGCCTGCCTCGGGTTCAGCTTCGACGACGGCGTCGAGCAACAACTTGGCAGTGCCGCTGGGGGCGTCGACCTTTTGGTTATGGTGCGTCTCGACGATTTCACAGTCAAAGCCGGGCAGCTCGCGTGTGGCCTGGGCCACTAGATGACGCAGGGCTGCGATGCCGATGGAGTAATTGCCCGAGTGCATAACGCGGGTGTTCTGGCCCAGCTCACGCAGGCGGTCCATCTGCTCGGGGGTGTAGCCTGTGGTGCCCGAGACCAACGCCGCGCCCGTGCGCTCGACATAGGCGACGACGGCATCGAAGGTCACGACGTTCGAGAAGTCGATAATCACATCGGCAGCCGGTGCGTTCTCGAGCTTGCTCAAATCGAAGCCAATCTGGGCCACGATATCAAAAACGGGTTGACCGGCGGCGTCGACAACGCCCTCGGCGGTGGTGCGGATGAGCGAGCCCATGCGGCCCGTTCCCATAATGACGGTCTTAATCAAGCAGACCAGCTCCCTTCAGAGCATCGGTAAGTGCAGCGCGCGTGTCGTCTGCCATGGGGCACAGCGGCATACGGTAGTTTGCCTCGATCATACCCATCTGGGCGAGTGCCTCTTTGACGGGGATGGGGTTGACCTCACTAAAGAGGGCATTGATGAGCGGCTGGCCGGCAATTTGGATATCGCGGGCACGCGCCACGTCACCGTCCAAATAGGCGCGGCACATGTCATGCACGAGCTGCGGCTGCACGTCTGCCCACACGCTGATGGTGCCCGAGGCGCCCAGGCTCATGAGCGGCACGGTAAGCGCGTCCTCGCCCGAGTACATGCGAAAGTCGTCTGACAGCAGGTGGGCGATCTTGGCCGCGTAGGCGACGTTGCCCGAGGCCTCCTTAATACCCATGATGTTGGGGTGCGCGGCCAGGCGCTCTACGTTGCGCTCGCTGATACCGCAGCCGCAGCGGCCGGGGATGTTGTACAGGATGCAGGGGATGTTCACGGCATCGGCGACGGTCTTAAAGTGCTGATAGATACCCTCTTCGTTGGACTTGTTGTAGTAGGGGGTAATGAGCAGCAGGCCGTCGGCTCCCAAGCCCTGGTAAGTAAGCGACTTGGTGAGCATGGTCTGCGTGGAGTTGGAGCCCGAGCCGGCAATGACGGGGACGCGTCCTGCAACATGCTTGACCACGGCGGCGACGACGGAGTTGTCCTCGTCGTCGGTCATCGTGGCGCTCTCGCCGGTGGTGCCCAGGGTGAGGATGGCGTCGGTGCCGTTTTGCAGGTGGAAATCGATAAGGCGCTCGAGTGCGTCAAAGTCGACACTGCCATCCTTTTTAAACGGCGTGACGAGGGCGACGATTGAGCCCTCGAGATTGCGGATGTCCATGTTCTTCTCCTTCGCGTCCGCGATCTGGATGCGTTTGTTCCATTGGGCGGCGACTGCCAGGCGCTCGTCTTGGGCGCGACGGCGGGCACTTTCGGCGCGCGACTTGGCCAGCAGCTCTCGGCCGCTCGGCAGCACGTCGAGCGTGGCAAAGTAATCGCCCGGGCGCTCGGCGCGGCGGATGAGGTCGGCCGAGCCATCGGGGCGCAACAGGACCTCGGCGGAGCGCAGGCGTCCATTGTAGTTGTAGCCCATGGAGTAGCCATGCGCGCCGGTATCGTGGATCACAAGCAGGTCGCCCATGTCGATATGCGGCAGCTCGCGATCGATGGCGAACTTGTCGTTGTTCTCGCACAGATTGCCCGTGATGTCGTAGGTGTCCGTGACGGGCGCTGTGGTCTTGTCGTCGCCACCCGGCTGGCCCATCACCGTAATGTGGTGGTAAGCGCCATACATGGCAGGACGAATCAGATCGACGGCACTGGCGTCCACGCCGATATAGTCCTTGTAGATCTGCTTCTCGTGGATGGCCTTGGTGACCAGGCATCCGTAGGGGCCCATCATAAAGCGACCCATCTCGGTGCAGATCGCCACATCGCCCATGCCGGCGGGGACCAGAATCTCGTCGTAGGCTGCGTGTACGCCCTCACCGATGGCGTGAATGTCGTTAGCCTGCTGCTCGGGCAGGTAGGGGATACCCACACCGCCGGACAGATTGATAAAGGCGACATGTGCGCCGGTCTCGCGCTCCAGGCACACGGCAAGTTTAAAGAGGATGCGTGCGAGCTTGGGATAGTAGTCGTTAGTGACGGTGTTACTGGCAAGGAAGGCATGGATGCCAAAATTCTCGGCGCCCTTGGCCTTGAGCATGCGGAAGGCCTCAAAGAGCTGCTCGGTGGTCATGCCATATTTGGAGTCGCCCGGGTTGTCCATGATGCCGTTGGAGAGCTGGAACAGACCGCCTGGATTAAAGCGGCAGCTGACCGTCTTGGGGATGGGCCCCGCAACGCGCTCAAAGAACTCGATGTGGCTGATGTCGTCAAAGTTGACGATGGCACCCAGCTTGTCGGCGAGCTCAAAGTCGGCAGCCGGCGTGTCGTTGGACGAGAACATGATGTCGTGTCCCGTGATACCCAGTGAGCGGGCGATCATAAGCTCGGTATAGCTCGAGCAATCGCAGCCGCAGCCGTATTCGTTGAGAATGGAGATGAGCGCCGGGTTGGGGTTGGCCTTGACGGCAAAGTATTCCTTAAAGCCTGGGTTCCATGCAAAGGCGTCGCGCACTTCTTGCATGTTACGGCGGATGCCTGCCTCGTCGTATAGATGAAACGGCGTGGGGAACTGCTCGACGATATGCTCGAGTGTCTCCTTGTCCACAAACGGCTGCTTGGCCGCATATGCCTCGTTGGGGGTCAATGCCATGTCCCGTAAACCTCGCTATCCAGACGGCGCCATCTGCGCATCGAATCCGCATAGCGTGGACCCAATGTCCGGATAGCGCTCCCGCATTGCTGCAGACAGTCCTGTGGGTGTTTCCCACAGGCCCACCAGGTTGTTCGTGCCCGAAAAACCCAGTTCGGCGGGTTTCGCCTCCCCACGGGGTCAAAGCCTGCTGGCTCGCCCGCGGTTCTTCGTGCCCGCGCCTCTATCAAGTGGTAAAGACCCTATCACGTTGCACTTTACCAAACAAGAGTATTTGTATATAACGTTTAAAAAATGCAGCAATATGCTGGAAACATGTGTGCCACAATCCTGTATCACAATAAGTTGCAACAGATGTGCCTTACGAAGGGATTCTCTATGACCGAGCTCCAAGAACTCCGTCGCTATCGCCGCGATCTCCATCGCATTCCGGAGCTCGATTTCGATCTTCCGCAGACTATCGCCTATATCGAGGGCGTGTTGGCGCCGCTCGCTTGCGAGGTGACCCATCCGTGTCCCAGCTGTGTTTGTGCTTTCTTCGACGCTGGCACGGGCGCTGCGCATGTTACGGCGATTCGCGCCGATATGGATGCGCTGCCCATCGCGGAGGCGACGGGTGCGGCTTTTGCCTCGACGCATCCCGGCAAGATGCACGCTTGCGGACATGACGGACACATGGCCATGGCACTTGCCGCCGCGACGTATGTCGACCGTACGATTCGCGAGCAGCCGGGCGCCATTAGGCGCAACGTACTCTTTGTGTTCCAGCCGGCCGAGGAGACGACTGGTGGTGCCAAGACGGTGTGCGAGAGCGGCGTGTTCGAGCGCTACGGGGCGGATCGCATCTTCGGCTTCCACGTGTGGCCCGATCTGCCCGCCGGCACGTTGGCGAGCTGCCCCGGTCCGTTGCTGGCGCGTTCGAGTGAGACGCACATTCATATTCACGGGACGAGCATCCATATCGCTAAGACCTATGGTGTGCCGGTTGGGGAGTCGCACGATGCCGCGTTGGCGGCAGCGAAGTTTTTGGTTGCCGAGCGCAAGCTGATGGACGAACTGGGCACCGACGAGCCCTGCATTGGCAAGTTCGGCCTGCTGCAGGCAGGCACCGTCTGCAATGCGGTGGCGGGGGAGGCCCATGTTGCCGGTAGCTTGCGTGTGTTTACGGACGCCATGTTCGACCGTGCGCGCGGGGGCGTACGCCGCGTGCTGGACGATGCCTGTGCCGAAACAGGCTGTACGTACGATCTCGACTTTGCCGAGGGCTATCCGCCAGTCGATAACGACCCCGAGCTGTTTGCCTGCATTGCGCCTGCCTTGTCCGAGCTGCAACTTGTGGACGAGCCGCTGCTGATCGCCGAGGATTTCGCGTTCTATCAACGTCATCTGCCGGGCGTGTTCTTCTTGCTGGGCACGGGCGTGCCGGAGGGCCAAGACAACCCGAGTGATTCGGATGGCTGCCCCGCCTATGCCACAAGCGCCCTGCATACCGATAGCATGCTCTTTGACGAGGAAATCCTACTCAAAGGCCTCGATGTCTACAAACGATTACTTTCGCTTGACTAAGGCGTGAAGGACTATTTGTTCTAGAAAACACGAACAAACGTACGATATAATAGAGATGTAAGTCTATAGAAACGTTTGACGTTACTAACGTAAGGCGATACTATGATTGCATCGTATAAAGATGAGGATACCGAACGCTTTGCCATGGGTGTGCGGGTCAGGAGGTTCGTGCCCTTTGAGCGTGTTGCGTTGAGGAAGATTCGCCAACTGCAGGTTTGTGCTTCGCTTGATGATCTTCGCGTTCCACCGGGCAACCGCCTGGAAGCTTTGAAGGGCGTTCGTGCCGGTCAATATAGCATCCGTGTTAACGAGCGCTATCGGGTCTGTTTTGAGTGGAGACAGGAGATGGCTTGGAATGTCGAAATCGTCGATTATCACAAGTGATGAGACTTCGGCCGATTTGCTGTCGCCGGTGACTCCTGGTGAGCTTCTCAAAGAGGAGTTTCTTGTTCCCATGGGCATTTCTCAATATCGCCTTGCGAAAGAGACTGGGATTCCGGCTCAGCGTATCGGGCAGATTGTCTTGGGAAAACGTCGCGTGACGGCCGACACCGACCTCCGTCTTTGCCGTTATTTTGGCCTGACGGATGGTTATTGGCTGCGCGCTCAGGTGGCGTTTGACCTTGAGGCCGAGAAAAGGCGGATCGAACCGGAGCTGAATAAGATCGTTCCTGTCCAGCAGGCCGCTGCGTTGTAGTGCTCAAAGATATTGAGGTTGGAGTGACGATGGAACGACGCCGACAGTCTGCCGTTTATAGTCCCGGTGGGTGTGGATGCGGCTTGTTGTTGCTTTCGGTTATTGCTGTGAGCATTGGCGTGATGTTTGCGCTTGCCGGGTTGGCAGCAGCGGCACTCGTGTTGCTGATTGTGGCCATTGGCGTGACGGTCTGGCTGTCCCGTTCTCGCGAGCAACGTCGTGCCGACGGTAAGACCAATGTTGGATGGATTGCCTTTTTGGTCATTGCGTACCCGCTGAGTGTCAGCTACCTGGTGTTCTTTGTCCTGTTGATGGTCAGTGCCTTTACCGGGGAATCCGTCACGGTGGGTTGATGCGCTGCCGGCAGACGGTCGCGCAAAGTGCGTTTGCTCGGCGTTTGGATAACTGCATTGGCCGTTTACCGCAACCTTAGCTCTCAGCTAATGAATTCAAGTTTAATCCTTCCTACGATGTGCTGTGTGCCGGCACGGTAGCCGGATCGTAGGAAGGATGAATAATGGCAAAAGAGGGAAAGAAGCCGATCGGTAAGATTGTCCTAGGCGTCATCGTGGTGCTGGTTATTGTCGGTGCCGTGGGCTCTATGGGCGGCAACTCAACCGATTCGCCTGCGAGCGATTCGGCAAAACCTGCCGAGACGACACAGCAGGCTGAGGAGCAAAAAGAACCGCAAGAACCGTATACCATTGCTGACGAGGCTGAAGGCACTTCCAATCAGTTTGCCTATAAGATCACGGGGACGCTGACCAATAACACGGACAAGGAAAAGAGCTACATTCAGATTGAGTATGTTCTGTATGATGCTGATGGCAACCAGGTTGGAACGGCTCTTGCAAACACCAATCATCTGAAGGCGGGCGGCTCCTGGAAGTTCGAGGCGCTGGGCACGGTGTCTCCCGATCAGGTCGCCAGTTGGGAGCGTTCGGACGTAAGCGGTTTCTAGCATGTTGTATGCACTGGGGGAGGTGAAGTCGTATGCCCGATAAAAAGCTGACTGACGAGTTACTCAATGAGCTTCTCGACGCGCCAAACATCGATGGCTATATCAAAGAACACGACTTTGCCGCCCCGTCGCTTTCGAACTACCTGAAGCAGCTACTGCAGGAAAAGGGCTTGGAGCGCTCGCGCGTAGTTCGTATGGCCGATCTCAATGAGACCTTTGGCTATCAGATTTTTACCGGTGCGCGGCATCCGAGCCGCAATAAGGTGCTGCAGATTGCCTTTGCGATGGCGCTGACGCTCAAAGAGACTAACCGTGCGCTGACGGCTGCCGGGGTAAGCGTCCTTAACTGCAAGGACCGCCGCGATGCGATTATCATCTTTTGCATCGATCGTGGGTGCAGCCTCCAAAAGGTCAACGAGGAGCTGTATCGCTTTGGCGAGGAGACGGTGAGTTAGCGGCTGATATCTGAGCCGGCGGAGCTGCCGAACAACGATGCAAACGAACGGGGCGCGGATGCCATGGGGTGTCTGCGCCCTGCGCTATGATGGAGGCTATGGATACTCAGACCCCAACATATTCCGATGACGAGCTGACCGCAGCGCTTGCCGAGCACCTGGCGTCGCTCGATTGCGACGACAGCTATCGCGTGGAGCGTGTACTTAAGCGCTCGACCGTTGAAACAACCGAGCTCGTGTACTTTGAAGGAACCGGCGGTGGCTCGCTCGGCCCCTTTGTCCGTAAACGCATCGATGCTTCGGCTCAAATCGGCGGGGCATACGAGCGTCTGTTTGCCGTTCAGCGGGCAGGCAGGCGTTTTGAGCACCTGCCCAGAATCGTCGATTGTCGTCGTGTGGGCGACGAGCTCAACGTGGTTATGGAATACATCGAAGGGGAGACGCTCGGGGCGCTGGTGGACCGTCTGGGAGCCACCCCCGATTATGCGCGTGAATTGTATCCTGTCCTTTGCGACGCCGTGGGCGAGCTCCATGCCGGTTTTGCAATGGCGGGGGAGACGTCGGCGCCGGTGATCCATCGTGACCTCAAGCCGTCGAATATCATCGTGACAGGTGCCAACTATACGCCTGATGACGGCCTGACGTTTTCATCGCTGGTGATTATCGACCTGGGGATCGCGCGCGTATGGCACGATGGCGCCGATGCCGACACCGTCAAGTTTGGCACGCGACCCTATGCGCCGCCCGAGCAGTATGGGTTTGGGCAGACGAGCGTGCGAAGCGACGTCTACGCACTTGGCGCCCTGTTGTTCTTCTGCTTGACGGGAGTCGACCCTAAGCCAGGGCTCGACATGCGCGAGCAATGCGAGGCGCGCGGCATTCCCACTCCACTTGCCGATGCCGTCTGCATGTCGATGGCGCTCGACCCGGCCAAGCGTTTTGCGAGTGCGGAAGCGTTGGGACGGGCGACGCGCGCGGCATACGATCTGAGTCGCCCCGTGCGGCCTCCTGCGCCGCCTGTCCGAACTCCGGCCTCGGAGACGGTGTTGACGCCCCAAGGGCTCCAGAACCCCGCAGGGCCTCCTAGGCCTGCCGCCTCCGCTGCATGCGGTCTGCTCTCTCGCGTTCCGGAGTCTCTGGGCCGCATTTGGAATACGCTCGTCTGCTTCTCGCTGCTTGTGTTCTTTGCCGGAAGTCACTTTGCCGTCTTTCACCCCACCGGAGCAAACCAAAGCTACCCGACGTGGCTTCTCATAATCGAGTATTTTTTCTTTGTCGATGGCCTTATGGTGCTTATGCATTTCGCACTGCTCGATAAGCGCCGTCTTCGTCGGCGATTCGCACTGCTCGACAGCTATCGCGGCAAGAAACTCGCGAAACTCTGGCTCAAGGCATTGGGTGTGCTGCTCCTATGCATGATTGTCATAGTCGCGGTTGCCAATGCGACCGGCGTCGTCGATACCTCCGCTACCTAAAAGAAAAGGACCCCATTGGGGCCCTTTGCAGTTGCACTTAGATGCGGTTCATCTGAGCGGCGACTTTGTTGTACCAGTCCTGCCACGTGGGCGGGCAGTACTTTTTGGCCGCTGCCGGGGTAAGGGTGGAGCCGTAGTTGGCGCCCAGATAGGCAACGTGAGCGGAGATGCCCTCGCTCCAGCTGCCAAAGCTGCGCCAACCGCCGCCACGTGCACTCCAGCCCCAGGCGTTGTAAGAATTGGCGCAATAAGCACCCTTGGTGCTCTCGATGCAGGCGATGGCGGGGGACCAACGGGGGTCGACACCGGTATTCCAAGCGGCGACGGCAAAGTTATAGCCCTGGCCTGCCATGGGGGAGCCGGCGAGATAATTGTCGATGCGGCCTGTCCACTCATTAATGAACGAATCGTAATCGGAGCTACCAGTATTGGAGCTGTTCACCGTGGTGTCGATGGTGGTGTTGGTGTTGGTGGCCTGGCTGCTGGAATTGCTGCCGCTTACGCCCTCGCCCGAGAGCTTCTCGGCGGCAGCGGCCTTATCGGCCTCAAGCTTGGCAAGCTCGGCGGCATTTTCCTGCTCGGCTTTTGCCTGTGCCTCGCTGCGGAGCTGCTGGGCCTGTGCCAGCGCATCCTCGGCGTTTTTCTGCTCTGCCTCAAGCTGAGACTTGGCCTGCTGGAGCTCAGCCTTGTTCTGCTCGAGTTCGGTTTGCATGTTATTGAGCTGTTCGATCTCGTCGACGCTCGAGCTCGTGATCTGGTTGGTGTATTTGCAGGTCGTGATGAACTCACCCAGGCTCTGTGCGTTGACCAGGAAGCTCACGATGGGATTGGTGCCCTTCTGATACTTGTACAGATCGCGCATGGCGGAGCTTGCCTTGGCCTGCTGCTCGGGAAGCTTGGCCTCGATTTCCTCGATGCTTGCCTCATTGGAGTCAATCTGCTTTTGCAGGTCATCGAGTTTGGTGCGGGCGTCGTTGTAGGCGCTCGTGGCGGCTTCGATCTTCTGCTGGGCTGCGGAAAGCTGGTCCTGCGTTGCCTGCGAGGCGGCATACGCCGCAACGGGGGAGAGCATCGGCGTGGCCGTCAGCGCAACGGCGAGCACGGCGCTCGTGATGATACGAGCCGGCTTCGACGCAATGAACGCTGCGGTGCGATGATTCGAATGCTGCATCCAGTCCCTCTGCAATCAATCGTAGGTTATGGTTCGAACGGTATTCTACTACTGCTTTCGACCTCAACTTGAACCTTAAAGGTTCCAAAGGGTCAAGTTGAACTTGAGGCTTTGGCTTTGACCTGCAGTTATGATGAATTGTTGAGAAACCATAGAGTTCAACTTTAACGTTACAGAGCTCTGTTTGAGAGGAGTTTTGGGCTGTAAAAGCCATCTCAACGTGGGGTTTTATAACTACAGCGTGCCCTTCTGGCGAGCCTGCTCAATCTCTTCGAGGGCCTCGGCGGGGGTGAACGAACAGGTGCCGTCGCCGAGCTTGACTACCTGGATTTCGTCACCAGCGTTGACCTCTCCGCCCTTTAGTACCACGCCGAAAACGCCCTCGTGGGGAAAGATGCAGTCGCCGGCGAGATAGTAGATGGCGCAACGGGTGTGGCAGACCTTGCCGATTTGGCTGATTTCGACGAGCACGTCGCTTCCAAGCTTGAGCTGTGTGCCCAAAGGGAGCGAGAGCAGGTTGATGCCCCGGGTTGTGAAGTTCTCCCCAAAGTCACCCTCGTGTACGTCGAGCCCGCGTGCCTGCGCCGTCTGGATGGACTCCGCGGCTAAAAAGGAAACCTGACGGTGCCAATGTCCGGCGTGCGCATCGGTGGCGAGGCCAAATTGCTCTATAACGGTGTCGCGTCCATCGGCGACGGGCGACTTGCGAGTGCCCTTGTGTACCGACGTGTTGATCGAGACGATGTGGGCGGGTCCGTTGTAGGCGTCGTTTGCCGTGCACAGGGGAGCGGTCGCTTTCGCACGTTTCGCCAGCTCGCGCCTCGCGGCATTGAGGATGGGATTATCGGTCGGATGGTCTTGGGGCACGTGTGCGCCTTTCGCTCGAAGATGTCAATACACTGAATCCTACAACAACGGTAGGTTCATTGCCCATTGTCATACAACGGTGGGCGCCGTCTTCGTGCTGGACGATTACGTCGATTGCCATAGATACGGTGGAGCTTTGGGTGCCGGCGGCTTGGCACGCTAGAATAAATCAGTTGCGCAAAGACCGCCCGTTGTGTGGGCAGTTCATGATAGGAAGTTTCCATGGCATTGCAATTTACAGAGCGCGAGTTCATTCCCGTGCTGCTTGGTGGCGACATCAACGCCTATTCGGTGGCGCGCGCCTTCTACGAGGAGTACCAGGTCAAGAGTCTGGTCTTTGGCAAGTATCAGACGGGTCCCGCGTACCGCAGCCAGATTATCGACTACACGCCCAACGTGGATATCGACACCATGCCCGTGATGCTCAAAACCGTCAACGGCATTGCCCAAGCGCATGCCGACAAGACTATTGTCCTTGTGGGCTGCGGCGACAACTATGTCGCTCTCGTGGCTCAAGCCAAGGATGCTCATGAGCTGGCGGATAACATCGTCGCTCCCTACGCGCCCTACAGCATGCTCGAGCAGTGCCAGAAGAAGGAGATCTTCTACGAGCTGTGCGAGAAGCATTGCGTGCCCTATCCGCACACGTTTACCTTTACCAAGGCGATGCTCAATGCCCAGGGTGAGGCGCCTGCCGAAGTGCTCGACCAGATCGATTTTCCTTACCCGATGATTCTGAAGCCTTCTGACGGCATCATGTGGTGGCAGCATGAGTTCGAGGGCCAGAAGAAGGCCTATGAGATTGCCGACCGCGCCGAGCTGGAACAGGTCATTCGCGACTCGTATGCCAGCGGCTACACCGACGACCTGATCTTGCAGGATCGCGTGCCCGGCAACGACGAGTACATGCGCGTGCTCACCAGCTATTCCGACCGCAACGGTAAGGTCCGCATGATGTGCCTGGGCCATGTGCTGCTCGAGGAGCATCAGCCCCACGGTGTCGGCAACCATGCCTGTATCATTACCGAGCCCAACGACGAGCTCATGGGCGGCGTGCGCAAGTTGCTCGAGGACCTTCACTTTGTGGGCTATTCCAACTTTGACGTTAAGTACGACGAGCGCGACGGCTCGTTTAAGTTCTTCGATTTCAACACGCGCCAGGGCCGCAGCAACTACTACGTTACCAACAGCGGCTTTAACGTTGCCAAGTATGTGGTGGACGAGTATGTGTTCAACCGCCCGTTTGAGCCGGAGTTTGTGACGGCTCAGGACGAGGCCCTGTGGATGGTCGTCCCCATGGGCGTCGTCGACAAGTACGTCAAGGATCCCGAGCTGCGCGCTAAGGTGCATCGCCTGGACAAGGAAGGCAAGGGCGCCGACCCTTCGTTTATGAAGGGCGACTTTGTCTTTAACCGCTGGCTGCGCATGTGGCACACCAAGCTGCGCCACTTTAAGCTGTTCAAGACGTATTACAAGTAGATGAGCGCGGCGCCCGTCCGGTTTGCATCGGGCGGGCGCGGGTATGATACGCGCAATTGCGCAAGCGTCACCAAGGAGGCGGCGATGGAAAAGCTGGGAGTTATCGGCGGCATGGGCGCCGAGGCCACGTCGTATTACTACGACCAGGTGGTGCGTCATACGGCTGCTGCCTGCGATCAGGAACATATCGACATGGTGGTACTCTCCAAGTCGACCATGCCCGACCGCACGCTGGCCATTAAGACCGGCGAGCATGCCAAGCTGCTGGCGACCATGAAAGAGTGCGCCCAGGCACTCGAGTCGCTGGGCTGTGCACACATTGCCATTCCCTGCAACACGTCACACTACTTCTATGACCAGATCCAGTCGTTTACGAAGGTGCCGATTATCCACATGCCGCGTGAGTCGGTGCGCTATGCCCTTGCGGGTGCGGTGATGGGGGAGTGCGAGTTCGACCCCAACCTGAGTATGCCGGCCGAGCCGGTGCACAAGATTGGCATTATGGGAACCGATGGCACCGTGGGCGCGGGCGTCTACGGCCGCGAATGTAAGGCTGCGGGTGTTGAGGTCGTCTATCCCAGCGAGAAACGTCAGAACGATGTGATGTCGCTTATTTACGATGATGTGAAGGCCGGACGTGAGCCCGATATGGATAAGTTCGACCGCGTGATGTGGGAGTTCGCCCGTAGCGGCTGCGACCGCGTCATTCTGGCCTGCACCGAGCTCTCGGTGCTGCAGAAGTACCGAGAGATGCCCGAGATCACCCTCGACGCCATGGACGTCCTGGTGCGCGAATCCATCATCCGTTGCGGTGCTCCCTACCGCCTCTAGCTTCCGATCTGCCAAAAAGGGACAGGTTAATATTGGTAGGTTTTATCTGGTGAAACAGTAAAGGCCTCGGCTCGTTTGGTGCGAGCCGAGGCCTTTTGCGTTGGGCGGTTGCTGTCGGTGGTGAACTAGAACAGGAAGCCGATGGCGATGAGGGCGATGCTGACGATGAGCACGGCGATGTCTAGGCCCTTGATGGGGTAGCGCTTGTACGAGCTGGCGCGCGTACGCAGATAGAAGCCGCGTTGTTCTGCCGCCAAGGCTGTGGCATCGGTTTTGCCCACGCTTGAGATGAGCAGCGGCACGCACAGTGGCAGCATGAGCTTAAGCTTCTTAATGGGGTTCTTGGTGTCGTACTCGACGCCGCGTGCGGTCTGCGCCTCCATGATGGCGTTCATCTCCTGACCAAACACCGGCACGAAGCGCAGCGCCGTGGTAAAGGTGAAGGCATAGCGATACGGCACGTGCAGCACCTCGACGCAGGCGTTGGCAAGGTCGTTGAGCTTGGTCACCATGAGCATGAGGATGAGTGGTAACGCCACACCCAGCAGGCGCAGACAGGCCTTCGATCCTGTGATGAGACCCGTGTCGGTGATAAAGCCCCACACCACGTTGCCATCGCGCATAAAGGCCAGCTGGAGCACCAGCATGATAAGCGCGAGCGGAATCAGCAACTTGAGCAGCGAGAACAGACGGTCGACGACGCCGGCATAGGCACCCAGCGCAAGGGTGAGTGCCAAAAAGCCCAGCAGCGCCACGTAGGTGTCGGACAAGAAGATGCCGACGATGATGGCGGCGGCGAGGCCCAGTTTGACGACGGGATTCAGGCGATGCAGCAGCGTATCGCCCGGCATGTAGTCGATGACGTTAACCACGGTGGACCATCTCCTTGGCAATTCGAACGACATCGGTGACCTCGCTCACCTGCGCAAAAGCGGGCGAGACGGAAGATGCCAGACGGCGCGAGAGTTCAATAACCTGGGGAGGCTCCACGTAGGCACGCCGCATGAGATCGATGTTCGAGAATAGCTCGTGCGTGCGGCCGCGGTCGAGGATGCGACCGTCGGCCATTACCACAATGCGCTCGGCAAAGTCGGAGACGACTTCCATATCGTGGCAGACCATGATAACGGCGCAACCGCGCTCGGCCATGGTGCGCACCGTTTCCATGACGGTCATGCACTCGCGGTAATCAAGGCCGCTCGTGGGCTCGTCGAGCACGACGATCTTGGGCTCAACCACTACGACGGAGGCAAGCGCCACCATTTGTCGCTGACCGCGCGAGAGCGAGAAGGGCGCCTCGTCGGCCGGCAAGCCAAAGCGGTCGATGACGAGCTGGGCGCGACGCAGCGCCTCGGCACGGTCGATGCCGGCAAGCTCCAGGCCAAAGGCGACCTCGTCGAGCACGGTGTCCTTGCAGATCTGGCGGTCGGGGTTTTGGAAGAGGGTCGCGACCTCGCGAGCGATGCGGCTCGTGGGAACGGCTGCGGTATCCAGTCCCGTGACGCGCACGCTGCCCGAGGCGGGCTTAAGCAGGCCTGTGAGCAGTTTGGTGAGCGTGGTCTTGCCGGCGCCGTTTTGGCCGACGATGCCCACGAGCTCGCCGGGATAGAGCGTCAGGCTAAGGTCGTGTACGGCGGCGCCGCCATTGGGATAGGCAAACTCAACATGGTCGAAGGTGAGTACGGGTTCGGCGTCCTTGGCATGAGGGCGCAACGACGGTGCATGCGGGGAACCGGCGGGCGCCTGGGCTTCGATAGCCGCGCGTGCGGGGTCGACGATGCCCGAGATCATGCGCTCGGCCTCATCGACATCCAAGCAGGGGGTACCGCTTACCAGGCCATCGGCCTCGAGGCTATTGAAGATACGCGTGACGCGAGGGCAGTCGACGCCGATGGCACGGAGCTCGTCGGTATGCGCGAAGACCTCGTGTGGCTCGCCCTGCAGCGCGATTTCGCCATGGTTGAGCACGAGCACGCGGTTGCAGTACTCCGAGAGCAGGGCGACCTTTTGCTCGACGACGACGATGGTGATTCCAAGTGCGCGGTTTGCCTCACGCAGCGTCTCGAAGACCAACGTGGAGCTGGCGGGGTCGAGTGCCGCGGTGGGCTCGTCGAGAACCAAGACGCGCGGACGCATGGCGAGGATGGCGGCGATGGCTACCTTTTGCTTCTGTCCGCCCGAGAGGGTGGCGATCTCGCGGTCGCGCAGGTCGCTGATGCCGACGGTCTCGAGAGTTTCGCTCACGCGCTGCTTGATCTGGTCGTGGGGAACGCCAAAGTTCTCGAGGCCAAAGAGCATCTCGTCCTCGACGACCGAAGCGACCATCTGCGTGTCGATATCCTGCAGCACACTGCCGACGATTTGCGACACGTCGGTGAGCGAGACTTCGCAGGTGTCGTGGCCGTCGACCACGACGGACCCAAAGAACGTGCCGGTGTAGTGGTGGGGCACGGCGCCCGACAGGCAGGCGGCAAGCGTGGACTTGCCGGCGCCCGAGGGCCCGATGATGCCGATGAAATCTCCCTTGTTCACGCTGAGCGAGATGTGGCTGAGCGCCTGCTCGGTCTGCGTGCCATAGGAGAACGAGACATCGTCGACGTTGATGATCGTTTCCATGGATACCTTTCGTAGTCATTGGGGACGTTCTTAAATGACCAGTCGTTTAAGAACGTCCCCAAAAGCTAGTCGTTTGGGACAGTCTTTGGTGGTGAAGCACGGAGACGGCTTTACGAGGGACCCCAGGTTGGCGCGAAAGAGGAGTGAAGCGTACTTGGGTACGCGAGCGACGAATGAACGCCAAGATGGGGTGGCTCGTAAAGTCGAACGGGTTAGTTGAGCTTCAGGGCCTTCTGGATGGGCAAGTAGAGGGCGCCGACCAGAATGGCGTTAAAGACGGCGGTCATGGCGACGACGGGCAGCATGGCGGCGGCGAGCTCGCCTACCACGCCGAGCATGGCCATCTTGATGACCATGAAGATGACGCCGGAGACAAAGGTGGTCAGGAAGGTTGCGACAATAGCGATGGCGGGCTTGACCTGACCGTTCTTGCCGGCGGCGTTGACGATGCCGGCCATGAGCATGGCGGCGATGCCCTCGGCGGCAAAATCGACGAACGGCGAAGTGGTGGTGATCTGGATCACGGCAGCCGAGATGAGGCCAATGACGAGCGCCTGGCCGATGTTGGGACGAACGACCAGGATGGTGAGGCAGAAGGCCGAGATGATGAACTCGGGGCTGATCATGCCGCCCGAGATGCCCGAGATGGCCTTGCCGACGGTGAAGTTGAGGATGAAGCCGGCGGCGAGCAGGATGGCGAGCAGGACGAGGACGCGGACATCGAGTTTGCCGCGGTCGGCGGTCTGGACGGTGCGGGGCTGGGCGGCGGTGGTGTTCTGAGACATGGTGAAAATCCTTTCGGAATGGGAGTGCAAGAGAAAAGCGGAGGCGCGTGATGCGAATGCGATCGGGCGCGAGATAGAAAAAGGCCCCCGGTCGAAACCGGAGGCCTTCCAATCACCTAGAGCGCAAAAACAGGCGTGAGGGACTCACTGTCGACCGATCGTATTCGCATCACGCCACCACCAGTTGTTGAGAGACTTCATCGTGTTCTTCATGTTGGTGGCTCCTTTCGTGATGCCGTGGCGCGGTCGCACCTAGTTGCTGTTGCGCTGCACTATAGCACAGCGAAGTGTGTGCGGGGAAATCTTTTTTGAAAAGATTTCAGGCGGGTTTCCCGTCGGTCAAAAGAGCGGGCTGAGCGGGCGAGGCTGCCATTGCTGCCTTGCCCGCTCAGCTAAGACGTTACTCCTTATTGCGACGGTAGAGGAAGTAACCGCCTGCGGAGATGACGGCAACGCCAGCGATGGCGAATGCAGCCACCACGCGGCCATCAAAACGATCACCGGTGGTGGGCAGGCCGCCCTTGGTGTTCGTCTTGTTGGTGGTTACCGTGGTCGTGGTGTCCGACTTGCCAGGCTTCTCGGGCTTGGTGGTGGGCTGCTCGGGCTTAGCGGGCTGCTCGGGGGTACCGGGCTGCTCAGGAGTACCAGGCTGCTCGGGAGTGCCAGGCTGATCTGGGGTTACCGGGTCGGTGGCAAGAGCGTCCTTGGCGTAGGTGATGGACACCTTGAGGCCGTTGGTCTCGGTGTTCAGGTCGCTCGGGGTGAAGGGCTGGTCGAAGTTCTCAGCCTTCAGATAGGCGCGCATCTCCTGGAGCAAGGCCTTGCACTTGACGTAGGTGTTCTCGGTGGCAGCATTGCCGGCCTTGTTTGCCAGGGCGGTACGGGCCTCGGTGCCCTCGGTGGCCTGCATGACCTCGTCGACTTCCAAGTTCTGCTCGACGAGCTCGTTCTGGAGGGCGTCGAGGTAGGTGCGGACGTTGGCGCCGAGCAGCTCGGGATGCTCGAAGCAGAGGGAGCTGATGTCCATGAGGACGTAATTGATGGAGTTCTCGGGTTCTTCGTTGTTTACGATGTCCGTCTCTTTGCAGTGATCGTAGGAGACGGTCTGGTCGCTGAAATACGGGCTAACCTCGGTGAGCAGTGCGGAGTAGAAGGGGATGGCGACGGAGTACGCGGCGCGGGAGAGCATTTCCCATTGGATGGTTGCGATCTCGGGATCGAGGCCATCGCGAATCTGGAAGAGGTTGATCTCGCTGTTGCTTTCGGTACCGATGGCGTAGGCGCCGTCGGTGTTGGCGTTGAGGCCCGGGGCCTTCTCGCCGCGGTTGCCAAACGCGCGGATCATCTCAAAGGTGTTCCAGTTGGATTTGCCAGGCTGGAAGAACAGGGGCTGTGCCTCGAAGGGCAGAGCGCCGGTCGTGGCGCGGGCGTTTTCGCGCGTGTCCTTTACAATCTTATAGTCGGTGCCCTCGGTGAGCGGCGCATCGAAGTAAGCGCGACCCTGGACATAACGTGCCCAAGAGTGCATGGCATTTTCGCTAATTTCCTCGCCGTAGGTCTGGGCAACGTCGAACTGGCCATCATCGAAGTACTTGGCGAAGCCCTTCTCCTTGGGCATAGATTCGATGCCCTCGGAGTGGAGGCAGTTCTCGGTGTCGTTGAGGTCAACCTTGTAGTTGAGGTTGCCGATGTTGGGGTTAAGCGAGGCGATGTCATCGGTGAGCTTCATGGCGATCCACTGATGGCCGGAAAGTGCGGCGAACAGCCAGGTCTCATTGTTGTCGGAGATGATAATCTGGTCGTTGCCGCAGGCGCCCTGGTCGTCGATGATCTTGCCGAGGAGTTCGACACCCTCACGTGCCGTGGCGCTTTCGCCCAAGATTACGCTGCCGTAGCTATATTCGCCAATGCCAGTATCGGTCAGGGGGTCCGCAGCCTTGGCAGCTGCATTCATGTAGGTGGTCAGCGTGGCGGAGCAGGAGACACCCTTCTCGTTGATGCCAGCCTCGGAGTAGGCATCCCAGCGCTCGTCCCACTGACTGGGGTGGTCACGCACATAGGTGTAGCGATACGAGGTCTTGGTCGAGGTATACACGAATGCAGACTCATCCGAGCTGTAGGTGTGACCAGGGCCAAACGAAGGCTCGATGCCAAAGTGCTTGAGGTAACGCTTGCGGTAGTCCTCAGCACGGCCGTAGTACGTATTACCGTCGGCCGTCAGCTTGTTGCCCATGTATATCTGCGTGCAGGCGAGCGCAGATGTCGGCATGGACATGATGGTTGCAGCTCCAAAGGCGAGGCCTATGCCTAGCTTCTTGAGCGCGTTGACGGGGTGAGTTTTCCTCATTTTCCCTCCCAGCGTGCGAAAGCCCTCCGTTGCCAGAGGGCTTCAGCCAATAAAGACACCTCATTAGCGTAACGAACTGGAAACAATATTCATCTATGAAAAAAACTTACTCGATAAGCGTGATGAAATATGCGATGAGCGGTTAATTGTACTCAGTTTGTAGCTTTACTTTAATAAAGACGCCCTGTAATTACTGTAGCCGAATAAAGTAACTGGGAATGCCCGAAATGAAAATCCCCCGCTGTTTGGCAAATGCATAAACAGCAGGGGAGACGATAATTTGATGAATATCATACCAATGTGGAATTACTTCTTCCGGCGGTGGATCACGTTGATCGCATAGCCGACGAGCATGGCCAAAACGATGATGATAAAGCCGAGCAGGGGATTGTCGTTCATAGGGTCCTCCTATTTTCCGAGCGGGGAGAATTCGTCGACGATGAGGTCGAGGCATTGTGGAAGCGCGCGGGCTCCAAAGACGCCCGAATTGCTGGAGATAATTTCGCCATCGAACTGCATGCCCAGCGACGGGGTGCAGGTGATCTTGGCTTCCTTGGTCTGGATGATCTTGAACTGCGGGCGCCCGAGTACCTTGCCGGCGGGGTCAAGCGCAGCGGTGATCACGGTAGGCAGCAGCTGCACAGTGCGCACGGGTTCGATGACCGCAATGTCGACCATGCCATCGTTCATACGGCAGTCGGGGAACAGGTTGATGTCGTTTTGGATGACCGAGGTGTTGCCGGCCATGCAGCAGATGCCGTCGAGCTCCTCGACAATGCCGTCATGCTCAATCGTAAAGTGCGCCACCGTGGGATTGGGCGTGGCGAGCGCGGAGAGGAAGTAAGCGATCTCGCCGATGTCGTTTTTGGTGGGGGCGGCCTTCATCATGATCTCGGCGTCGAAGCCCGAGCCGGCGATGATGATAAAGCCGTGGCGCTTCTCGTTGCCGTTCTCGTCGAGCCAAAAGAGCTCACCCATGTCGACTTTGACCGTGCGACCGGCACGGCAGGCCTTGGCGAGCGCCGCTGCCTCGGGGGCATTACCGATGTTGTTAAAGAATAGACAGGCTGTGCCGGAGGGGAAGACGAGCGTGGGGACACCGCACCCGCGCATCTGGTCGAGCACGTTGGAGACGGTGCCGTCGCCGCCCGAAACGACCACGCGATCAAACTCGCGCACGTCTGCCACGGCATCCTCGGGCTCCATGCCATCGCCGATAAAACGCATCACGACCTCGTCGCCGCCCTGCGCGAGGGCGTGCGTGAATGCGTAGATTTCATCTGAGCTGGGGCCCGATGCCGGGTTGTGGATGATAAGGCAGCGCATACTTACGTTCCCGTTCTGTGACTAACCGAGTATAGTTGTAAGGCAATGCCGATATCCTACCCGTGTTTTTCGGGCCTAACCTTATTCGATGGGTTGATATGTACATTTCCACACATCAGGCTCTACTCGCCTTTTGCCAGCGCGCCCGTGAGTTCGACGCGATTGCCGTCGATACCGAGTTTTTGCGCGAGCGCACATTCCACCCGCGTCTGTGTTTGGTTCAGATTGCCACCCCTGCCGAGAGCGTCGCGGTCGATCCCCTGGTAATCGACGACCTATCGCCGCTGGCCGAGCTTATGGCCGACGAGAGCGTGACCAAGGTCTTCCACGCGTGCTCGCAGGATATGGAGGTCATGCTCCATACCGTGGGCGTGCTGCCACGACCGATTTTCGATACGCAGGTCGCCGCCGCCTTTTTGGGCGAGCGCCAGCAGATTTCGTATGGCGCGCTTGTTCAGACGTTCTGCGGCGTATCGCTGCCCAAGACCGAGTCGCTGACCGACTGGTCGCGCCGCCCGCTGACCGATAAGCAGATTGAGTATGCGATCGATGACGTCAAGTACCTGATCGTCGCCTATACCGAGATGATGAGCCGCCTGCGCGAGCTGGGCCGTGTGGACTGGGTGCTCGACGAGCTGCGCCCGCTGGCTGACGAGTCGCACTATCGCGCCGATCGCCACGAGGCGTTCCGCAAGGTCAAACGCATCAATTCGTGCAGCCGTCACCAGTTGGGCATCGCGCGCGAGCTCGCCGCCTGGCGCGAGGACCGCGCCGAGCGCCGTAACATCCCGCGCAAGTGGGTCATGTCCGACGACACGCTGCTTGTGCTCGTTAAGCGCAATCCCGTGCGCGTTGAGGAGTTCCGTAGCATCCGCGGTACCGATCAGTTGGGGGAGCGCGACGTGGACGGTGCGCTCATGGCCATCAAGCGCGGCGCGAGCTGCCCGCACGATCGCCTGCCGCTCATGGTGCGCGGGCACCGTCAGATTTCGCCGGAGTTGGAGAGCGTGACGGACCTGATGTACGCGCTCATCCGCCTGGTTGCCGAGCGCTCGGGCGTGGCGACTTCGGTCATTGCCTCGCGCGATGACCTGGCCGACTATATTGAGCATCCCGAGCAGAGCCCCTTGCGCGAAGGCTGGCGCTTTGAGCTTGTGGGCTCGCGCCTGGACGATCTGCTTTCCGGCAATATGGGGTTGACGGTGAAGGACGGAAAAATCGAATTGCTGTAAGGAAGCCTAGCCGCTTGAGTGGGTAGAATGCCTCCAACGTGTAACTCGATTCGGAGGAATTCGCATGCCTTATTACTATGGATACGGCTTTGGCATCGACCCGCTGTACCTGCTGGTTGTTCTTGTCTGCACGGTGCTTGGCCTTGCCGCACAGAACTATATCAACTCGACGTACAAAACCTGGTCCAAGGTTCGCTCGGACGGCGATACGGGTGCCACGGTCGCTCGCCGCATGCTCGATGCCAACGGCTGCAACGCCGTGGGTATCAAGGGTGTTGCTGGCGAGCTCACCGACCATTACAACCCGCAGGACAACAACCTGTATCTGTCGGATGCCAACCGTTCGGGCGGTTCGGTCGCAAGCGTTGCCGTCGCCTGCCACGAGGCGGGCCATGCCGCCCAGCGTCAAAGCGGCTATGCCATGATGAAAGTACGTACCGCCCTCGTGCCGGTCGTCAACTTTACCCAGAACACCTGGACCATCGTGTTGCTCTTGGGCCTTTTTATGAACATTGCCGGGCTCACAACCCTCGCGTTGATTTTCTTCTCGTTTAGTGTGTTGTTCCAGTTGGTTACGCTGCCGGTCGAGATTGATGCCAGCCGCCGCGCCGTGGCATATATTGAGCAGTCGGGTATGAGTTCCAAGCAGGTCAACGGTGCCAAGAAGGTGCTGACGGCCGCCGCGCTTACCTATGTTGCCGCTGCGCTCACCTCGATTATTCAGCTGCTCTATCTTATGGCTCGCTACAACAGAAACTCCAACCGATAACAAATTTGGTCGCTGGGCGCCGCGGGGATTCGTGTCCCCGCGGCGCTGTACTATGTGTTGGACTTGAATTTGCGCAGGGCCGAAGCCCTTGTGCACGATGACGAAAGGAGGCTGCGTGGCAGGCTGGAATCTAACCGGCAATGCCGTTTCCGCCGAGTTTGACGGTTCGGATGAGCAGGAGCGCAAGGAGCTCAGCGTGAGCCAGGCGGTAGAAATCGCTGCCAGTGCGCTCGATGCCATTCCGCAGCTGAGTGTCCTGGGCGAGGTCACGGGTTTCCGTGGTCCCAACGCCCGAAGCGGCCACTGCTACTTCCAGATTAAAGATGACTCGGCCGCCGTCGACTGCATCATCTGGAAGGGCGCCTATCTCAAGCGTACCTTCGATCTGCGTGACGGCATGCAGGTGAGCTTTAAGGGCAGCTTCAATCTCTATAAGGCCACGGGCCGCATGAGCTTTGTTGCCCGCTCGTTTTCGTTGGCGGGGGAGGGCCTGCTGCGTCAACAAGTGGCGCAACTGGCCGAAAAGCTACGCCGCGAGGGCCTGATGGACGAGGCGCGTAAGCGCCGCATCCCGGTGTTTTGCTCGCGCGTGGCGGTCGTCACCTCGCTTTCGGGTGCCGTAATCGACGACGTCAAGCGCACATTGCGTCGTCGCAACCCGCTCGTCGAGCTCGTCTGCGTGGGTGCCAAGGTACAAGGCGAGGGTGCGCCGACAGAGCTCATTGAGGGCCTGCGCCGCGCCGCTTCCATTACGCCGGCGCCCGACTGTATTTTGTTGGTGCGCGGCGGCGGCTCCTTTGAGGATCTTATGACCTTTAATGACGAGGAGCTTGCCCGCGCGGTGGCGGCTTGTCCTGTGCCCGTGGTGACCGGCATTGGCCATGAGCCCGATACCTCGATTTGCGACATGGTGAGCGACCGCCGCGCCTCCACGCCCACGGCAGCGGCCGAATCGGTGGCGCCGGCTATGACGGAGTTGGCCGATGTGCTTGAGGCACGTCATCAGCGTCTGGGTGCAGCGATGGCATCGATGATTGGGTCGAATCAGGTTGATTTTGAGATACTCGATCAGCGTGGTCGCCGCGCTTGGGATACCTATACGGCTCGCTTGGGCGATGCGCTCGATGCCGCCGCATGCCGCCCGTGCCTCAATGACCCCACATTTATGGTCGAGCGTCGCGAATCGGAGCTTGCGCTGACCGCCGATCGCCTTTCGGGTGCCATAGCGCGCTCGGTCGGGACATTCCGCTCCAACTTTGAACGTCTGCCCGAGCGTCTGGTTGCAAGCACCTCGGGGCTCGATGGCAAGCGCCATGCGCTCACGCTTGCAAGCTCCCGTCTGGAGCATCAGGGGCGCACGATGCTCAACAAGCCCGCGTCCGACCTGGGCCGTGCGGCAGCCTCGCTCGATGCTCTGTCGCCGCTCAAAGTGCTTGCCCGCGGCTATTCCATCGCGTACAGCGATGATGGCGTGGCCACGAGCGCCAAGACCTTTAAGCCCGGCGACGCCATTCGTGTACGCATGGCAGACGGCAACGTGGCGGCAACGGTCAATACGGTCGAGTAGGCCGCGTTTCACAGCGATAAACCTTTAGGAAAGGAAACAGATATGGCAGAGAAGACCCCGGTCGAGCAGCTTACGTACAAGCAGGCCTCGCAGGAGCTGGAGCTCATCATTCGCAGCTTGGAGTCGGGCGATATGGAGCTCGAGGAGTCGCTCGAGAGCTATACCCGCGGCGTCGAGCTTCTCAAGAGCCTGCGCACGCGCCTGGCCGATGCCGAGCAGAAGGTCTCGGTGCTTCTTAAGGACGTCGACGGCAACGACGTGCTTGCCGACGGCGAAGCCGCCAACACGGACGACAACCTCTCGTTCTAACCATCCCGACCAAATATAATTACCTTGGTCTGTGAGAAAGGAACCAACCATGTGCGATTGCATCTTCTGCAAAATTGCCAACCACGAGATCCCCTCGACCGTTGTCTATGAGGACGACCAGGTCATCGCCTTCGACGACCTCAACCCCCAGGCGCCGGTCCACACGCTCGTGATCCCCAAGAAGCACTACAGCGATATCGCCGATAACGTGCCGGCCGAGACCATGGGCGCCATGGCTCACGCCATCCAGGAGGTCGCTAAGGCCAAGGGCCTGGAGGACGGTTTCCGCGTCATCTCCAACAAGGGCGCCAACGCCGGTCAGACCGTCATGCATTTCCATATGCACGTCCTCGGCGGCAAGAACTTGGGTGAGAACCTCATCTGAGGGCGCGTAGGCCGTCGACTTGGCTGCCTTTGGAGTAATCTATGCAGCTTTCTCAACTCGAATACCTTCAAGCGGTAGCGAACTACGGCGGCGTGCGCAAAGCGGCTCGCGCCGTTCACGTGAGCCCACAGGCTGTCTCGTCGGCAATTAAGAAACTGGAGTCTGAGTATCAGATCGTTTTGCTCAATCGATCGGCGGGGGAGGCTGTTTTGTCTCCGGCGGGCAGAGAATTTGCGCGTCGTGCACGCGTGATCCTGGCACAAGTCGACGATCTCAAAAAGTACACCCAATCGGGGAACGGTGGCGTTTCGCCCGACGGCCACTTTCGTCTTTACGTCCCCTGTCCTCACGGGCGGGGGCGTCTTTTTTCCGAAAACTGGTACGACTCGTTTGAAAGCTCGCACCCTCAGATTCACCTTGATGTGTGGCATCAGCCAACGGCTACATGCTTTGAATCACTTGTGCTTGGCATTTCGGATGCAGCCATCTCATTTGAGGAGCCAAGGGACAGTGTCCTTTCTTCGAAATACTTGGGTGAAAAGGAGCTCAAGGTTCTTTCTTGCCCAGCGGGTCATCAATCTGTGGGCGCTATGACCGTTCGTGAGTTACTGGGCGGCAGGTTAGCTGTCCCCATTAATTTGTCGCCCTGTCTCAATGCAATCAATCAATGCCTCGAAGCTCAGCTGGTTAATTTCCGCTTTCGCGATGTCGAATACGGAAACAGGGCACAGGCTGAGTTTCTTCAGGCCGGGGGATTGATATTGAGTTTTTCTGGCTCTTCTCTCGCATCAGATGGGTCGGAAGTGAGCGAGTACTCTATTGAAGGTTCGCATGACGTAGCCTTGCCCATCTACTTTTGCTATCGACAAAATGCCTGGACCGATCGACACCAGACGGTATTTCTTCACCTATTGCGTCATCTTGCTTCGTGAGGCCATTTGGCCTCGTGTCGTCAAGTGAATGTTGACGCCTTGTAACACATGACTGACGGCTTTGCCCTCATGCTTTTCCAAGATTCCGATTTAGATTGTTGACTCTTGGAGGGCGGAGCATGAAAAACCGTACGGTTTTGCTTTATATGACGTTTGTTTTTCTGTCGAACTTCAGCACCATTTTGTATTTTCTGACGGTTTACCTTGAATTCGTCGGATTCTCGATGGTGGCGATTTCTAGCATGATGATTGCATATCAAGTGAGCAAGTTCATCCTTGAAGTTCCCACTGGCTATATTGCCGATAGGTTTGGACGAAAGACAAGTGGTTTCGTTGGCGTCGTGGGGATGCTTGGATACTACGCCGCCCTGCTTCTCGTCCGTTCTCCTCTGCTTTTAATCGGCGCGTTTGCTCTCAAAGGTTTTGCCGCTGCATGTATGAGCGGGTCCATGGAAGCGATTTACATTGACAGCGTCTCTCTGGACCAGCTCGTAAGGCTTAATGTCGTTGAGCGATTTGTTTTCTATGCCTCTTATGCCCTCTCCGCTTGTGTGGGCGGTTTCATTTCGTCCGCTGGCGCGTATCTCATTGGTCTTTTGGCAGATATCATCGCAATGGTGTTGACGTTGGTTGTCGTTGTCTGCATTCCTGAGATGCGAAGAGGGGACACTACAGCGACACCTAAGCGTGGAATTAGCCCGAAGATGATCGGTGCCGCTATTGCGCGTAACGGCATTCTTCGTTCAGCGTTCATCATGGACTGCTCTCAGGCATTTGCTTTTGTCGCCCTGGAAGACTTTTTCTCACTGTTGCTTGCGGGTCGCGGAATGAATGCCGTCGCTTCGGGTGTGATCATTGCGGTCCAGCTTCTTGCCTCGGCCTCCATGGGGCTTATTGTGCCCAGTGTGATTGCTCATGTCGACAAGGGCCGTTTTGCGCGTATTTGCGGCATCGTGCGCCTTTCCCTGGCTGCTCTGTTTTTGATTCCCTTTACTCCGGTCTATTTGCTGCCCGTGTTCTATGTACTGCAGACGGTCGCGTACTCGTTATTTGCTCCAATTAAATACTCAATTTTTCAAAATGCTGTCGATTCTTCGATGCGCTGTTCACTGATTTCGGTCCAAAGCCAGATGGTGGCGGTGGGTGCCATCCTTTTCTATCTGTTCAATGCTGCGTTGAGCAGCATCGCGGGCATTCGAGTCGTATTGCTTGTTGCGCTCGGGATTTCTTCCCTGGTGTACATCCCCGCGCTATTTCGTCTTACAAGTCAAAGGCCATGAGTATTTAGGCACCGATAACTTATATATCAACGCAATAAACCCGAGCGCGAGGGCGTTTGGGTTTATTATTGAAGCGTATGTAACCTGGCGGCGCCACACCGCCTGTTAGTAGGGAGACACATGAACGTTCTGGTCGTCAACGCGGGATCTTCGACCCTTAAGTATCAGGTCATCGACACCAAGTCCCATAAGGTGTCCGCAAAGGGCTCCTGCGAGCGCGTCTGCTTTACCGGTGGTACCTTCACCCATGCTGCCAATGGCTCCAAGAAGGTGACCGAGAACATCGAGTTCCCCGACCACAAGGTCGCCATCGAGGTCGTCCTGAAGGACCTTGAGGCCAACGGCGTCAAGATCGAGGGCATCGGCCACCGTATCGTTCAGGGCGGTTGGTACTTTGGTGATTCCTCCCTCGTCGACGAGGACGTCCTCGCCAAGATTCGCGAGGTCGCCCCGCTGGCGCCGCTGCACAACAACCCCGAGGCCAACGTTATCGAGTACTGCCTGGAGCAGTATCCCGATCTGCCCAACGTCACGGTCTACGACACCGCTTTCCACTTCAACATGCCCGAGGTCGCCAAGACCTACGCCCTTCCCAAGGACGTCTGCGACAAGCTGCACATCCGTAAGTACGGCGCCCACGGCACCAGCTATCGCTACATCTCCAAGAAGGTCGCCGAGATGACCAACGGCGAGGCCCGCAAGGTCGTCGTGTGCCATATCGGCTCCGGCGCTTCCCTGTGCGCCATCGAGGACGGCAAGTGCATGGACACCACCATGGGCTTGACGCCGCTCGACGGCGTCATGATGGGCACCCGCTGCGGCTCCATCGACCCGGCTACCGTGTGCTACCTGCAGCGCGAGGGTGGCTACACCTTCGACGAGGTCGACGAGATGATGAACAAGAAGTCTGGCCTTTTGGCTGTGACCGGTGGCAAGACCAACGACTGCCGCAACGTTGAGGAGCTCGCCGCTGCTGGTGACCCCGAGGCTCAGCTCGCCTTCGATATGTTCGTCTACAAGATTGCCGCTAAGGCCGCCGAGATGGCCACCTCCATGTGCGGCATGGACACCCTGGTCTTTACCGCCGGCATCGGCGAGCACGCTCCGGCCGTTCGCGCTGGCGTGGCCGATCGTCTGGCCTTTATGGGCGTCAAGATGGATCACGCCCGTAATGCCCTGCGTGGCGACGGCGCTTGGTGCCTGTCCGCCAAGGATTCCAAGGTCAAGATTTTCGTCATCCCTACGGACGAGGAGTTCATGATCGCTTCCGACGTCGAGCGCATCGTCAACGGCAAGTAATTGCAAGAGGGGAGGGGCTGGACGACCGAGCGCCGTTCGGCCCCTCTTTTGCGCTCGTTGGGCGATATGCTGATATCTATTTATCAAGATATGATAACTTCTTATTAACATGCGGCCGCCTTAAGGGGCCTGCGTCGACCGTATTGCACTGCGAAGGAGTCTCATGAACGTACTTGTTGTCAACGCCGGCAGCTCAAGCCTTAAATATCAGCTTTTGGATACCGATACCCGCAAGGTTTTCGCCAAGGGCAACTGCGAGCGTATCGGATCGGACATGGGCATCTTTGGCCACTCCGAGAACGGTGGCGCCAAGCAGACCGAGGAGGTCCCCTTCCCGGATCATCGTTCGGCTATCGCGCGTGTGCTCGAGGAGCTCGAGAAGACCGACTTTACGATCGATGGCATCGGCCACCGTATCGTTCAGGGTGGCTGGCACTTCGATGATTCCGCGGTCGTCGACGACGAGGTCATGGCTAAGATTCTCGAGGTGGCCCCGCTCGCCCCGCTGCACAATTACGGCGAGGCCGCAGCAATCGAGTATTGCCGCGAGAAGTATCCGGAGCTGCCCAACGTCGCCGTCTTCGATACCTCGTTCCACATGACCATGCCCGAGGTTGCCTACACCTATGCGCTGCCCAAGGACGTGTGCGATAAGTATCACGTGCGCAAGTACGGTGCCCACGGCACGAGCCATCGCTATGAGTGGATGATGGCCAAGGAGATCCTGGGCTCGCGCTGCCACCGTCTGCTTTCGTGCCATCTGGGCAACGGCGCTTCGCTCGCCGCCATCGAGGACGGCGTGTGCCGCGATACCACGATGGGCCTCACGCCGCTCGACGGCCTGATGATGGGTACCCGTTGCGGTTCCATCGACCCGGCCACCGTGTGCTATCTTCAGCGCGAGGGCGGCTACAGTTACCAGGAAGTCGACGACATGATGAACAAGCAGTCCGGCCTGCTTGCCATCTCGGGCATCTCCAACGATGCCCGAGACATCCGTACACGCGCCTCCGAGGGCGACGAGCGCTGCCTGCTCGCCTTCGATATGTTCGCCTACAAGGCCATGCAGCAGGCCGGTTCCATGATCGCTTCCATGGCGGGCGTGGACACCATCACCTTTACCGCCGGCATCGGCGAGAACGACTGGTCGATTCGCAAGGCTTTCTGCGACTGCTTTGAGTGGCTGGGCGTGCGCATCGACAACAACAAGAACCGCGAGGCCGTGGGCAACGGCCCGCAGGTCATCAGTGCCGCCGGTTCCGCCGTCACGGTCATGGTCATCCCCACCGACGAGGAATACATGATCGCCCACGACGTCGAGCGTCTGACCAAGAACAACTAACGCGCGCATTTGCAAGTAAACGAAAGGCCTCCAGAGCAACAGCTCCGGAGGCCTTTTTGCTAGCAGGCGGGCGGCGGAAACTTTGTCCCATTTCGAGCACAAATTCTGGGACACGCTTTCCGGTTGAGGCATGTTGCGGAAAGTGCGACCCACAATAAAGCAAAATTCCGTCCCAAAGTTTCCCAAACAGGCCCCAAGCGGAAGCCACATCCCACAATCCGCCTTCAAACCGGGACACACTTTCCGGCGGGCCAGACATCAGACCGCAGCCAACATTTCGGTCCCAAAGTGACCATATCTGCATCGTTTGACCCTCCAGCAACGGCACCCATTCATTCAGATTTTCAGCCCTAGCTCGTAGCCAAGCCGCCGTCCACCCCAGATACCCTGATTGCTACGTAGCGGTAGAAGGCCGTACGGGCTAACCCCTGAAAACAATCCGCAGACCAGAAACGCCCCCGTTCGTAGCTCCGAAGGAGCAGAACGGGGGCGTTTCATTGGTCGAGGACGTTTTCAGGGGTTAGCCCGTACGGCCTTCGAGCGAGTGCGTGCGCTACTCAGCCATCTGAGCCTGGACGGCGGTGATGGCCACGACACCCACGATGTCGTCGGCAGAGCAGCCGCGCGACAGATCGTTGACCGGCTTGGCGATGCCCTGCAGGATGGGGCCGTAGGCGTCGGCGCCGGCGAAGCGCTGGACCAGCTTGTAGCCGATGTTGCCGGCCTCGAGGTCGGGGAACACGAGCACGTTGGCCTTGCCGGCAACGGAGGAGCCGGGAGCCTTGAGCTGGGCGACGGTGGGGACGATGGCGGCGTCGAGCTGCAGATCGCCGTCGATGGCGAGCTCGGGAGCTTTCTCCTTGCAGAACTTCACGGCCTCCTGGACCTTCTTGGCGACCTCGCCGCCGGCGGAGCCCATGGTGGAGTAGGAGAGCATGGCCACGTGCGGCTCAACGTTGCCCATGAAGGTGGACCAGGAGTGAGCGGAGGCGATGGCGATCTCGGAGAGCTCGTCGGAGGACGGGTTGATGTTGAGGCCGCAGTCGGCGAAGATCAGCGTGCCGTCGGTGCCGAACTGCGGGGTGTCGGTGCACATCACGAAGAAGGCCGAGACCAGCTTGGTGCCCGGGGCGGTCTTGAGGATCTGAAGCGCGGGGCGCAGGGTGTCGGCGGTGGAGTGGCAGGCGCCGGAGACCAGGCCGTCGGCATCGCCCATCTTGACCATCATGGTGCCAAAGTAGGTGGCGTCCATCACCTGGGCGCGAGCCTGCTCGATGGTAACGCCCTTCTTGGCGCGGAGCTCGGCAAACTTCTGCGCGTACTCCTCGTGCTTCTCGGCATTGCGCGGGTCGATGACGGTAGCGCCGGGAACGTCGATCTCGTCGGGGTTGCCCAGGATGACGATCTTTGCCAGGCCCTCCTCGATGATCTTGGTGGCCGCGACGATGGTGCGCGGATCCTCGCCCTCGGGCAGGACGATCGTCTTAAGGTCGGCCTTGGCGGCAGACTTCATACGGTTTAGGAAATCGCTCATGTTACTCCTTACAAGCGTTTCGCTAAGCTCCAGGCGCCCGGCTGTTCACGAATAAACCCGCTGCTAGCGGGTTTACCTTTCAATTATGTTCGCCGCGGTGCTTGAGCTTTCCTTGTGTGGCAAGCTCATTATAGGACGCATTAGCGCTATAATCGCTCTGATAAATATGTCTCGAAGAATGTTCGAGAAAAGCCCAGCTAACGAGCCCGTGGCTTTTGACAAGGAGTATCGATGCAGATTACCTCAGGCCTGCCTGAAGGCTTTAACGCCGGCGCGTACGACATGATTGTCGTCGGTGCTGGATATGCCGGTGCCGTTTGCGCCCGCCGTCTTGCCGAGACCATCGGCTATCGTGTTGCCGTTTTGGAGCGCCGTAGCCACATTGCGGGCAATGCCTATGACTGCACTGATGAGGCCGGAATCCTGATTCACGAGTACGGTCCGCATATCTATCACACCTTTAACGAGCGCGTGCACAATTTCCTGTCGCGCTTTACCAAGTGGACGGATTATCAGCACAAGGTGCTCGCCAACATCAACGGTACCCTTATGCCCGTGCCCTTCAACCATGCGAGTCTCAAGCTCGCCTTTGGTGACGAGCGCGGCGAGGAGCTGTATCAGAAGCTCGTGGAGACCTTTGGCAAGGATGTCAAGGTGCCCATTATGGAGCTGCGTAAGAAGAACGACCCCGACTTGGCCGAGGTCGCCGATTACGTCTACGAGAACGTCTTTTTGCATTACACCATGAAGCAGTGGGGCCAGACGCCCGATCAGATCGATCCCTCGATCACCGGCCGCGTTCCCGTCTTTGTGGGCGATGATGACCGCTACTTCCCGCAAGCCCCCTTCCAGGGCATGCCGCAGGAGGGCTACACGGCGCTCTTTGAGCACATGCTCGACCACGACCTGATCGACGTGTTCTGCGACGTGGACGCCCGCGATCTCTTTGAGATCGACGAGACCACCGTCAAGATCGACGGCAAGGTCTATGGTGGCGAGATTGTCTATACCGGTCCACTCGACGAGCTGTTCAACCTCGACTTGGGTGCGTTGCCGTACCGCACGCTCGATATGAAGTTCGAGACGCTCGATATGGACCAGTTCCAGCCCGTGGGCACCGTCAACTACACCACGAGCGAGGACTACACGCGCATCACCGAGTTCAAGAACATGACCGGTCAGGTCCTGCCCGGCAAGACCACCATCATGAAGGAGTACTCCAAGGCCTATACGCCCGGCTCGGGCGAGACGCCGTACTACGCCATTCTTGAGCCCGAGAACCGTGAGCTCTATGAGCGCTATCTTGAGCGCGTCCAGAACCTGACGAACTTCCACCCGGTGGGTCGTCTGGCCGAGTATCGTTACTACGATATGGACGCCGTGACCAATTCTGCCCTCGATCTTTCGGATGAGATTATCGCCTGCCATGCATAAAGTCATAACATTCGGTATTCCCTCGTATAACGCCGCCAAGGACATGGACCATTGCATCACCTCCATCTTGGAGGGGAGCAATTACGCTACCGATATCGAGATTATCGTGGTGGACGACGGCTCCAAGGACGAGACGGCCGATAAGGCCGATGAGTGGGAGGCACGTTATCCTGGAATCATCCGCGCGGTGCACCAGGAGAATGGCGGTCACGGTATTGCCGTCCTTTCGGGTCTGCGCGAGGCGCAGGGCACCTACTACAAGGTTGTCGACTCGGACGACTGGCTTGACGGCGCTGCCCTTTCGACCATGCTGTCGATTCTGCGTGGCTTTGAGGAGCGCGACCAGCGCGTTGACCTGTTTATCTCGAACTACGTGTACGAGAAGGTTTACGAGGGCACGCATACCGCTATTGGCTACAAATTTGCCCTGCCGCGCAAAAAGATCTTTTCCTGGGATCAGCTCGGTCATTTCCGCCTGGACCAGAACCTTCTCATGCACAGCCTGTGCTATCGCACGGATGTGCTGCGCGAGTCCAACCTTCCCATGCCGCCGCACACGTTCTATGTGGACAACATCTACGCCTACGTGCCGCTGCCGCGTTGCAAGACCATGTACTACGCCGACATCGACCTCTACCGCTACTTTATCGGTCGCGAGGGCCAGAGCGTCAACGAGGCAACGATGGTCAAGCGTCTGGACCAGCAGTTCCGTGTTACGCGTATCATGATGGAGTCGTACCACTTGTACAGCGATGTTGGGTCGTCGCGCCTGCGTTCGTACATGATGGGCTACTTCACCATGATGATGGCGATCTGCTCGGTGCTTACCAAGCTTTCCGAGGAAGATTGCGCCGACGAGCGCCTAAAGACGCTGTGGAATGATTTGAAGGCCTATGACGAGCGCATGTATCGTCGTGCCCGCTACGGCGTGGTCGGGTTCTTCACCAATCTGCGCGGTCGTGCCGGTGACAAAACCACACTCGGCCTATACCGTCTTGCCTCAAAGATCTTCAAATTCAACTAGCTGCTGAGTAATCGCTGCTGATAGGTTGACTGGGCCCCTTGGCCTTTAGTTTGCTACTGCGAACAGTCCTGCTCGCGCGGAACTTGTATCAAACTAAAGGCCAAGGGGCCTCTGCTATAAGAATCGATTGTCAGGTTATTTGAATTTGAAGATCTTCGAAGCGCGGTACACAGGGGCCTGGGCTGAAAAGAATTAGGTTGGAAGTCGGTCGGAGGCGGGCGGGCATTACGTTTGTCGCGAGTTCCGCATGCAAAGAAGGCCACTTAATGTGGCCTTCGTCTTGCATAGGACTGTAGAGCAGCAAACGTAACGCCCGCCCGTCTCCGACCGACGGTCGAGTGGACTACTTCGCGGCGCCGGGGATGCTGTGGGAGGTTTTGGCGGTTTTGGCTCCGTTTACGATGGCAGTTTCCAGGGCCCTTACTGCGAGCATGCCCAGCAGGTCTAGGGGAACGGCGGCGCTTGCCTGGGCGCCCAGTTTGCCGCTGGCGAGGGTGTAGATGGTGTCGCCGTCGTTGGTGGTGTGCGTGGGACGGATGGCGTGTGCGTAGGCGTCTGCGGCCATCTGGGAGACCTTGGTGGCTTGTGCCTTAGTGAGTTCCACGTTGGTGATGATGCAGCTGATGGTGGTGTTGGTGCGGTCGAGCGGCATCTGCATGGATCCGGCGGCGGCAAAGGCTGCGAGTTCCATGTCGACGATCTGGTCGCTATCGGCTGCGGCGCGCATGCCGGCGACCCACTCGCCGGTGAAGGGGTCGACAACGTTGCCGCAGGCGTTGACCGAGACCACGGCGCCCACCTTGACGGGACCGAGTGCCACGGCGGCAGCTCCAAGACCGGCCTTCATGCAGGTGGCAGGCCCCATGAGCTTACCCACGGTGGCGCCCGTGCCGGCGCCTACGTTGCCCTGTTCGAGCTTGGTGGGGGTGTGGTCGAGTGCTTCGCGCACGGCGGCGATGCCGGCCTCAATGTCGGGGCGCACGGTGGGGTCGCCAAAGGCAAGGTCGAAGATACAGCTGGAGCACACGATAGGCACCTGCGTGGGGCCGACGGGAAGGCCGATGCCGCGGCTCTCAAGCTCGCGAGCGACGCCGCTTGCAGCTTCGAGGCCAAAGGCCGATCCGCCCGAAAGGCAGACGGCGTGGACCTTGTCGACGGTGTTCTCGGGTCGTAGCAGGTCGGTCTCGCGCGAAGCGGGAGCGCCACCGCGTACGTCAACGCCGCCGGTGGCGCCCTCGGGTGCCACGATTACGGTGCAACCGGTGCCGGCCTCCTCGTCCGTATAGTTGCCATAGCAAAAGCCATCGACATCGCAGACGTCAATGGCCTCGAGCAGTGTATCCATGTTTAACTCCTATCGGTTTTCCGCCGCGCCTTGTGCCCGGTCGGGATCCGTACGGTACGCCAAAATTGTAGGCGCTGGGGAATACCCAGCGCCAGATGCAATTACGAGAGTTTTTGAATCGCGCGCGCGACGCGGGCGATGGGTAGGCCCACTACGTTATAGAAGTCGCCCGAAATATCGTGCACGAGCATGCGGCCGCCTGTGCCCTGGATGCCGTAGGCGCCTGCCTTATCCATGGGCTCACCCGAGGCAACGTAGTGCTCGATCTGCTCGTCGGTGAGCTCGTAGAATGTCACGTCGGTCACATCGACAAACGACAGGCTCTCGGCGGCATGCGGGGCGGCCGTATCGCCTGCCTTAACGATGCAGACGCCGGTTGCGACCTGGTGCGTGCGGCCCGAAAGCTCACGGAGCATGGTGCGCGCCTCGCCCTCGGTTGCCGGCTTGCCCAAAATCTTGCCGTCGAAGGTGACGATGGTGTCGGCCGCGACCGTCAGTTCTTTGGGCTCGGCATACTCGGCAGCAACGGCAGCCGCCTTGGCGCGTGCCAAGCGCTCGACAAGCGTGAGCGGAGCCTCGCCATCAAAGGGCGTTTCGTCGATATCCGCGGGAATCACGCGAATGTTGTAGCCTGCCTCGCGCATCAGCTCTATGCGGCGCGGCGATTGCGAAGCCAAAATCATAGTTGGATGCCCTCGGCGACCTTCTCGACGGCCTTGTCGCCAGCGAGCGTGCGCAGCAGCTCCAATGCAAAGGGGAGTGACTGTGCCATGCCGCTGGCAGTGATGATGTTGCCGTCTTGCGTGACCTTCTCGCCAGTATAGGCGCCTTCGGGGAAGCTTTTCTCAAAGCCAGGGAAGCACGTGGCGTGGCGCCCCTCGAGTAGGTCGAGCTCGCCCAGGATAAACGGGGCGGCGCAGATGGCGGCGACGTGCTTGGTCGCGGCGAACTCGCAGACCACGTCGCAGACACGCTGATCGGCGCGCAGGTTGGTGGCACCGGGCAGGCCGCCGGGCAGCACGACGCAGTCGTACTCGTCAAAGTTGATCTCATCAAAGAGCGCATCGCAGGTCACGGGGATCTGCAGCGAGCTTACGACCTCACGCGTGGGCATAATCGAGACGAGCGTGGCACGCACGCCGCCGCGACGCATGACATCGACCATGGTCAAGCATTCAATAGTTTCAAAGCCATCGGCGGCGAGAACGGCAACGCTGGGCATGAGGGTTCCTTTCATAGGCGGCATACAATTAGCCGTCTTATACCCCGAAGACCTCCGCTTGCCACGCTCGATTTCCCAATGATTTTTCTGAGCAATGATTAAGTGGCTAGTTGCGCCTAAGGTGGACGACGGTCTCGCAGTGGAAGGTTTGTGGGAACAGGTCGACTGGCGTGATCTTTACGGGGGAGAAGGTGCCTTCTTCGACAAAGCGTTTGAGATCGCGCGCCAGGGTGGCCGGGTCGCAGCTCACGTAGGCGACATCGTGGGCACTCGTGCTGGCGATAAGGTCGATCGCTTCGGGGGCGAGGCCTGCGCGCGGCGGGTCGACCACCAAGACGTCGGCATCCTGGTCGGGGAACTCGCGCACCGCGTCTCCGCCAATGACGTCGACGTTATCAAGCTTGTTGATCTCCAGGTTACGGCGCAGGTCGCGCACGGCGGGGCCGTAGGCCTCGACGGCGGCGACAAAGTCGCAGCGGCGGGCGAGCGGCAGGGTAAAGGTGCCGGCACCGCAGTACAGGTCCACGGCAAGCTCGTCTTCCTGCGGATCGAGCGTTTCCATGACAAGCTCGATCAAAATCTCGGCACCCTTGGTGTTGACCTGGAAAAAAGACGGGGCAGACAAGCGCATCTGACCCTCGGCGATATTCTCGGTCCATGAGCCCTCTCCGGCGAGCATTTCGACCTTGGAAACACGGCGGGCCTTCTTTTCGCCCTTGCTCATCACGCGTACGACACTTGTGGGGTGCGCGGCGTCTGCCAACACGCGCGAGACTTGCGAGCGCGGGAAAGAGCCCGTAGGCGTCCAGAGCGCCACCTCGAGTGCCTTGGTGCGACGCGAGGCGCGAATGCCCACGCGCTCAAGGCCCAGGTCGTGGCTGCCGCTCAGATAATTGAGCGCGCCGACGACCGATTTGAGTGCCTTGGGGAAGCGTTTGTCGAACAACGGGCACGAATCGACGGTCACGATCTTGCGAGGATCGACACCGTGCATGCCAAGACGCACGCGGCCGTTTACAACGGTCGGCTCGAGTTCGATTTTATTGCGGTAGCCCCAATCATCCTTGGTGTGGCGGATGGGTTGCACCAGTTCATCGACTTGATCGGGGCAGAACTTGCCGATACGCTCGAGCGTGGAGCGCAGATTTTGCTCCTTGGCGGCGAGCTGTGCCGTGCGTGAGAGATTGCCCCACGAGCAGCCGCCGCAGATGCCCACGAAGGGGCAGGGAGACTGAATGCGATCGGGGCTTGGCTCCAGAATCTCGGTGGTGCGGGCACGCATGAACGACTTGCCGTCCTGTACGACCTCGGCCTCGACGGTGTCGCCTGCCACGGCGCCCTGCACAAAGACGGCCTTGCCGTTGTCGGCGTGCGCCAGCCCGTCGGCGCCGTAGGTCATCGATTCTATAGTGAGCTTCATATTCCTGCCTGTCATTCGCGTTGTTGTTCGCACCATGGTAGCAGGGAAAAGCGCCCCGCATCCGAGGCTTTCCTCAAATGCGGGGCGCTTCTACAAACTGCTTCTACAAACGACTATTTCGTCTTGCCGGTAATGAGCGTCTTAAGACCCAGGCCGATCAGACCCAGGCCCATGCGCACGCGGCCGGGGCGATGGCGCTCGATGGCCTTGGTCTTGCCGGCGGGCTTATCGCGACGGGCGCTCGTCTCGGGTGCGGGCTTGATGACCTGCGGATCGGGCTGAGGTGCAGGTGCAGGCTCGGGCTCAATGACGGTCGCCTGGACCTCTTGGACCTTGGGTGTGGCCGGCTGCGGCTCAGGAGCAGGGGCGGGCTTTGCCTCGGCGGCGGGCTCCGGAGTCGCAGTAGCGGGCTCGGGCGCTTTCTCCACGGCGGGCTCTGCGGCAGCCTCGGGCTCATTCACCGGGGGAGCTGCAACCGCTTCTGGTTTGGCAGCTGCCCCGTGTTCAACCTCGGCCTGAATGGCCTCCTCGGCCACACGTTCCTTCTCCTGTGCGCGCTGCTGCGCGGCGGCCTCGGCGTTGCGATAGGCACGCTCCAGCAGGGCTTCCTGCGAGTTGAAGGGTTTCTCACCCTCTGCACGCTCCACGGGGACCCAGGTGCCGTCGCTCGTGAGGCTGCGGGCCTTCACGTTGTCGCGCAGCTGCATGCCCATGTACTCGTGCACTAGGGTGCGGCAGGTGGGGTCGAGCACGGGGAAGGCAATCTCCACGCGGTGCTCGGTGTTGCGCGTCATCATGTCTGCCGAGCTCAGGTAAATCATGTCCGAGTCCACGCCGAAAGCATAGACGCGCGCGTGCTCCAAAAAGCGTCCGACGATGGAGCGGACATGCACGTTCTCGGTCTTGCCCGGAACACCGGGCTTGAGGCACGAGATGCCGCGGATGATCATGTCTACGCGCACGCCGGCACACGATGCCTCGGCGATCTTGTCGATAACCTCGCGGTCGGTCAGCGAGTTGAGCTTAAAGAACACGCGGGCGGGCTCGCCGGCAAGGGCGCGCTGGATCTCGCGGTCAAGCCCGCGCATGATGAGCGGTTTCAGTCCGACGGGCGCCACACCCAGGAAGCGGTAGTCGCCGCGCAGGTTGCCCAGCGACAGATTGCGGAAGAACAGGTTGGCGTCCTCGCCGATGCCGGGATGGGCTGTCATGAGCATAAAGTCGCTGTAGAGTTTGGCCGTCTTCTCGTTAAAGTTGCCGGTGCCCAAAAGCGTGAGGCGCGTTAGCGCCATGCCCTCGCGATAGGTGAGCTGGCAGATCTTTGAGTGGCATTTAAAGCCCTCGGAACCATAGATGACGGTGCAGCCGGCCTCTTCCAGGCGCTCGGCCCACTCGATGTTGTTCTGCTCGTCAAAGCGGGCACGAAGTTCCATGAGCACCGTGACCTCTTTGCCGTTCTCGGCAGCATCGATCAGCGACTCGCACAGGCGGCTCTGCTTGGCCACGCGGTAGAGCGTGATGCGCAGCGAGATGCACTCGGGGTCGTAGGCGGCCTCGTGCACCAGATCCAGGAAGGGGTTCATGGCCTCGTAGGGATAAAAGAGCAGCTTGTCGTGCTGCAGCACCTGCTCGCGGATGGAGCGGGTCATGTCGATGGTGGGATTGGGCTGCGGCCTAAACGGCGTAAAGAGCAGCTCGTTGCGCAGGTGCTCGGGAATCTTGCCCTCAATGCCAAAGACGTAGCCCAGGTCGAGCGGGATATCGCAGGTAAAGACAGAGCGGCGCGAAAGCTCGAGCGCCTTGCGGATGGTCTTGAGCGTTGCCTTCTCGAGCGACCCCGAGACCGCGAGCACTACCGGCTGCAGACGCAGGCGCTTCTTGAGGATGCGCTTCATGTGCTGGCGGTAGTCCTCTTCCTCTTCGACGCCCTCGCCGTCCGGATCGATGTCGGCGTTGCGGGTGACGCGGATCAGCGCACGATCCAGCGGCTTATAGGAGCCAAAGCAGCTGTCCAGGCAGGCGAGGATGACGTCCTCGAGCAAGATGTAGGAGTAGGTGCCGGTGGGCGAGGGGATCTCGACCACGCGGTTCATCGAGGCGGGAATCTCGATAAGGCCCAGCAGGCTCTCCTCGTCGGTGGCGCCGTCCAGACCACAGGCCAGATAGAGCGCGCCATTGCGTAGGTTGGGGAAGGGGTGGCGAGGATCGATGACCAGCGGCGAGATGACCGGCGACACGTAGGCCTGGAAGTAGCGGGTTACAAAGGTGCGCTCCTCGGGCGTAAGCGAATCGATGCGGGCGCGGTGAACGCCCAAGGTGTCGAGCTTGCCCTCGATGCTCTTAAAGATGGACTCCCAACGGGTAAGGAGCCCGGGCATTTCGGCCATGACAGCATCGACCTGTTCGGAGGCGGTCATATTGCTCTTGTTGTCGACAGGTTGCTTTTTGAGCTCTGCCAGATCGGACAGGCCGCCCACGCGCACCATGAGAAACTCGTCGAGGTTAGACTCGAAAATCGACACGAACTTTAGACGCTCGAACAGCGGAACGGTCTCATCGAAGGCTTCGTCAAGCACACGGTTGTCAAAGCGTAGCCAGCTGAGCTCTCGGTTCTGCGTGTACGAGAAGTCGCGAGGCGGTTTGCGCAGCTTTGCGGCGGCTTGCTTTTTTTCGATTTTGCTCGGCATATGCATCTGTCCGTTCAGTCCCCGCAGGGGACGGTAGCCTAACCCTATTCACTATTGTCTCAATTTAGTCGACTTGTGGCACGAACGTATTGTGCGAACGGTATCTTTACCTACTTCTTACGCTGACAAGTCATAGGACTGACGCCCTGCTCGTCTGCAAGCGGTCTATATCCTCACTCAACTGGTACGTAAGTGTGAATAAGAATGATGGATAGCTGAATATCATTGAATGCAGGCGGAAACGTAAACAAACATCATTTATATACATAAAACCGATTTAGCTATGCAATTCTGAATCAAAAGTTTAGAGATGCAATTGCAAATAGATTTTAGGAAAAAAGAGCGTTTACCTTAGAAAAGTTACTTTAGAACGCCGAAGTACATTATGGGGGAATCTCATGCGATATACCGTTCATCGCACTTTGTTGACCGTTCGGGGGCGAGGTGGAATTGCGGGTGGAATTTGGATATAACTAGAGCTGTCAGCAAGCAGCGTCCGCTATGGAAGGGCGCTGAGAGATTCGGCCGAAAGGCCCGAAAGAAAGGTAGGAGGCCATGACGAAAGGTCTGCACGTGCCTTCCGAGATCGGCAAGCTCAGGAAGGTCTGCCTGCACCGTCCCGGCGACGAGCTCCTCAACCTGCCGCCCGACGAGCTCGAGCGACTCCTGTTCGACGACGTCCCGTTCCTGGAGGTCGCGCAGCAGGAGCACGACACCTTCGCCCAGATCCTGAGGGACCAGGGCGTGGAGGTCCTCTATCTCGAGAACCTCGTCGCCGAGGTGTTCGACCAGGTCCCCGGCGCCCGCGCCGAGTTCACCGACCAGTACATCGCCGAGGCCGGCATCCGCGGCCAGCACATGCCGCAGATCGTCCGCGAGAAGCTGGACTCCATCGAGGACAACCTCGAGTTCGTCAAGAAGACCATGGCCGGCATGACCAAGTCCGAGATCGACATGCCCCTCACGGCGTCCACGACCCTCGACTCCCTGGTCAACTCCGAGTCCGAGTCCGACCTGATCATCGACCCGATGCCCAACCTCTACTTCACCCGCGACCCGTTCGCGGTCATCGGCGAGGGCGTCAACCTCAACCGCATGTACTCGGTCACCCGCAACCGCGAGACCCTGTACGGCAAGTACATCTTCAAGTACCACCCCGACTACAAGGACGTCTCGCTGTACTTCCGCCGCGACTGCCAGTTCCACACCGAGGGCGGCGACGTGCTGAACATCAACGAGAAGACCCTCGCCGTCGGCATCTCCCAGCGCACCCAGGCCGCCGCGATCGACGTCATGGCCCAGAACATCTTCTGGAACTCCGACTCCAAGGTCGAGCGCATCCTGGCCTTCGACATCCCGGTCTCGCGCGCCTTCATGCACCTCGACACGGTCTTCACCCAGATCGACGTCGATAAGTTCACGATCCACCCCGCCATCATGGGCACCCTGCGCGTCTACGAGCTGACCGCCGGCAAGAACCCGGGCGACGTGAACATCCGCCTGATCGAGGACACCCTCGAGCACGTCCTGGAGGACGCCACCGGCGTCGACCAGGTCAAGCTGATCCCCTGCGGCGGCGGCGACCCGATCGCGGCCTCCCGCGAGCAGTGGAACGACGGCTCCAACACCCTGTGCGTCGAGCCCGGCAAGATCTGCGTCTACGCCCGCAACACCGTCACCAACGACGTGCTGTACAAGGAGGGCCTGGACCTTCTCGTCGTGCCCTCCGCCGAGCTCTCCCGCGGCCGCGGCGGCCCGCGCTGCATGAGCATGCCCTTCTGGCGCGAGGACCTCTAAGGTCTTCAAGGACCCGTACAGGTCATAATACATACATCTAGCTGCCATTAGATGTCTCCCATTGGGGCGGTGCGGGTTTTCGCACCGCCCCAATCTTGTATGAGGAACGTCAACACGATTGGATGACTGCTTTTGTAAGGAGCTTGGCCATGGACATCAAGACGATTGGCGTTGAGGAATGGCTCAACGTTTGGGAGAAGAGCGCCACGTGGGACATCGCCCAGTCGACGATCTCGTCGCTCACCATGGGCGAGCTGCGCGCGCTCGATGAACAGGACGGCGCCACGTTCTACGAGCGCCTGGACCGCGAGAAGATGAACTACGGCTGGATCGAGGGCTCGCCGGAGTTTAAGGCCGAGGTTGCCAAGCTGTATCGTCGGGAGGTCAATCCCGATCACATTCTGCAGACCAATGGCTGCACGGGCGCTAACCTCAACGCCATCATGGCTGTGGTCGAGCCCGGCGACCATGTTATCGCCGAGTGGCCCACCTACGCGCCGCTCTACGAGATTCCGCGCACGCTGGGCGCCGAGGTCGAGTATTGGGAGCTTCGCGAGGAACTCGGCTGGAAGCCCGATATCGAGGAACTCAAGCGCTTGGTGCGTCCCAACACCAAGCTTATCTGCATAAACAACGCATCTAACCCCATCGGTACGGTGCTCGATGCCGATATGCTCGGCCAGATTGCCGAGATCGCCCGCTCGGTGGGCGCCTACGTGCTGTGCGACGAGGTATATCTGCCGCTCGAAAACACTGAGTCCTTTATGTCGATGGTCGACGTGTACGAGAGGGCCATTGTCACCAACTCGTTGTCGAAGACCTATTCGACACCTGCGGCCCGCGTGGGCTGGGTCCTGGCCGACAAAGAGGTGTCCAACCGCATCCGTACCTATCGCGATTACACCATGATCTGCGGCGGCGTGTTCAACGATGCTCTGGCGACCTATGTGCTTGAGCACAAGGATAAGATTCTCGAGCGCAATCGCAAGATCGTGTTTGGCAACCGCGATATCGCGCAGGCTTGGATCGATACGCAGCATCGCGTTTCCTGGACGGCCCCGCAGGGCGTGTCCACCTCGTTTATCCAGCTGGATATTCCCGAGGATGACGAGGAGTTCTGCAGGCGCCTGCTGTCCGAGAGGGGAGTGCTGCTGGTCCCCGGTAGCCGTTTTGAGCTTCCCTGCGGCGCACGCCTGGGCTACTGCGCGAGCGAGGACGTTCTGCGCGAGGGCCTGAGGCTTTTGGGCGAGGCACTGGCGGAGTTCGATCGCTAGGATTCCGATGGTCTTCGGGGGCCTTATCCAAATTAGCCGAAGATAATCGAAAACGGACCCGTTTCCCTAGGGGAAGCGGGTCCGTTTTTCTATACCGAGAAGTCAAGTTGTTACAAATGGGGCCGTAAAGCGAGGCGGTATCCGCTGGGCCTTATACTGAGTTTCCGGTGAACGGTATCAAGCGTCTGGTAAACGGTAATTTATTTATCAGAAATGAATAGGACAAACTTTTTTCTGAATAAAAATGAAAATGGTTGAGACGTGGTGTGAACCGCTAATTCTATTCATAGTTTTATTGGAAATATGCAATTTGAGGATGGTTTAACAAAGTTTAGTTCCATTTGATTTTAGGATTAAAACGCGTTTAAGCACGTAAATACGCTTTATTAAGATGAAGTGTGCCATGCGTGAAGTATATGTGTATGCCGTTCACCCCCTATAAAAAACCGTTCGGGGGCAAGGTGGAAGTATGAGCTGATTTTGGATATAAATATGTCGTCAGCAATAACGCCTCACACGGAGGGGCGCTAACGAATCGGCCCTGACAAGGGCCCGAAAGAAAGGTAGGAGGCCATGACGAAAGGTCTGCACGTGCCTTCCGAGATCGGCAAGCTCAGGAAGGTCTGCCTGCACCGTCCCGGCGACGAGCTCCTCAACCTGCCGCCCGACGAGCTCGAGCGACTCCTGTTCGACGACGTCCCGTTCCTGGAGGTCGCGCAGCAGGAGCACGACACCTTCGCCCAGATCCTGAGGGACCAGGGCGTGGAGGTCCTCTATCTCGAGAACCTCGTCGCCGAGGTGTTCGACCAGGTCCCCGGCGCCCGCGCCGAGTTCACCGACCAGTACATCGCCGAGGCCGGCATCCGCGGCCAGCACATGCCGCAGATCGTCCGCGAGAAGCTGGACTCCATCGAGGACAACCTCGAGTTCGTCAAGAAGACCATGGCCGGCATGACCAAGTCCGAGATCGACATGCCCCTCACGGCGTCCACGACCCTCGACTCCCTGGTCAACTCCGAGTCCGAGTCCGACCTGATCATCGACCCGATGCCCAACCTCTACTTCACCCGCGACCCGTTCGCGGTCATCGGCGAGGGCGTCAACCTCAACCGCATGTACTCGGTCACCCGCAACCGCGAGACCCTGTACGGCAAGTACATCTTCAAGTACCACCCCGACTACAAGGACGTCTCGCTGTACTTCCGCCGCGACTGCCAGTTCCACACCGAGGGCGGCGACGTGCTGAACATCAACGAGAAGACCCTCGCCGTCGGCATCTCCCAGCGCACCCAGGCCGCCGCGATCGACGTCATGGCCCAGAACATCTTCTGGAACTCCGACTCCAAGGTCGAGCGCATCCTGGCCTTCGACATCCCGGTCTCGCGCGCCTTCATGCACCTCGACACGGTCTTCACCCAGATCGACGTCGATAAGTTCACGATCCACCCCGCCATCATGGGCACCCTGCGCGTCTACGAGCTGACCGCCGGCAAGAACCCGGGCGACGTGAACATCCGCCTGATCGAGGACACCCTCGAGCACGTCCTGGAGGACGCCACCGGCGTCGACCAGGTCAAGCTGATCCCCTGCGGCGGCGGCGACCCGATCGCGGCCTCCCGCGAGCAGTGGAACGACGGCTCCAACACCCTGTGCGTCGAGCCCGGCAAGATCTGCGTCTACGCCCGCAACACCGTCACCAACGACGTGCTGTACAAGGAGGGCCTGGACCTTCTCGTCGTGCCCTCCGCCGAGCTCTCCCGCGGCCGCGGCGGCCCGCGCTGCATGAGCATGCCCTTCTGGCGCGAGGACCTCTAAGTCTTTCCGTTTCCGGTGCGGTCCCCCTACAACCGCACCGGCTTCGCCCGTTAAACGGGCAACACTAATACTTACGTAATTCATTTCTTCGAAAGGAATCGAACCATGGGTGTTAACCTCTCCGGCCGTAGCTTCCTCAAGCTTCTCGACCTCACCACCGAGGAGATCGAGTACCTGCTCAAGCTCTCCAAGAACTTCAAGGATATGAAGCGCGCTGGCGTTCCGCACCGCTATCTCGAGGGCAAGAATATCGTTCTGCTCTTCCAGAAGACCTCCACTCGTACCCGCTGTGCCTTCGAGGTCGGCGGCATGGATCTGGGCATGGGCGTCACCTACCTCGATCCGGGTTCGTCGCAGATGGGCAAGAAGGAGTCCATCGAGGACACTGCCCGTGTTCTCGGCCGCATGTATGACGGCATCGAGTTCCGTGGCTTTGCCCAGGACGACGTCGAGGAGCTCGCTGCTAAGTCCGGCGTGCCCGTGTGGAACGGCCTGACCACTGAGTGGCATCCCACCCAGATGCTCGCCGATATCCTGACCGTCCAGGAGAACTTCAACTACGACATCAAGGGCAAGACCCTCGTCTTCATGGGCGACTGCAAGAACAACGTCGCTCGCTCCCTCATGGTCGTCTGCTCCAAGCTCGGCATGAACTTCGTGGCCTGCGGCCCCGAGGAGTGCATGCCCGCCGACGACGTCATCGAGGCCTGCAAGCCCATCGCCGAGGCCAACGGTTGCACCATCAAGCTGACCACCGACGTCAAGGACGGCGTCACCGGTGCCGACGTTATCTACACCGACGTGTGGGTCTCCATGGGCGAGCCCGACGAGGTCTGGGCCGAGCGCATCGCTCAGCTCACCCCGTATCGTGTTACCTCCGAGGTCATGGCTATGGCCAACCCGGGTGCCATCTTCCTGCACTGCCTGCCCAGCTTCCACGACACCAACACCACCATTGGCGCCGAGAAGTGCGAGCAGTTCGGCATCACCGAGCAGGAGGTCACCGACGAGGTCTTCGAGAGCCCCGCTTCCAAGGTCTTCGACGAGGCCGAGAACCGCATGCACACCATCAAGGCTGTCATGTACGCCACGCTCAAGTAAGAGCATCTAGCATCTCGCTCGGGGTGTATTGCTGCACACCCCGAGCGGTTTTATCTGGTAATAATCTCGCATCAAGCGGCAGGCACGGCACGGAAGAGCCGCTTCTGGCGAGATCAGTAAATGATTTATGAAGGGGGGATGAGAACTATGACTGAGACTGCTAAGAAAAAGCGCGGTATGCCTTCATCGTTCACCATTCTTCTTGCTCTGCTGGCAATTGTCGCAGTGATTACCGTTATCGTCTCCGGCACGTCCGGCGGCGCGGTTACTGCCGCCCGTCTGAGCGATTTCTGCACCGCCCCGATTAAGGGCTTCGCTGACGCTCTGCCCGTCTGCCTCTTCGTTATGATCCTGGGCGGCTTCCTCGGTATGATGACCGAGACCGGCGCCCTGGACAACGGCATCGCCGTTCTGGTGCAGAAGCTTAAGGGCAACGAGATTATGCTCATTCCCGTGCTGATGCTCATCTTCTCCCTCGGTGGTACCACCTATGGTATGTGCGAGGAGACCGTTCCCTTCTACGCCCTGCTCGCCGCTACCATGATGGCCGCTGGCTTCGACCCCATGGTCGGTGCCGCTACCGTCCTGCTCGGCGCTGGCTGCGGCTGCCTGGGCTCCACGGTTAACCCGTTCGCCGTCGGCGCTGCCGTCGACGCTCTGACCGGCGTTGGCATTGAGGTCAACCAGTCCATCATCATCGGCCTCGGTGCCGTCCTGTGGATTGTCACTACCGCTATGTCCATCTTCTTCGTGATGAGCTACGCCAAGAAGGTCAAGGCTGACAAGGGTTCCACCATCCTGTCGATGCAGGAGCTCAAGGACGCCGAAGAGGCTCACGGCAAGGCTGCTTCCGAGGTTCACAAGGAGGTCAAGCTCACCGGTCGTCAGAAGGGTGTTCTGATTGCCTTCGCCTTCACCTTCGTCGTCATGATCGTCGGCTTCATTCCGCTGGCCGACCTCAACGAGGGCGTCGCTAACTTCTTCGACGCTGGCGCTGTCTACGACGCCGACGGTAACGCCGTCGTCCAGGGCTGGTCTGCCCTGATCACCGGCCTGCCCATTGGCCAGTGGTACTTCGACGAGGCTTCCACCTGGTTCTTCCTTATGGCCGTCCTGATCGGTATCATCGGTGGCCTGTCCGAGAAGCAGATCGTTAACACCTTTATCACCGGCGCTGCCGACATGATGTCCGTTGTTCTCGTCATCGCCCTCGCCCGTGGTATCTCCGTCCTCATGGCTAACACCGGCCTCGACGTCTTCGTCCTCGACGCTGCCGCCAATGCTCTGGCTGGCCTGTCCGGCGTGATCTTCGCTCCCATGAGCTTCCTGGTCTACTTCGGCCTGTCCTTCCTGATCCCCTCGACCTCCGGTATGGCCACCGTCTCCATGCCCATCATGGGACCGTTGGCTGTTAAGCTCGGCTTCTCGCCTGAGGTCATGGTCATGATCTTCTCCGCCGCCATCGGTGTCGTGAACCTGTTCACCCCGACCTCCGGCGCCATCATGGGCGGTCTCGCCCTGGCCAAGATCGAGTGGACGACCTGGCTCAAGTTTGCCCTTAAGCTCATCGTCGCGCTCTCTGTCGTCTGCGCCATCATCCTGACCGTCGCCTGCGTGTTGATCTAAGTACCCAACGGGTACCCCACGGAAACCTTGACGATCCTGTAGAGGATCACCTGGTCATCGTCTGTCCGGTGGGGTAAACCCACCGGTAGACTCCTACCTTTAGCCCCCTTCCGTTCCGTGCGCGGGAGGGGGCGCTCTTGTGTTCCGGCGTTTTACCAAACGCCGGAACCACTCGACGCTGCAAGCCCGCCAGAGCGGCAATCTGACGTTCAATCGTCGGGCATGGCCAAAAGGCCTATGCCCTCCTCTTTCACGTCACCTTGCTCGCTCTGGCGGGCTTTCGCTGACTTTTGCTCCACCTGCGGCGCTGCCATTGTTGGTGCTGAGTGCCTTGTTTCCCGTCCCAAATGATCTACCCCGGGTCCCCGGTGGTTGCGGTGGGCGTGTTTGGTTGGTGCCTGTTGATGGTCTGGGTATCGGGGAGGGCGGGCTCCGTTATAATCGCCTAGAACATTAAATGGAAACGGGACGGGAGCCATATATGCGCCAGGGTTTCGACAACGCGAAGTATATCGAGCTGCAGGCTGCTCACATTAAGGAGCGCATCTCGCAGTTTGGTGGCAAGCTCTATTTGGAGTTTGGCGGTAAGCTGTTCGATGACTATCATGCGAGCCGCGTGCTGCCGGGTTTTGAACCGGACAGCAAGTTCCGCATGCTCAAGAGCATCGCCGACGATGTCGAGGTTATCATCGCGATCAACGCGAACCACATCGAGAAAAACAAGGCTCGTGGTGACCTCGGCATTACCTATGACGAGGATGTGCTGCGCCTGGTTGACCTGTTCCGCGGCAACGGCTTTGCTGTCGCGGCTGTGGTCATCACCCAGTACGCCGGCCAGCCTGCTGCCGATGTGTTCCGCAACCGCCTGAACGCGCTCGGTATTCCCGCCAAGCTGCACTATCCCATCGAGGGGTATCCGCACGATGTCGATCTGATCGTGTCCGACGATGGCTACGGCAAGAATGAGTTTGTCGAGACCACCCGACCGCTCGTCGTGGTCACTGCCCCCGGTCCTGGCTCGGGCAAGCTTGCCACCTGCCTGTCTCAGCTCTATCACGAGCACAAGCATGGCACGGCCGCCGGCTATGCCAAGTTCGAGACCTTCCCGGTCTGGAACCTTCCCCTCACGCATCCGGTCAACATCGCCTACGAGGCGGCCACGGCGGACCTCGACGATGCCAATATCATCGACTCCTTCCACCTTGAGGCCTATAACAAGACCACGGTCAACTACAACCGCGACGTCGAGGCCTTCCCGGTGGTCCGTGCTCTGATGGAAAAGATCCTGGGCAAGAGCCCCTACCAGAGTCCTACGGACATGGGCGTCAATATGGTCGGCTTTGCCATCACCGATGACGATGCCTGCCGCGACGCTTCCAAGATGGAGATCGTCCGCCGCTACTTTACCGCGGTCGAAAATGTGCGCCGTACCGGCGTGGGCGATGAGCAAGTCGACCGTCTCAAGATCATTATGAAGAAAGCCGGCATCGATAAGAACTACTCACCGGCGCGCTCGGCAGCCCTCACCAGGGAGCAGCTGACGGGTGGTCCCGTGGGTGCCATGGTTATGCCCGATGGCTCCGTGGTGACCGGCAAGACTTCCACGCGCCTGGGCGCTGCGAGCTCGCTCATCATGAATGCACTTAAGCATGTCTCGGGCGTCGACCTTGAGCTCGAGGTCATTAGCGATGAAGCGATCGAGCCCATCAGCAAGCTCAAGACGCATTTCCTGGGCAGCAAAAACCCGCGCCTCCACACCGACGAGACGCTTATGGCGCTGTCGATCACCTCGGCCACGAGTGAGACGGCCGCTCGCGTCCTTTCGGGCCTGGAGCAGCTGCGCGGTTGCGATGCCTTCTTTAGCGTGATTATCTCGCCGACGGACGAGACGGTACTGCGCAAACTGGGTATCAACGTGTGCTGCGAGCCCAAGTTTGAGCGCCGCGGTTTCTTCCATCGCTAAGTTTGAAGCACCGCGGTAATTGCATTGCATTTTGGCCGTATCGGGTTAGCGCCCGGTACGGCTTTTTGATCAATAAAGCGCCTATTTCGGCGAAAAATAGCTGTTTACCTGCCTAGAAACAATTTGAGCGGTATACAATAACCGTAACTGTTTCATCCTTAGCGGGATGCCGCATGATGGATATTACCTGCCATCGTGAGGTGTGTCGGTCGCGCACGGCGCGTTAGATGCTCGTGCTCGGTTTGAGGAGGCTGCTATGGCGGGCAAGGGTCGTGCGAGTGTCAACGATATGAAGCGTGTCGAGGTGCTGGTGTTGATGGAGATCGACCAGCAAACCGAAGACAATGGCGGGCCGTATGGTTTCTCGCGCAAAACGCTTGCCGAGCGCGTGGGGGTTTCGCCGTATCGTGCCCGCGCCGCAATCGATCGCTTGGATTCCGAAGGCATGATTGATGTCGTCTCGCGTTATAGCGACGACGGCGGTCAGCTTGCAAATGGCATTTGCCTCACCGAACGTGGCGAGTGGTATCTTGAGGGCGTCCGTACCGGCATGCTCGTTCAAGAAATGCTTGAGGACGAGGTTGCTGATCGATAGCAGCATGTAACCCTTGCCATAGCGACGCCGCCTGGGAAACCGGGCGGCGTTTTGTTTCAAGATTGAGAAATGCAATCGCACGCGAGAAAAATTGCGAACGGTCCGCGGCGCGAGTATTACAATGAAGACCCGTAAGATGTGGATAAACAACTTCTACGGGAAGCGCAGGTAACTCAATATGACCAAGCATGTGTTCGTAACCGGTGGCGTGGTTTCGTCCCTGGGCAAGGGTATCACCGCGGCCTCGCTGGGCCGTCTGCTCAAGTCGCGTGGCTACAAAGTAACGATGCAGAAGGCCGATCCGTATCTGAACGTCGACCCCGGTACCATGAGCCCCTTCCAGCATGGTGAGGTCTTCGTTACCGAGGATGGTTACGAGTCCGACCTGGACCTGGGTCATTACGAGCGCTTTATTGATGAGAACCTGACCCGCGATTCCAACTTTACGACCGGCGCCATCTATAAGAGCTTGATCGCCCGCGAGCGTCGCGGCGACTTTTTGGGCGGTACCGTGCAGGTGATTCCTCACGTCACCAATGCCATTAAGGACAAGTTCCGCCGCATCGAGGAGCAGACCGGCTCCGATGTAGTCATCACCGAGCTGGGCGGCACGATCGGCGACATCGAGTCCCAACCGTTTGTCGAGGCCATCCGTCAGTACCGCAAGGAGGCCGGCCCCGAGAACGTCTGCTACATCCACGTGTCGCTCGTTCCCTATATCGCCGCCGCCCACGAGGTCAAGACCAAGCCCACGCAGCATTCCGTCAAGGAGCTCCGCAGCTTTGGCATCCAGCCCGATATCATCGTGCTGCGCTCCGACCACCATATCGATGACGCTATCCGCGGAAAGATCGCAAGCTTCTGCGACGTCGACACCGATTGTGTCTTTACCAACGAGGACTGCGCGAGCATTTACGATGTTCCGCAGCTGCTTGCCGAGCAGGACTTTGACCTGCGCATTTGCGAGCGCCTGGGTCTGGACCCGCGTGAGCGCGACATGAGCGAGTGGAATGAGTTCCTGCGCAAACAGAATCACGCCAACCATCACGCCGACAAGGTGAAGATCGCCGTCGTGGGCAAGTACACGCAGCTGCCCGATGCGTACCTGTCGGTTATCGAGGCCCTGCACCATGCGGGCGTCTTCTACGATCGCCATGTGGACGTCCAGCTGGTCGACGGCGAGAGCCTCGACGAGCAGAATGTCTCCGAGGTTCTGGGCGACGCCTCGGGCATCCTGGTCCCCGGCGGCTTTGGCAAGCGCGCCCTGGAGGGCAAGATCCTCGCGGCCGAGTTTGCCCGTGAGCACAAGATTCCGTATCTGGGCATTTGCCTGGGTATGCAGGTGGCCGTGTGCGAGTTCGCCCGCAACGTCGTCGGCCTTGCCGGCGCCAGCTCCTCCGAGTTCGATCCGGACGGCCCGTTTAGCGTCATCGATCTGATGAGCTCGCAGGAGGACGTGACCGAGAAGGGCGGCACCATGCGCCTGGGCGCCTATCCGTGCAAGCTCGCCGCCGATACCCTTGCTCGCGAGGCATATGGCGAGGAGCTCGTCTACGAGCGTCACCGTCATCGCTTTGAGTTCAACAACGCCTTCCGTGACCAGCTCGAGGACGCCGGCTTGGTTATCTCGGGTCTGTCGCCCGACGAGCGCCTGGTCGAGATGGTCGAGCTGCCGCGCGACGTGCATCCGTGGTATGTGGCAACCCAGGCTCATCCCGAGTTCAAGAGCCGCCCGACCAACCCGCAGCCGCTGTTCCGCGAGTTCGTGCGCGCTTCGATCGGCCAGCACGAGGGTGTCGACCGTCTGCAGGTGACGCCCATGAACCTCGCTTCGGACTAAGGGTGCCGGCGAATAAGGAACATACCGAAGCTACTCCCTCGTCGCTCGCCGTGGCGGCGGGGGAGTATCTCGATTACCTCGCGGTCGAGCGGGGTTTGGCGCGCAACACGATTGCGGCCTATCGTCGTGACCTGACGACGTACTGCGCCTATCTGGAGCGGGCGGGTATTGTGTCTTTTGAAGAGGTGACCCGTCAGGTCGTGGAGGGCTTTGTCGCCGACCGTCGCGATGGGGGCTATTCCGATGCCTCGGTGGAGCGTGCGCTTGCGGCTGTGAAGGGCCTACATGCCTTTTTGGTGCGCGATGGGGCTGTGGCCCAAAATCCAACGGCGGCGTTGCGCCTGCCTAAAAAGGCTGAGCGTTTGCCGGAGTATCTATCGGTGGAGGATGTCTCGGCGCTGCTCGATCAAGACTTCCCCGAGGGCGAGATGGGCTTGCGCGACCATGCCATCTTGGAAGTGCTCTACGGATGCGGTTTGCGTGTGAGCGAGTTGGTGGGGCTCGATGTGGGCGATATCCATATCGACGATGGCTTTGTGCTCGTTCGTGGTAAGGGCTCGAAGGAACGCCTGTCCCCGCTGGTAGGAAGCGCGGCGCGAGCTCTGACGCTTTATGTAACTGAGGGGCGTTCTCGCTTGGCGGCCCATGCCCGCGGAACCAAGACCTCGGCGGTCTTTTTAAATAAGAACGGCCGCCGTCTGTCGCGCCAGGGCATCCATGCCATCTGTGAGCGCTACGGGCGCCAGGTGGGACTGGTGGGGCTCCATCCCCATACCTTGCGCCACTCCTTTGCCACCCACATGCTCGCGGGCGGTGCCGACCTGCGTGTGCTGCAGGAGATTTTGGGCCATGCCGATATTTCGACCACGCAGGTCTACACGCATGTCGACCGAACGCAACTGACCGAGGTCTATCTGGCGGCGCATCCGCTAGCACATCGCTAGCACCTCGCTGACCTGCATATTTATAAATATTAAATGGGACGGGCCCCAGATTGCCGAGACGCACTTTTGCGCGCATGGGCAATCTGGGGCCCGTCCCATTTTTCGCCAGACACCGACGCGGTGGTGGGCCGTGTGTACCGTGGGCGGGGGAGTTTGGGGGCGATGTGAACGGCGTGTAAAGGGACGTAAAAATCGCCTCAAGGTCAACTTGAAGGTTGAGGTTCGCGGGCGTGGTTCTACAGGTGGCATCCCGCCGTTGCTGTAAACACAACATATTGTGTTTTCGAACATATGCTTGGGGGTGTTTTGCAATATATGGTGAGTGGAGTAGTGGGGCGGGGTGGGGGAAGGGGTGGGGAAAGGTGTTGAAAAATGGGGCGGTTCCCCATATTATTAATGACGTCGACAAGCGGGGTGGTTCCCCGCGTACGTGCCATCTGAGTAACCGAGGGGAGGGCGCACATGGGAATGACTGGTGCATACGAGCGCAATCTCGATGCAAAAGGTCGTCTGTCCCTGCCTGCACCCCTTCGCGAGGAGCTTGGAGAGCACGTTCGCGTGTTCAAAGCCCTGGATGTCGATGCTCTGTACGTGTTCTCTGCCGAGGCCTTCGATAAGTGGGTCGAAGGACTCTTCGCGGGTCGTGAGGGCCACGAGGGTTTTAACCCGCGTGACATTAATGACCAGAAGCTCATGAGGGCGATCAACAAGCGCACCACGTCGATGGATGTGGACAGTGCCGGTCGTATCGGTCTTTCCGAGTCTCTCCGCAAGCAGGCGAACCTCGACCGCGAGGTCACGGTTGTGGGCAACTACGACCACCTTGAGGTTTGGGATCGCGCCGCGGCCGATGAGGACGATGACGATGAGGCCCTGCTGGACCTCTTCTTCTCGTAAGGGCAAGGCACGGGTAACGGATGGAGCGTGGGATCTTGACACAAGAATATCGGCATGAACCTGTCATGCTCGGCGAAGTGCTTGAGTCGCTGCGGCTAAAGAGCGGCTCCGTTGTCTGCGATTGCACCCTTGGCGGTGCCGGCCATTCGGTAAAGATGGCCGCGCAGGTGGGGGAGACGGGCCTTTTGCTCGGCGTCGATCAGGACGACATGGCCCTCGAGGCCGCTGGCGCCCGTCTGGACCGCGAGGTTCCCGGCGTTCCGCACCAGCTGCTGAAGGGCAACTTCGGCGACTTGGACGAGCTACTTTGCTCGGCCGAGGTGCCCGGGGTCGATGGCTTCCTGTTCGATTTGGGCGTTTCGTCACCGCAACTCGATATCCCTGGCAGGGGCTTTTCGTATAACGAGGACGCCCCATTGGACATGCGGATGGATCCGGGTAATAACACCTTAAACGCAGCTGAGGTCATCAACACCTATAACGAACACGATCTCGCCCGGATTCTACGCGTCTACGGCGAAGAGAAGTTCGCCTCGCAGATCGCGCGCGAGATCGTGCGCCGCCGCGAGCAAGAACCGATCGAAACCACCGGCCAATTTGTCGAGATCATCAAGGCGGGTATCCCGGCTGCCGCTCGTCGGCATGGCGGACACCCGGCCAAGAAAAGTTTCCAGGCCATTCGCATCGAGGTCAATCACGAGCTCGATGTGCTCGAACGAGGGCTTGATGCCGCCACCAGGTGGCTCAACCCGGGCGGACGTATCTGCGTCATCTCGTATCACTCGCTCGAGGACCGTATCGTAAAGAACCACTTTAAGGAGATGAGCCAGGGGTGCACGTGTCCGCCGGAGATTCCGGTGTGCGTGTGCGGCAACGTGCCGATACTCAAGGTCATCACCCGCAAACCCTTGGTTGCCCAGCCTGATGAGGTTGAGCGCAACCCTCGGGCGAGATCAGCCAAAATCCGCGTGGCGCAGCGTCTGTAGGCGCGACCGCGCGATATTGGACCTCCCGCTCGCACCATAAACGAAGCTTAAACACACTACCAACGTACTCGGGATGGGAGGCGGCATATCATGGGCTACAACACTTCAAGCGCAGCACTCGCCTATGATATGAACGCCATGCCCGCCTATCGTGAGACGCCGCAGGCCCCCGTTGCTCCCCGTGAGCAGCGCGCGCCGCGCTTTGATGTCTACACGGGCGCGGGCCGTCAGGCAAACCAGGCGGTAAGCCCGGTTTTCATGAGCGTTCTTAAAACGTTTTGCATCATTGCGGCTATCTTCATGACGATCGGCGTCGCCCGCGTGGCGCTCGCCGGCGTTACGGCCCAGGTGCTCAACAGCAACGCCGAGCTTACCAACACGCTCGAAAAGGCGACCGATGAGAGCTCCGACCTGGAGGTCATGCATTCGGTCTATGGCGCCGACACGCGCATTCGCGACCTTGCGGGCGCTTATGGCATGGTGGAGCCCAGCGAGAGCGTTACACTTGACTTTTCGCAGGATGCAGCCGCGGGCGCCAACGCGACCGCGACCGCTCAGTAGCAAGACGGTAGCTGAGTATGACAAATGACTATCGCCGCGGTTCCGATGGGGGCCGCGGTTCTGGACGTCCCTCGTCGCGGGGACGTTCTGGTTATCAAGGAACGGGTCGGCAATCTTACAACGCCGGGCAGTCCCGTGGCAACGACCCGGCGTCGCGACTTCGCGGCTCGGGCGGCCCTCAAGTGCATAACACCAGGTCGCGCAAGAGTTCGTCGACCGAATGGCTCACAGGCGCACCTCTGCCTCGCCGCAAAGCCGTCATGGGCTTCATCGGGCTTGGCTTGGGCTTGGGCGTCTTTCGCCTTGCCGACTATCAAATTGTCGAAGCCGATAAACTGCGCGAGCGTGCCGATGCGCGCCGCCTGCTTGCGCAGACCCTCTATGCCAAACGCGGCACCATCTACGACCGCAACGGCAACGTGTTGGCGTCGTCGGTCGAATGTCGCAACATCGCCGTGAACCCGCAGCTTGTCGAGGATGTTGACAAGACGGTGTCGGCGCTGGTCAAGGCAACTGGAATCGATAAAAAGACCTGCCGCAAGCTCGTTGAGTCCGATGGAACCTGGGTGTATATCAAGCGCCAGGTGGACGAAGACGATGTTGCGGCGCTGGAGAAGAAGAACCTGCCCGGCGTGCTTTTTGAGCAGGCCATGAAGCGCGTATATCCATACGGCAATCTGGCATCGCAGGTGCTGGGTGTAGTGAATGTAGACAACGATGGCTTGACGGGTCTCGAAAAGCAATACAACAAGCTTCTGACCGGCACGAACGGTTCTCTCGTACGCGAGCGCGCGAGGGACGGCAGCTATATCGCGGGCGGTGCCTATAAAAAGGTGGCTGCGGTCGACGGCGTTGATATCGTGACGACGCTCGACGTCAATATCCAGCGTGCGGCCGAGGATGCCCTGGCAGAGGCAGTTGAGAAGACTAAGGCCAAGAACGGCTCGGCGCTGGTCACCGATCCTACGACAGGCGAGATTTTGGCAGCCTGCTCGTACCCGACCTACGACCAGACCGATCTGGAGAATGCCAAGACCGAGGATATGAATCTGCGCCTGGTCACCGACGCCTACGAGCCCGGCTCGGTCTTTAAGACGCTCGTGGCGGGCGCCGGCTTCGACTTGGGCGTCGTGCGATCGAGTACGTCGTTTGAGGTGCCGGCGAGCATCAAGGTGGGCGACGATACCGTCACCGATGCCGACAAGCGCGACTATGCCATGACCATGGATGTGCGCGAGATGATGCGCCGTTCGTCCAACGTGGGCTTTGTCCTAGTGGGGCGCAAGATCGGTGCCGACGACTTTGCCGCCTATGTGGACAAGTGGGGCATCGGTCACAGCTCGGGTGTCGATTTTCCGGGAGAGAGCCTGGGTATCGTCAAGGAGCGTGACCAGTATGACGGCGCCACGCTGGGCTCGATGAGCTTTGGACAGGCACTGTCCGTCTCGCCGATTGAGATCGCACGTGCCGTGGGCGGCATCGCCAACGGCGGCGTGATGATGACACCGCACTTCTATAAGTCCAGCAAAGGCGACGAGAAGGACTGGGGCGAAGGCGAGCGCGCGATTTCGGAGGACGCCGCATCCCAGGTGACATCGTGCATGCAGACGGTCGTGTCCGAGGGAACGGGCGTTGGCGGCGCGGTTGACGGCTATGACGTGGCGGGTAAGACCGGTACGGCCGAACGTGCCGACGAGAACGGCGGCTACCTCAAGGAGAACTACATGTCGTCCTTTATGGGCTTTGCACCGGCACAATCGCCCAAGGTGCTGTGCTATATCACGCTCGACGGAACGCCGAGCGGCTCAGATGCCGCTGCGGTGCCGTTCCAGTCCATTATGGCCAACGCGCTCGACGTGCTGGGTATCCCGCACACGAAGTAGGGGGTTACAATCTTTGGGGCGTGGTTTGTTGTCCCATATGAGGGTGTTCACATGCCCTGCACCACGCATGTGCGGCGCTGGGATACAATACGCCGATAGCATTATTAGGTTTACAGGGGAGCTGCAATGATAGAGATCGCCGTCAACAACCTCGCGGCCGCAACAGGGGCCCGAACCGTGACGGGAGAAGCCGATCGGGTATGCCGCGGGTGCGTTATCGACTCGCGCCAGGTCGAGGAAGGGACGATTTTCGTCGCCTTTCCCGGTGAAAACGTCGACGGCAATGATTTTGCTTCCCGTGCCGTCCAGTCGGGTGCCGGCGCCGTCGTGATGACGCGTGAGCCCGAGGCCGAGCTGGTCTCGCTGGCGCAGGACAAAGGATGCGCCATCCTGCTGACCGATGATCCCGAGGAGTTTCTGCTGCGTTTGGCGCACGCGTATCGCCTGGAGCTTGGCTGCCTGGTCGTTGGCATTACCGGTTCCATCGGCAAGACGACGACCAAGGACGTGCTCGCCGCCGTGCTCGCCAAGCGCTATCGTGTCTGGGCCACCAAGGGCAATTTCAATAACCTGATCGGCATGCCGCTCACGGTGCTTTCCGCCCCGGCCGATACCGAGGTCCTGGTGCTCGAGATGGGCATGAACCATTTCCACGAGATCGAGCGCCTTTCCCAGTCCGCCAATCCCAACTTTGCCATCGTGAGCAAGATCGGCACCTCTCACATCGGCATTTTGGGCAGCCGCGAGAACATCGCCCGCGCTAAGGCCGAGATTGTCCAGGGTATGCGCGCCGCCGGCGACTTCTTGCCGCTGCTGGTTTTGGGCGGTGAGGACGACTTTACGCCGTTCATTCGCGATACGTTCGCCCAGCCTGCTGGTATCGATGTGATGCTGGCCGGCGTCTCGGACGATGATGAGGTCCGTGCCCGCGACATTCGTGTTGATGACGAGGGCCGTCCGGTCTTTACGCTCGATTTTGGCCAGGGTGAGACGACCGATACCATGCTTGCCATCCCCGGCGTGCAGTCCGTCCCAAATGCCGTTAAGGCCGCCGCAGTTGCCTATCGCCTGGGCGTGACGCCCGAGCAGATCGATGCTGCCTTTAGAGGCCTCACGATCACCGGTCACCGCCAGGAGATCAAGCGCGCCAAGAGCGGTGCCCGCGTCATTGACGATTCCTATAACGCCAGCGCCGAATCCATGGCTGCTGGTCTCGATCTACTGTGCTCGCTTTCGTGCACGGGGTCTCGCATGGCGATCCTGGGCGAGATGGGCGAGATGGGCGATGAGGCTCCTCGCATGCATGAGCTCGTGGGCGCCTATGCCGCCGCCAAGAAGCTCGACATGCTGGCGTGCGTGGGCGGTGAGCTGGCCCAGCTTATGGCCGATGCCGCGCGCATGATGGGTATGGACGAGGACCGCATCCAGGTGTTCTCCGATTATCAGCAGGTGCTCGACCGCATGGGCGGCGCGCTTGAAAAACATGATGTTGTACTGGTCAAGGGTTCCCGCTTTGTTGAGCTCGACCGCTTTGTGGAAGGTGTGTGCTAGCCCATGTTCGGCAATCCCTCGTATCCAACGTATCAGGCTTTTTTGGGGCTTGGCATCGCCGCTGCCATTGCGCTGCTGCTCATGCCGTGGTGGATCAAGCTGCTCAAGGTCGAGGGTATCGGCCAGCAGGTTCGTGCCGACGGCCCCAAGCGTCATTTGGTTAAGCAGGGAACGCCCACCATGGGTGGCGTTGTCATTCTCGTCGCGATTTCGCTGACCTGCCTGCTGATGGGCAAGCTCACCACCGAGCTCGTGCTCGTGCTGCTCGCCACGCTGGCGACCGGCGTGCTGGGCCTGATCGACGACCTGACCTCCGTTACGCATGGGCGCTCGCTCGGTCTGACGCCTCATGCCAAGATGATCGGCCTAACCATTATCTGTGTCACCTTTACGGTACTTGCCGTCAACTGGTGCGGCGTCGCCCCCGAGATTCGTTTTCCCGGCGGCCTGACGATTGACCTTGGCGTGCTTTCGACCACCATCTGCGGCCTTTCGTTCCCGTGGCTCTACATTGTCTTTTGCTGGCTGATGATCGCCGGTCTTTCTAATGCCGTGAACCTGACCGATGGCCTTGACGGTCTTGCTGGCGGCACCTCCATGATTGCCATGCTCGCCATGGCTGCCATGGCGTTTTTGCACGGAGACGTGAACCTGTCCATCTTCTGCACCGCGTGTGCCGGTGCCTGCTTGGGCTTTCTGTGGTTCAACTGCTATCCGGCGAGCATCTTTATGGGCGATACCGGCTCGCTTGCCCTGGGCGCCGCGTTTGCCTGCACGTCCATCATGACCAACACCGAGGTCGTCTCCCTCATCATCGGCGGCCTGTTTATCGTTGAGACCCTGTCGGTCATGATTCAGGTTGTCTACTTCCACTTTACGCACAAGCGCGTCTTCCTTATGGCGCCCATCCATCATCATTTCGAAAAGAAGGGCTGGGCGGAGACCAAGGTCGTCATCCGTTTTTGGATTATCGCTGCTGCCTTTGGTGCCGTTGGCCTTGCCCTGTTCTTCCAGTTGGGATAGTGGTCTTTCATGCCTCTTGCTGATGTCTTTAGCCTGCTCGTTTTGGGTCAGGGCAAATCCGGTCTCGATGTCGCCCGCTGGGCGCTGGCACATCCCGAGCGCGTAAGTGCCGTTACCGTGTATGGCGGTGGCACCTCTGAGCCCAATGACGCCACGCGTGCGCTCGAGGCTGCTGGTGCGTCGTTTGTCTATGGGACCGAACAGGTCGAGGGCGCCTATGACGTATGCGTGACGTGCCCGGGCATCTCGGAGTTCTCGGGCTTCTTTAAGGCCGGGCGCGAGCGTGCCGCCCAGATTATGGGTGAGCCCGAGTTTGCCTATCGCCTGTCGCCCGATAACTGGATTGCCATCACGGGCACCAACGGCAAGACGACCACCACGTCGCTGACTGATTATCTGCTTAAGGCTGCCGGCGAGGCCAGCGTTGCTGTCGGCAACATCGGCGAGCCGCCGGTCAACGAGATTGACGGCCGAGCCCACAACGAGTGGTTTGTGGCTGAGCTCTCGAGCTATCAGATTGCTACGACAACCGAGCTCCACCCCCGCGTGGCGGTGCTGCTCAACATCACTCCCGACCACTTGGGCTGGCATAAGAGCCATAAGAACTATGCACTTGCCAAGATCAAACTGTTTGACAATATGGTCGATGACGATCTGGTGGTTGTCGACGTCGAAGACGCCGGCATTCACGAGTTCGATGAGTACATCTATACGCCGGGTCGTCGCATCTGCAAGGTTGCCTTTGACGAGCCTGAGGGCGAGGATGCCGCCTTTGTGCGCGACGGCAAGATGATCGTGCGTCTGAAGGGTGTCGAGACCCCGCTCATCGCTACATCCGAGCTCAAGATCTCGGGCCATCACAATGTTATCAATGCCCTGTGCGCTGCCACGGCTGCCTTGGCTGTCGGTGCCGATGTCGATGGTGTCTGCCGCGGTCTTGCCTCGTTCCAGCCGCTCGAGCACCGCGTGGAGCCGTGTGGCGAGATTGACGGCGTGCGTTACGTCAACGATTCCAAGGCGACCAACACCGATGCGGTCGAGAAGGCACTGACGGCATTTCCCGATGACGACGTGATCTTGCTGCTCGGCGGCCACGATAAGGGCACGCCGCTCACGGACTTCGCGCGCGTCGTTATGGACAACGTGCGCTCGGTCGTCTGCTTTGGCGATGCGCGCGAGCGCTTCACCGCCGCTATGGACGAGGCCGATGTCGATGGCGATGTGGATATCGCCCAGGCGGATGACCTACGCGACGCCGTGGACGTTGCCCGTTCGTTGTCGAGCCGTGGCGACGTGATCTTACTTTCACCTGCCTGCTCTTCGTTCGATGAGTTCTCGGGCTATGAGGAGCGCGGCCGCGTGTTTAAGGACTACGTGGCTCAGCTTGCCGCTGCGGCGAAATCACAAATGGAATAGGGGTTGCGGTGAGAGAGGAGAGCCCCCGACAAGGTATGAGGAGGCCCGACTCGGACCGTGCTTCCTTACGTCGCACCACACCGCGTTCCGGCCGCGGCGGGCAGTCGTTTAGCGAACGCTATATTGCCGGCGTTCCCGCCCGTATCATGCGCCCCCGTTTGATATTCATGGCCTGCTTGTTTACCTTGGTATGCTTTGGCCTGCTGATGGTGTACTCGGCGTCTTCGGTCGAGGCGCTGCACGAGAATGGCTCGGCGACGTTTTTTCTGGGTCGACAGGCCGCGTTTGCCGTGGTCGGTGTTCTGGCGCTGATTGCCATCGTGCGCGTTTTGCCGGACAGCTGGTTTGGGGAGGATGTGCTCAGGATCTTTCTTATCGGCATGATAGGGCTACTGCTTCTGGTGTTCTTGGTGGGCAGCGGCAGCCGCGGCGCCACGCGCTGGCTCAACATCGCCGGTATTCAGTTCCAGCCTTCCGAGTTTTTAAAGCCATTTGCCATTGCGTATTCGGCCATCATGCTTGATCGCTTCTTTTCGCCCGGTGGCAACATCAACGAATTCCTTCGCAAGATGGGCATCTACCTTGGCATTTCGCTCTTTCTGATCTTTATCCAGCCCGATTTCGGTACTGTCCTGATCATCCTGTTGACCCTCATGTGCATGGCGTTGTTTGCGGGTCTCGACCCCAGATTTATCATCGGCGTGCTAATCTTCGGCATTCTCGTGATCGTGATTGCGCTTGTCGCAGAGCCGTACCGTATGGTGCGTATTCAGGTTGCCTTGAACCCTTGGGCCGACGAGTATGGTGACGGCTATCAGGCCACGCTTGCCATCATGGCCTTTGCCTCGGGCGGTCTGTTCGGCCGTGGCATCGGCAACTCAACCATGAAGTACTCGTATCTGCCCGAGGCACACAACGACTACATCTTGGCCATCATTGGCGAGGAAGTCGGTTTTGTCGGAACCGTACTGTTCTTCTTGGTGTTTGCGATGCTGATCTACTCGGCGTTTCGCATTGCCGAGCAGGCGACCGATCGTCGGGGCGCGCTCATGGCGTCTGGCTCCGCAGTCATTCTCGCGGTGCAGTTTTTGATTAACGCGCTGGGCATCCTCAACGTATTTCCCATGACGGGCAAACCGTTGCCGTTTATTAGCTACGGCGGTTCGTCGATTATTGTGTCGCTTATGCTTGCCGGGTTGATCCTGCGCGTTTCGTACGAGAGCGCCCGCCGCGATGAGTATGACCGCCGCCGTGAGAGCTTTGCCGTTATGGATGAGAGCACCGCCGGCGTAGCCCATGTGCGCGGTGAACGACCTTCGCGTAGCGGCTTTACCGTTCTGGATGGTTCTGCATCCGAGCCGGCAGCTCGTCCACGCTCGCGAACGGCTCCGCAAGGCCGTCCGCAGCGCCCCAGCCCTCGCAACGCGGGCGGCGGATATAATCGAATCGATTTGAACTCGGACCCGTCGGCGCGTCTGCGCACCGACGACCAGGGACCGCGTGTACGAAGGGACTACCATGACCGATAAAATGACCGTTGCTATTGCAGCCGGCGGCACGGCAGGACACATCAACCCCGCGCTCGCCTTGGCCGAAGAGCTGCGTGACCGTGGTCACCACGTTGTGTTCGTGGGCCAGTCGCGCAAGCTCGAGGGTCGTCTGGTCCCCGAGGCTGGGTTTGATTTTGTGCCCATTACGGTCACGGGCTTCGACCGCTCCCGTCCTTGGACGGCGCTGACCTCGCTGTGGCGTGTCAACAAGGCCAAACGTGCGCTCGCCAGTCATTTCTCAAAGGTTGGCAAGCCCGATGCCGCCATTGGTTTTGGTGCCTATGTCGAGGTTCCGCTGCTGGGGTGGTGTAAGGGCGCGGGCGTTCCGTATCTGCTGCATGAGCAGAACTCTGTTCCGGGCCTGGCCAACAAGATGATGAACTCCCACGCCGCCCGCGTGTGCATCTCGGTGCCGGCAGCGCGCTCGGTCTTTGAGCACGAAGGTGACCCTGACCACGTGCTCATGACCGGCAATCCCGTACGTCGCTCGGTGATCGAGGGAGATCGCGCTCGCGGCCGCAAGGCACTTGGCGTTCCCGAGGACGCTACGCTGCTGCTCGTCTTTGGCGGTTCACTTGGCGCCCAGCACCTCAACGAGCGCGTGGCTTCGCTCAAAAACGAGCTGCTTTCGCGCAAAAATCTCTATGTGTTGCATTCGACGGGTGCCGACGGCTTTGAGGAGACCGAGCGCGCTTTGGCGCTGACGCCCGAGGAGGCGAAGCGTTACCGCGTCCAGCCTTACATCGACAACATGGGCGATATGCTGGCTGCTGCCGATTTGGTGCTCTCGCGTTCGGGCGCATCGAGCGTGGCCGAGATCGCTGCGCTCGCCGTGCCTTCGGTGCTCGTGCCGTATCCGCATGCGACAGCCGACCACCAAACCACCAATGCTCGTTATCTGGTCGACGCCGGGGCCGGCGTGCTCTGCGCCGATGCCGATATCGACGGTTCTGCCTTTGCCGATGAGCTGCTGCACCTGGTCGATGACGCGGCGGCGCGCGACGCCATGCGTCAGGCGGCGCGTGGTCTGGCTCAGGATAGGGCCGCCGCTCTTCTGGCGGATGCGGTAGAGGGTTTGCGTTAGTTAGACGGGATATCGTCGGTCGCCCTCGCGCTGATGCGGTAGGTGCGGTACAGTTAACGGGTTACAGGCAGTGTTTACGCAAGGAGTACACGAGCACATGGCTGATTCCCAGACTGCAACCTCCGCGCCCGAGTTTAAGAGCGCCCACTTTATCGGTATCGGCGGCGCCGGCATGAGCGGCGTCGCCCTCGTTCTTCACGAGCGCGGTTATGCCGTTACCGGCTCCGACCTTAAGACGTCACGTTATATCCGCCAGCTTACCCGCGCTGGTGTGAAGGTGCATGTGGGCCATGAGGCCGCCACGATCGACGAGGTCAAGCCCGACGTGGTTGTTGTCTCCACCGCTATTCCGGAGTCCAACCCTGAACTCGTGCGCGCTCGCGAGCTTGGTATTCCCGTGTGGCCCCGTGCCAAGATGCTCTCTGCTTTGGGCCACGGCTACACCACCGTCGCTGTTGCCGGCACGCATGGCAAGACCACCACGTCTTCGATGTGCGCCACCATGCTCGACCGCATGGGTCTGGATCCGAGCTTCCTGATCGGTGGCATCGTCGAGGGCTATGACACGAACGGCAAGAACGGCTCGGGCGACTACTTTGTCGCCGAAGCCGACGAGTCCGATAGCTCCTTCCTGTTCCTGAACCCCAACGTAGTCATTGTGACCAACGTCGAAGCCGACCACCTCGATCACTACTCGGGTATCGAGGAGATCGAGGCGACTTTCGCCAAATTCATGAGCCTGGTGGGCGAGGACGGCACCGTCATCGTCTGCGGTGAGGACCCGCATCTGGTCGAGCTCGCCAAGTCGACGGGTCGTCACGTGCTTTCCTACGGCTTTGCCGAGAGCAACGACATCGTCTGCATGCACCCGGATGTCAAGGGCATCCAGAGCGACTTTATCGTTCGCTTTGAGGACGGCACTGAACACGCTGTGGAGATCAAGAGCAATCCCGGTCGCCACAACATGCTCAACGCCACGGCGGTGCTCACCGTCGCCCATGTCCTGGGCCTTGACATCGACGCCGCCGCCAAGGCGCTCTCGAGCTTTGAGGGCGTCCGCCGTCGCTTTACCCACGTGGGCGATATCGATGGCATCACCGTGGTCGATGATTACGGCCATCACCCCACCGAGATCAAGGCGACGCTTGCTGCTGCTTCGTCGCTGGGCTACAAGCACGTCGACGTCGTGTTCCAGCCGCACCGCTATTCGCGCCTGCAGGCCCTGTGCGACGACTTTGCCGATGCATTTGCCAATGCCGATAAACTGCTGCTGATTGATGTGTTCTCGGCTGGCGAGATGCCCATTCCGGGTGTTACCTCTAAGATGCTCGCCGATACCGTGCGCGCCAAGCATCCTGGCAAGGAGGTCGTGTACTGTTCCAGCCGTCTTGAGCTTAATCAGGAGCTCGAGCAGATGGTGGGCGAGGGCGACCTGCTGCTCACTATGGGTGCCGGTGACGTTACGACCGTCGGTCCCGAGTTCATTGAGTATCTGACTGCCAAGAAAGACGCTTAAGTCTAATGGGTCTGTTTAACGCCGTCATGGCGCTCTCGGGCATGATCGACACGGATGTGATTGAGGACGAGCGCCTTGCGCGTCATACGAGCTATCGTATCGGCGGCAAGGCCGACCTCTTTGTGACGTGCCATAGCTATCATGCCCTCCGCCGCACCGTGGCGGTGCTCGATCGCGAGCAGGTGCCGTGGGTCATCATCGGCAAGGGCTCCAATCTGCTGGTTGCCGATGGCGGTTATCGCGGCGCCGTCATTTCGCTCGGACGTGAGTTTCAGCGCACGGTTGTTGCCGATGACGGTTGTACGCTGACGGTCGGTGCGGGCGTGATGTTTGCGCGCCTGGTCAACGATGCCCTGTCGCGTAGCCTCTCGGGCCTTGAGTTTGCCGTTGGCATCCCTGGCTCGGTTGGCGGTGCGATATCTATGAATGCCGGCACACGGACCGAGTGGATTGGCTCGCTGGTTGAGGATGTCGTAACGTTTGACCCGGCATCCGGTATCAAGCATTATGCGGGGTCCGAGATCACTTGGGGCTACCGCGAATGTAGCCTTCCCCGCAATGAGATCATCCTCGAGTGCGTGCTCAAGCTTAAACCGGCGCCCAAGGCCGACATTCGCGAGCGCATGGAACGGTACCTGACGAGGCGCAAGCGTACGCAGCCCATGGGTCGCGCATCCTGCGGGTCGGTCTTTCGTAACCCGCCCGATGCGAGTGTGGGCAAGCTTATCGAGGATTGTGGATTAAAGGGTTTTTCGATTGGCGGCGCGGAAGTTTCGCCCGTTCACGCTAATTTTATCGTTAATAACGGAACTGCCTCGGCCGATGACGTTGCCGCGGTTATCAGACATGTGCACGGAAAGGTGAGGGAGGCGTATGGCATCGAGCTCAGACCGGAAGTTAAATTCCTCGGCTTCTAGAGCATCGAAACCCACCTTCCGCCGCGCCGGAGGGCGTTCCGGCGCGCCTGCCAAACCTCAACGCAATACCGTCGCGCACTCTAAGCCTGTCGGGCATGCTCGACAGACCAGTCGTCCGGTCGTCGGCTCGCAGCTCGGTAATCGTCCGGCTGCAAAAAAGTCCTCGCGTCCCTCGGTGACGTCAAAGCCTGTTATGGGCGCCAAGCCTGCCCGCCCCATGGCAACTCCTAAGCCCTCGACGGGAACTAAAGCGGCGCGTCCAGGTCGCACACTGGGCGCATCGAAACCGCGCTCGCTGACATCGGTGCCGCCTACCGCCAAGAAGCCTTTGAGTAAAAAAGGCGTAAACCCGTTGTCTTCACTTGGGGCGATGGCAAATAAAACATCAGACGCCGCTTCTGTCGTTGCAGGCAAAGGCAAAATCGTGGGCGGAGTTCTGGCCGCCTTGGCCGTGCTCGTCGTCGTTGCCGTCGTGGTGATCAACTCTGGATTGTTTACCGCCACTGATATTCAGATTCAAGGCAGCGAGCATGTGACGAAGCACGATGCTATCCAGCTGATCGATTTGCCCGAGGGAACGTCGCTTTTTAACGTCGATCCCGACCAGATTACCGAGGATCTCAAGCAGAACCCGTGGGTCTCGGGCGTGGATGTCCAGCGTCAGTTCCCGCATACGCTCATCATTACGCCGATGGAGCGCAAGGTCATCGCAATTGCCTATATCAGCTCCGATGACCTTGCCTGGGCCATCGGGGATGATGACACCTGGATCGCCCCGCTGTCGACGTCGGTCGAAGTTGACGACCAGGGCAACGTCATCACGACAGGGCAGGGCTCAAATACCCTGACCGGCATTGATGCCGCACTTGCGCTCGCTAAGCACTATGGCGCGGTGTTGTTGACTGATGTCTCGGCGGATGTCGCTCCGGTTTCCGGCCAGGCAGTGAGCTCCAAGGCCGTTAAGGCTGGGTTGGATTATGTGCGTGGTTTTTCGAGCGAGTTCTTGGGACAAGTCAAGGATATTTCCACGCCTTCGGTCGAAGCCATCTCGGCAAACCTCAATAACGGCATTGAAGTGTCGCTGGGCGATTCGGACGATATCGTCAAGAAGGAACGCGTAGTCACCAAGTTGCTTTCGCAGGTAGAGGGCGTAACGTATATCAATGTGCGCTCTCCGGGTAACTACACATTTAGGAATGCTCCGACCTCGTAGCGCTGGTTGATGCTTTGTTGAGGGGCCATACCACGCCGTTTATCTGGTTTGTTTGGTTTTCACGGTCAATTATTTGACTGATACGTTCATAATGTGCAACCATAATACGGTTTACCTTTGCATTTACTTTCAACCTGAAGGTTAATGTGCGCAGGGGTCGACCCATGCTATGGCTATAACCTTTGTTCGGAGGACCGACATGCACGAGACAGAGATCAACAACTACCTTGCCGTCATTAAGGTGGTCGGCGTCGGCGGCGGCGGTACCAACGCGGTCAATCGAATGATCGAAGAGGGCATCCGCGGCGTCGAGTTTGTTGCCATCAACACCGATGCTCAGGCACTCGCGATCTCTGATGCCGATATCAAGGTGCACATCGGCACCGACCTTACCCGCGGCCTGGGCGCCGGCGCCAACCCCGAGGTTGGCCGCAAGGCTGCCGATGAGTCCCGCGACGACATTGCCGAGGCGCTCGCTGGCGCCGATATGGTGTTCATCACCTGCGGCGAGGGCGGTGGCACCGGTACCGGCGCTGCTCCTATCGTTGCCGATATCGCGATGAACGAGGTCGGCGCACTGACCGTCGCCGTCGTGACCAAGCCCTTCACCTTCGAGGGCCGCAAGCGCAAGAAGAGCGCCGAGGAGGGCATCAAGACCCTCTCCGATTGCGTCGATACCATGATCGTCATCCCCAACGATAAGCTGCTCGACATCGCCGAGAAGAAGACCACCATGCTCGAGGCCTTCGCGATTGCCGATGGCGTCCTTTCCCAGGGCACCCAGGGCATCACCGACCTCATCACCGTCCCCGGTATCATCAACTTGGACTTCGCCGATGTTAAGACCATCATGAAGCAGGCCGGTACCGCCATGATGGGTATCGGTACCTCTTCTGGGGATACCCGTGCCGTCGACGCTGCCCAGCAGGCCATCTCCAGCCCGCTGCTCGAGAGCTCCATCGATGGCGCCACGCGCGTGCTGCTCTCCATCGCCGGTTCCAAGGACCTGGGCATCCAGGAGATTAGCGACGCCGCCGACGTTGTCGCCAACGCCGTCGACCCCGAGGCCAACATCATCTTCGGTACCGTTGTCGACGAGTCCCTGGGCGATCAGGTGCGTATCACCGTCATCGCTACGGGCTTCTCCGACTCCAACGTCAACCGTCAGGACGAGCTCTTTGCTGCTCAGCAGTCTCAGAGCAAGGCCGCTGCCTCCGCTGAGCCGCAGCGCACCGCTCCTGCCACGAGCCCGGCTCAGGCCGCTCCGACCCGCAACGTCGGTGGCACCGAGCTTCCTAACTTCGGCAACGATCAGTTCGAGCTTCCCGACTTCCTGAAGCGCGGTAGCTTCTAAGTCGTTCTTTGCATTGTTGTGCACAGGGGCGTGTCCGTATGGACGCGCCCTTTTTATTTCGACTTTGTAAACTAGAACCTCCAATCTCTTTACGTTCCCTTTACGATTGCCTCCAGCGCAGCAGGTATCCTTTTAGAGAAGTATGACAGCCGTATAAACGCGGGCTGTAGCGGCGATGCCGCGGTACTTGTGTTATTAGGAGGCTTTAGTATGGCAGCACGTGCGGACAAAGTTTCGCGTGTCGACCATGATGGAGTTACGTTGGTGGAGGGCGCGACATCCGATGTTCGCTTTGCCTTCACCGAGCGCGCCGGTGGCGTTTCCGAAGATGCGTACTCCTCACTCAACTTGGGCTCGCATGTTGGCGATGACCCCTTTGCTGTTCAAGAAAATCGTCGTCGTGCGCTCGAGGCTATGGGTGCCGCCGAGTGCGAACACAACCTGCTCGTTCCCAATCAGGTCCATGGTGATCATATCGTTGCGGTGACCTCGAACGGCGCCGATGACCTTGAGGACGTTCGCGAGCAGATTGCCGAGGGCTGTGATGCCATCGTCTGCACGGCGCATAACGTGCCCGTGCTGCTCTGCTTTGCCGACTGCGTTCCCGTGGTGCTGGTGGCCCCTGGCGGATTTGCCGTGGTGCACTCCGGTTGGAAGGGCACGATTGCACGTATTTCTGCCAAGGCGTGCCAGGCGCTTTGCGATGCTGCCGGCTGCGATGCGAGCAACGTTTCCGCCTATATCGGCCCCCATATCTTGGGTGACGAATATGAGGTATCCCAGGAACTCATGGATCGCTTTGCCGCCGAGTTCTCTTGCATCGATGCGAGTGCCTCTCACATGCTCGATCTTTCCGCTGCCATTCGCGAGGCGCTGGTAGATGTCGGTGTCGACGCGGATAATATCGTGGATACCCAGCTTTCGACTGTGCGTCAGAACGACCGCTTTTATTCCTACCGTAACGAGGACGGCACCTGTGGGCGCCATGCTGCGATCGGCGTGATGCTATGAGAAAGATCGTATCGGTCCTGAGCGCCGCTGTGCTTACGCTTACGCTGTGCGCCTGTTCTTCGGGATCTTCTACCTCTTCCATTACCGTCGCCGGCTCCACGACCTGCCTTCCTATCGCCGAGATTGCGGCCGAGGGCTTTAAGGAGGAGACCGGCATCGACGTGCTCGTTTCCGGTTTGGGTTCTTCCGCTGGCATCGAGGCCGTCAGCGCCGGCACAGCCGATATCGCCAGCTCCTCCCGTGGACTCAATGCCGACGAACAGGATCTGGGCCTGACTCCCATCGTCATTGCCCACGACGGTATCGCGGTCATCGTGAACGACGATAACCCGGTCGATAACCTCTCGACCGAGCAGCTCCGCGATATTTACGCCGGCAAGATCACCAACTGGAAAGAAGTCGGTGGCGAGGACCTGAGGATCCAGGTCATCAATCGAGATGAGGCGTCCGGCACGCGTGAGGCCTTCCGCACCATCGTGATGGACGGCACCCCGTTCGATCGCCGCTCGGCCGTTCTTTCGGGCACGGGCCAGGTGCGCGACGTGGTATCTCGTTCGCGCGGTGCCATTGGCTACATTTCGCTGGGCTTCGTCGATAGCCTCAACGCCAAGACCTCGGTCAAGGCCGTCTCGGTCAATCATGTTGAGGCGTCCGAGAAGACGGTCGCGAGCGGCGGCTATCCCATCTCACGCGACCTTTACTTCTTTGTGAAGGGTGCGCCTTCGCAGCAGGCGCAGGATTATATCGACTATGTGACGTCCGAAAAGATGGACAAGCAGATTCGCGAGGCGGGCTTTATTCCCGTCACCAACGACGAGAAGGGGAGTGAGTAGCATGGAAGCACAGGAAAACTCCCAGACTGAGCAGAATGTTCAGACGCCCAAGAAGCGCGAGCTGGCGCTCGTATCGCGCAGTACCTATATCAAGGAGAAGGCGCTGCAGTGGATCTTCTTTGCCTGCGCGTTCTTGGCGGTCGTTACCGTCATCCTGATTTTTGTCTTTACCACGTACTCGGCGCTGCCCGTCTTTACTGACATCGGTCTGGCGGACTTCTTTAGCTTTACGTGGGCGCCTTCCGAGGGCCACTACGGCATCTTGTCGCTGCTTGCCGGCTCGGGTCTGGTGACCGTCGGTGCGCTCGCCATGGGCGTGCCGCTGGGCGTGGGTACGGCCGTTTACCTGGTCGAGATTGCCAGCAAGCGCGTGCGCAAGCTCATCAGCCCCGCCGTTGACCTGCTGGCGGGCATACCCTCCATCATCTACGGCTTCTTTGGCATGATCATCATCCGCCCGTTTATCGCACAACTGACCGGCGGCCTTGGTTTTGGTGCGCTGACGGCGTGGTTTGTGCTCGCCATCATGATCGTCCCTACCATCACCACGCTCACCATCGATGCTCTCAATTCCATTCCCATGGGCATTCGCGAGGCATCGTATGCCATGGGCGCCACCAAGTGGCAGACCATCTATAAGGTCGTGCTACCTGCCGCGAAGCTGGGTATTGTGGACGCCATCGTTTTGGGCATGGGGCGCGCCATCGGCGAGACTATGGCCGTGCTCATGGTCGTGGGCAATGCTCCGGTCATTCCCGATAGCATCGCGAGCCCCATCTCGACGCTCACGAGCCAGATTGCGCTCGACATGAGCTACTCCTCGGGCTTGCACCGCTCGGCGCTCTTTGGCATGGGCGTGGTCCTGTTTATCATCTCCGCCGCGCTGGTGGGCATTGTCCGTCTGATTTCCAAGAAGAAGAGGGGGTAGGCTATGTCCGATTTCGTTGACACGACGGTCGATACGACCTCGTCGCGCGAGCGCATTAAGCGTGCCCTTTCCCACGGCAAGAAGGGCCGCATCAACAAAGACCTGTCCAACAAGATCATGCTTGGCGTGTTTCGTGCCGCTGCCTACATCACCACGCTGGTGCTGGTCGCTATCATCGCCTACGTGGTCATTAACGGCCTGCCACATATCTCGCTCGACTTTATCTTCGGTTGGCCCCAGGGCGTCAACGCCGAGGGCGGAATTTGGCCCACGATCGTCTCGACCGTCTATGTGACGGCGCTCGCCATGCTTATCTGCACGCCGATCGCTGTGCTGGCAGCCGTCTATCTGGCCGAGTACGCCAAGCAGGGCAAGGTCGTCGAGCTCATTCGCTACGCTGCCGACGCTTTGGCCTCGGTGCCCTCCATCGTTATGGGTCTGTTTGGCTACGCCTTGTTTGTCGAGGCCATGGGCCTGGGCCTTTCGATGGTCTCGGCCGCTCTGGCACTCGCGCTCTTGATGCTTCCCATCGTCATGCGCACCACCGAAGAGGCCATTCGCGCCGTTCCGCGCTATATCCGTTGGGGCGCGTACGGCCTGGGCGCTACCAAGTGGCAGGTTGTCTCCAAGATCGTGCTTCCTTCTGCCTTTGGTCGCATCGCCACCGGTATCGTCCTTGCCATCGGCCGTGCCATCGGCGAGACCGCGGTGGTGCTCTACACCATGGGCCAGGCCATCAATCTACCTATTTCGCCGCTCGATTCCGGCCGCCCCATGACGGTTCACCTGTACCTGCTTGCCAACGACGGCATCAACATGAACGCAGCCTACGGCACCGCGCTCTTGCTGATGGTGATCATTCTGGCCTTCAACCTGTTTGCGCGCTTCCTGTCGCGCAGGCGTCGCTAGTTAAGGAGTCCCATGTCCGTTTATCAGTCCGCTCCCACGCTGGAGCAAGCGGCCATTACGGCCAAGGATTTCAACTTTTGGTACGGTGACTTTCATGCGCTGACGGGGCTTGACCTCAACATCGCCAAAAACGCCATCACCTCCTTCATTGGCCCTTCGGGCTGCGGTAAGTCGACGTTTTTGCGCTGCATCAACCGCATGAATGACCTGATCGAGGGCACGCGCGTCGAGGGCACCATGACGCTCGACGGCAACGATATCTATGCCGAGGGTGTCGACCCGGTCGATCTCCGTCGTCGCGTGGGCATGATCTTTCAGCAGCCAAACCCGTTTCCTAAATCCATCTACGAGAATGTCGCCTTTGGCCCTCGTCTGCAGGGCGTGACTAGCAAAAGTGACCTCGATGACATCGTGGAAGAATCGCTCAAGCGCGCCAACCTCTGGAAAGAGGTATCCAATCAGCTCAACAAGGATGGTTTGGCGCTCTCGGGCGGTCAGCAGCAGCGTCTGTGCATCGCGCGCGTGCTTGCGGTGCAACCCGATGTCCTTCTGATGGACGAGCCCTGCTCCGCCATCGACCCCACGTCTGTCTCTAAGGTCGAGGATCTGATGGCCGAGCTGGCGCCCGAGATGACGATCATCATCGTCACGCATTCAATGCAGCAGGCAGCTCGTATTAGCGACTACACCGCATTCTTCTTGCAGGAAGTTGCCGGCGAGCCCGCCACGCTCATCGAGTATGGTCAAACCGACGCGATCTTCACCAGTCCGGTGGACTCGCGGACGGAAGACTATATCACCGGCCGCTTTGGCTGATCGGTGCGACTAGTCCCAAGCTGATCGGACCTGGTCCGGTGTGTATTTACTGTGCGGGCGGCATGACCGCACCCAACTGATTGGAGTGAACCATGCGCAAACTGTTTTCCCGTCAGCTCGTCGAGGCCCGTCACGAGATGCTGAGCATCTATGAGGCCGTCGATCTGGCCCTCCACGATGCCGTGAAGGCCTATGTGACCGACGACCGCAAGCTCGCCACCAAGACCAAGAAGCGCACGCTTTCGATTGACGCGCGCTGCGCCAACCTGGAGGCCGTCTGCTACAACCTGATCGCCACGCAGTCACCGGTCGCCTCCGACTTCCGCCTGCTTCAGACGATCATCTACGTCGACTTTAACCTGCAGCGCATGACCGATAAGGTCCGTCAGATCTGCCGCGCCACGCGTCATATGATCAAGGCTGACATCTCGCTGCCCAAGGAGCTTGTCGGCACGGTCGAGGCCGAGGCTGAGGCCGTCTACCAGGTGCTGGGCTCTTCGCTTTCTGCGCTCGTCACCAATGACATGTCCATCATTTGCAACTTGGCCGTCGAGGACGAGCCAGTGCACGCCGCCTACGAGAAGTTCTTCCGCACCTTTAACCGTATGGATGCGGGCGACTTTATGGACGACGACAGCAACTATGACGACCTGCGCCGCGCCATCATGGTTTCGCGCTACCTCGATCGCATCGCCTCGATTTCCATCGATGCCGCCTGCCGTCTGACCTTCCTGTTGGCTGGTCAGCGCATGAATGCCGGCGATATCGCCCGCACTGATGAGGATGAGCTCGAGAGCATGCGCGTGCCTTCGGGCGAGGGTGTTATCATGAGGCCCGCCGTCGACGCTCGCTACGTTGCCAAGGTGCCCGCTAACGAGGTCAGCGAGGGTCTTCGCTACCTGCTCGATCATCTTGAGGATGAGGACGATGGCGAGGACGACGAGGAGTAAGCAACCCCGTTCGTCGAAAGATTGTAAATACCTAAGTGAGCGCGGCCTTGCACATGCGGGGCCGCGCTCTTGCGTTAGCATGGGACTACTTGTTTGGCTGTCAGCGGAGGCGATTAGCAATGGATAACTATTTGGACTTGATGCGCGCTCGCCGCGAGCAGATTCTGGAACGTTTTTATGCGGCGCTCGATCGCGCAGGCCGTCCCCACGACGCCGCGCGCCTCATTGCCGTGTCCAAGACCGTTGGTGTCGATGAGACCGTTGCCGCCATCCAGGCGGGGTATCGCCATTTTGCCGAGAATCGCCTGCAGGAGCTGGTTCGCAAGCTCACGGGTCTGGCGGAGCATCCGGAGCTGCCCGAGGTGCGCTTCGATATGATCGGCAACCTGCAGACCAATAAGATCAATGCGGTGCTGGGCTCAGCCGAGCTGATTCACTCGGTGGGTTCGCTGCATCTGGCGCAGGCGATCTCGAGCCGTGCTGTCCGCAAGATTGAGGCAGGCGAGCTCGCCGGCCCCCAGCGTGTGCTCATTGAGGTCAATGTGAGTGGTGAGGAGTCGAAGGGAGGCTTTTCGCCCGATGAGATTCGCGCCGCCGCGGGTGAGCTTGCGGAACTTGAGGGAATTTGCGTACAGGGGCTTATGACTATGGCGCCCCGGGGGAATAAGGATGTGGCACGCCGCACCTTTGCGGGGCTTCGTGAGCTGAGGGATGAGCTGGAGGCGGCGCATCCCGATTTGAACCTGCCTGAGCTTTCCTGCGGTATGAGCGAGGACTTTGAGCCTGCCCTTGAGGAGGGCTCTACGCTCGTTCGCCTGGGCAGGGTAGTATTTAGCCCGGAGTTTGCAGTAAAATAAGGCTCTGAAGTGCGCACTGATTATCGGGGCGCCTGCACTAAACCGCGAGAGGACACAACCATGGGCTTCCTTGACGAGATTAAAAATAAGATGCACCTGGGCGGCCAGCAGGGTTACGACCAGGGTTATGGCCAGGACGACGACTACGGCTACGATGATGGCTATGACGATGGCTATCAGGGCAACGGCTACAGCGGTGCTTCGGGCGAGGGCTTCTACACCCAAGACGAGCCGAGCAACGGCCTGCTTGGTCAGACGCGCCGTGGTGAAGCTGAGTCGGTTGCCGTGTATACACGCTCCGGACAGCTGGTCGGCGATGACTCTCGCCATGCCACGACGTATAACCCGCCTTCGCGCTCGCAGGACAGTGTTGCGAGCGGTTATCGTCCTGGTGCCTATGACACGCCGTCGAGCTACGCCGAGAACACCCGCGCCCGTGCCGCCGCTGCGCCCGCGCCTGCACCGAGCGATGCCTCGGCCTATGCGAGCAATATCATCAACGCCACACCGCAGCTGCCGGCCTATGTCCTGCGCCCCGAGAGCTATGACGACGTGGAGACCGTGGTGCGCCGCGTTCGCACCAAGCAGCCTGTCGCACTGATTTTTGTGGGCGTACGCACCGAAGTTGCCAAGCGCGTCTTGGACTTCTCTTACGGCTTTGCCTGCGGTCTGGGTGCCACGGTCAAGGAGGTGGGCGACCGCGTGTTCATGGTGCTGCCCGCCGGTTGCGAGGTCAAAGATTCCGATCTCAAGAAGCTTCGTGCCGACGGCTACCTTAAGTAAAGACAAGACGAGGAGATTCCCATCAACATCTACACTGTCGTCCAGCTGGTCAACACGCTGTTCAACTTCTATTCCACGCTCATTGTCGTCTACTGCTTTATGACGTGGATTCCCATGAAGCAGGGTGGTTTGCTTCAGGATATTGCCGCGGTGCTTGATAGCGTGTGCGGTCCGTGGCTCAACCTGTTCCGTCGTTTCATCCCGCCGATGGGCGGTATCGATTTTTCGCCGGTCGTTGCGATTATTGCGTTGCAGTTGGTGCAGAGGCTGGTTCTGCAGCTTCTTATAGGTATACTCGTGTAGAACTGACTTAGTAACTTACGTCGGGCGTGTAGCGCCGAGGCGATGAAAAAGGAGACTTGTTATGGCTATTACCCCTGCAGACATCCAGGCTCAGACTTTCTCTGAGGCCAAGCGTGGCTACGATCCTGCTGAGGTCGACGTCTTCTTGGAGACGCTGTCCTCCGAGGTCGACGCTATGCTCGCTAAGATCGTCGACCTTAAGGGTCGTCTGACTGCTACCGAGCAGCAGCTTGCCGATGCGCAGGCTCAGCTTGCCCAGGCTCAGGATGCCACCGCCCAGGCCGTTCCTGCCGCCCCCGTGGCTGCTCCCGCCCCTGACTTCTCCGCTCAGGAGCGCCAGATTTCCGCTGCCCTGATCGCTGCCCAGCAGACCGCTGAGACCATCGTTAACGATGCCAACGAGAACGCTGAGCGTATCCGCAATGAGGCTGACGCCAAGGCCCGCGAGGTTATCCGCCAGGCTCTGACCGAGAAGCAGGCCGAGCTCGAGGAGATCGATCGTCTCAAGGCTTCCCGTGAGGAGTTCAAGGCCGAGTATCTTAAGCTCATCCAGCACTTCATGGACGATGCCCAGAACTCCTTCCCGGCCGACCTCATGGCCTCCACACCGGTCGGTTCTGCCGCTTCTCCTGCAGTGACTGTTCCCGCCGAGCCGCTGCCCGTCGCTGACCCGGTTGTCCCCGTGGCCGATCCCTTCGCCCCGATCGACAACTTTGCTGCCGACGACCTGGACTAACATTCGGCCTACAATTTAGTGCCTAGAAAGGACCCGCAGCTTGCGGGTCCTTTTTTATGACTGTGCCGGGGTGCGTAACATAAAAACCGAGCCCTGCACATAGTGGCGCAGAACTCGGCGAACGGATGAACGGTCAAGGGTAGGTTTTAAGGCATGTCCCAAAAATCTACTTGAGGAGGAAGTCGGAGAGGGGAATGGTGCGGGCCTCGCGATGCTCGGGATCGGCGATGTGGTCGGCAGGATAGCCACAGACGAGCATGTGATAGGGGTAGACGCCCTCGGGCAGGTTGAACCGCTCCTGTGCCACCTCAGGCTTAAAATGGCATACCCAGCACGTTCCCAGACCCTGCTCGGTGGCCTCCATCATCATCTGATCACACACGATGGACGTATCGATTTCGCTGGAATTCATCTGATCATACGGGCGCACCCAAGCATCATCGGTAACGCTACAAATAAGGAAGATGAGCGGAGCGCCAAAGATGGACCCATCACGAGCAAACCGAGGCTGACAAACAGCAGCCTTCTCCAGAAGCTCAGGCGTATCCAACACCATCACACGGGTTGGATGATTATTACAAGCAGAAGGAGCAATCCGCCCAGCCTCAACAATGGCATCCACAACAGCTTGCTCTACAGCCCGATCTTCAAACTCACGACAAGAATACCGACCCCGAGCCAGATCCAAATAAGACATACAAGCCCTCCAACAATTAAAAATCAAACAAACCCAAAGTAACCCAAACAGTACCCAAAGCAGCAATCAGTCAAACGCTCATCGAGGGCCAAAGTGTCCGAACGGATACCAAAGGTCCCTTCAGCCAAGCCCCCATTGCACTATAACTATCAGCCAAAGTTCCCAATGGGGGTACATAAGGGAGCGGGCCCGACCACTAATAACCTTTTGAACGACTCTGCTTGCAGCCGGAGTGAAAAAGGTTATTAGTGGCCGGGCCCGCGACCGGTGGGACATGTACCCCCAATTAACTGTTCTTCATGACAATCGAATCCACGACATCGGCCACATTCTCGCAGCAGTCGGCGCAGTACTCCAGGAAGGCGTACACGTCACGCCAGGCGATGACCTCGAGCGGATCCTTGCCGTTAACGTGCAGGTTGCGCATGGCGTTGATATAGAGCTCGTCGGCCTCGGACTCGATGGTGTTGATCTGGATGACCAGCTCGCGCAGCGTTTTGGACTTGCGGTAGTTGGGCAGCTCGACCATCAGGTCCTTCATGGCGCGGCAGGCGTCGGTCACCTTGTGGGCGATCACGATGGCATCGGGATGGATGCTCTGGATGTTGGTGAAGTAGACGCGCTGCACTACGCCCTCGATACGATCGAGCACGGTGTCGAGCGAGCAGCTCATCAGGTCCAGATCCTCGCGCTCAAGCGGGGTGATAAAGGCGGTGAGCAAGGCGTCTTCGAGCTCATGGTGCTTCTTGTCTGCCGCATGCTCAATCGCATGCATCTTATCGAGCATGTCATGGATTTGCGTGGGGTCGAAGTTCTCAAAAATCTTGGTGAGCAGCTCGGCTGCCTGAACGGCGAGGTCAGCGCAAGCGACGTAGTTGTCAAAGTAGAACGAATCGGGTTTCTTTGCCATGGGTGGGTCCTTTCGAGGTGAAGACGGGTGGGCGAAGTGTTGCGGTCCGGATGGACGCTCGGTTTGATTAGAGGAACATCATGAACAGCTTGGCCATGACAAAGCTGATGAGTCCGCAGGCAGGGAAGGTGAAGAACCAGGTGAACATCATGTCCTTGACGACGCCAAAGTTGATGGCCGAAAGGCGCTTGACGGCACCGACACCCATAATGGCGCAGGTTTTGATGTGCGTGGAGGACACGGGGATGCCGGTAAGGGTGGCAAGTAGCAGATTCGCGGCGCCCGCGAGGTCGGCGGAGAAGCCCTGGTACTTTTCGAGCTTGACCATGCTCTGGCCGACGGACTTGATGATGCGCTCGCCGCCCACGCTGGTGCCGATACCCATGGTGGCCGAGCACAGCAGCATAATCCAGATGGGGATGCCTGCATCGCCGACGCTCGTCTGGCCGCTGGCAAAGGCCACGCCTAAAAAGAGCACGCCGATGAACTTCTGTCCATCCTGCGCGCCGTGCATAAAGCTCATGGCCGCGGCACTCGCGATCTGAGCGTATTTAAAGAAGACGTTGGCACGTCGCCTGTTGGCGGCGGCAAACAGAATCGAGACGAGTTTGCACAGGATCCAGCCCATGACAAAGCCCAGACCGATGGAGAGCGCCAGGCCGTAGATGACCTTCATCCATTCGTGGACGTTGACGCTGCTCGCGCCGCCGAGGGCGATAGCGGCACCGGTCAGGCCGGCGATAAGGCTGTGGCTTTGCGAGGTGGGGATACCAAAACGCGACGCTGTGGCGCCGTAGACGACGATGGAGAACAGCGCCGCGCAGAGGCACGCGAGCGCCATGGTGCTGTTTCCGCCAAAGTCGACGATATGTGAGATGGTGTTGGCGACGCTCGCGTTAAAGTGCGTCATGATGAGCACGCCGAGGAAGTTGAATGCGGCGCTCATGAGAATGGCGGCGCGGGCGGGCATGCAACGCGTAGTGACGCAGGTCGCGATGGCGTTGGGCGCGTCGGTCCATCCATTGACGAAGATGGCGCCCAACGCGAGGATCACGGTGACGGCAAGGACTGGGTTCGACACAATTTGGCCGAGGAAGGTTGAGAACGTTACGTCCATATATGGGCTTTCTCGAAGTTTGCAGACACGTTACAAAAACATGATAAATCGTATCACCTCCTGTGGGTTTCTTTACCGAGTTCTGATGGGAGAAGTGAACTTTTTGGCACTAAAATTGAATATTAGCCCTGTTGACCGCGGGTGTTCTATTTGCTAACACGCCATGCGGACACGTGCGATTACTACGACACTCCAAAACCACAGTCTGTTCGCTTTACAACATGCAAACATGCGTTCGATAATAGGAGGCATGGAATATCGACAGACAGATGGCAAAACTCGGCGCGTGCACAAGCAGTATGTGGACGTCGTGGCTCGCATCCTCGCGGGCGGGCAGGTCGTGCCGGTCACCGTCTGCTGGGTCGACGGTCGTTGCTTTACGATTGACGAGATTGTCTCGACCACTGGGTTTGGCCTGACGGTTCACGGCATCCGTACGGCAACCTATAAGGTGCGTTTTGGCGGGCACGCGACCGAGTTGTATCTGGAGGACCAGACGCGCGAACGACCAGATGGTTCGCAGGCCCATCTGATGCGTTGGTGGGTGTGGGCATTCGACCGTACGCTCGAGGGCGAGCGCCGTGGGTAAGGACGTACGGCATTCGGGTACAATGACAGGAATCTTGTCACCTGCTGCGCCGTCTTTCACGGCACTTTTTGAAAGGACGAACCTATGAACGATATCCAGGGCTTTCAGAACGGCCCCGTCGAGAGCGGCGCAAGCCGCGCCAAGGAGATGTCGCCGCGCGCGTACAATCTCGCCATGTCTGCCCTGATCTTCTTGGGCTTTTGCGCCATGGGCGCCGGCGCCTACTTTACGAGCACCATGTCGTTTGCGCGCATGATGATGAGCGGCGCCGCCCTGCCGCTGGTCTTTGGCTCGTTTATTTTGACCATCGTCGGCATGGTCATGATGTCGGCCGCCGCCAGCAAGCAGTCCGTGGGCCTGTCCCTTGTGGGCTACGTAATCTTTGCGAGTACCTTTGGCCTGACCGCGTCGTTTGGCCTTGCCAACTACGACCTGCCCACCATCAACACTGCCTTTATCGCCACGGCCGCCATCACCTTTGTCTTTGGCGCCTTGGGCGTGACGTTCCCCAAGTTTTTCCAGCGCGTATATGGCATCGGTTTTGGCATTCTGCTCGCAACTATTCTGGTTGAGATCGTGCTGATGTTCATGGGCGTCTCGCAGACCATCACCGATCTGATCGTGATCGTGGTGTTCGCCGGCTTTATTGGCTACGACACCTATGTTGCCACGACGGTGCCGCCTACTCTGCCCAACGCCGTGCTCATGGCGTCCAATCTGTTCGTGGACATTATCAACGTGTTCCTGCGCATCCTGAACATCCTTGGCCATCGCGACTAGTGGCGAATTGCGGCGGTGCTTGCCGTGCGTGTAAATCGATGCGAAAGGCGGTCCTTCGGGGCCGTCTTTTTTGTACTCGGCGGGGTATCATGGATGGGAAAAGCCGATAGCGGCAGCGACAGGAAAGGTGGCCACGTATGGCAGACGTCGACAACAGGAACCGTAACCGCAGGTCCAACCGAGCGGGTCAGCCCAATCCCAAGCGCGAGGCCCGTGCCAAGGCCGCCGAGCGTCACGTGGCAACTGTCTCCGAAGCGTGCGCCAAGGATATCGAGCGTTCGCTTGCCGGCGTGTGCGAGTTCGATGGTATGCCTGCCGGCTTTGTCTCGGCGATGAAGGCCAAGGCCCAAGCGGCCGACGCTGTCGAGGAACAGGTTGCCGAGGAGTCTGAGGCCGCCGAGGCCGAGACCGCTGAGGTTGCGTCCGCCGAGACCGAGGTTACGGCCGAGCCTGCACCCGCAGAGGAGGCCACGGAGACCGAGTCCGCGCCTGCCGCCGAGGAGCCCGCTCCGGTCCTGCCCGAGGTCACCGTGCTCGACGCCTCTGCCACGCAGGCCATTCTGGATAACGGCCGAGGCTACGCGCAATTCTGCGACATGGCCGTGCTCGCCTTTGCCTCGTTCACCAACCCGGGCGGCGGCTACATCCAGGGCTATCTGGGTCAGGAGGCCACGCTCTGTGCCGATTCGTACCTGTACAACGTGCTCGATAAACAGCGCAAATGGTACGGCGAGAACCGTCGCCGCAACATCAACTGCGAGCTTTACCGCAACCGTGCGCTGGTGGTGCCCGCGGTGCGTTTCGACCGCAACCATGTGCACGCCTATGCCGACGTAATCGTCGCCGCCGCGCCCAACGCCAAGCGCGCTCGCCAGGAGTATCGCGTGGGTGACGATGCCTTGCTGGACGCCCTGCGCGATCGCATCCGCTTCGTGCTTGCCATCTGCGACGAGCTGGGTCGCGAGAAGCTCGTGCTGGGCGCTTGGGGCTGCGACAACAACGGCTTTGACGCCGAGGCCGTGGCCGAGCTCTTCCGCAAGGAGCTCGCATCGGGCGACTTTAAGGTCAAGCAGGTCTTTTTTGCCGTGCCCTCTACGCGCTGGGACGAAGATTTTGCCAAGTTCGAGCACGTGCTGGCAAACTTCCCCGAGCGCAACGAGGAGTCCTATGCCCAGGTTGCCGCTCGCGCTGCGGCTGCCCGCGCCGCCGAGCAGGCCCAGGCTGCCGCCGAGGACGATGAAGACGATGACGATTGGCGCAAGTACCTGTAATCGGTGTGTGCTGACAGATAGGTCGATCCGGCGGGAGAGACTGCTCCCGCCGACTTTTTCTTTTTACTAGAGGAAGGGCTTACGATGAAAAACGTTCTGTGCTTTGGCGACAGTAATACCTACGGCTATGATCCGGCAGGCATGCGCGACGGCACCGCGGTACGCTATGCGCACGATGTGCGCTGGTGCGGTGTGGCCCAGCGCGACCTGGGCGAGGGCTGGCACGTGATTGAGGAAGGCCTCAACGGCCGCACGACGGTACGCGACGACATGTGCCATCTGGACACTAATCTCAACGGCATCCGCGCGTTGCCGATGCTGCTCGAGGCTCATAAGCCGCTGGATGCGATCGTGATTATGCTGGGCACCAACGACTGCAAGACGGTCTTTAGCGTGGGAGCTGCCGATATCGCTGACGGTGCCATGGCGCTGATTCGCACCGTCCGTGCGTTTCCCTGGACCGAAGCCGCGCCCTGCCCGCGTATTCTGCTGATGGCGCCTATCAAGATTAAACCGCAGATCGCCGATGTGTACATGACCGACTTTGACGAGCGCTCCGTCGAGGCCTCGGAGCATTTTGCCGAATACTATGCGTATGCTGCTAAACAGTTTGGCTGCGACTTTTTGAATGCCGCTGATTTTGCCGAGCCGGGCGATATCGATTATCTGCACATGATGCCCGAAAGCCACGAGAGCCTGGGCCACGCCGTGGCAGCCAAGCTCCAAGAGATGCTTGGTGAGTAGCGCGACCCCAAGCCACCGCAAAGGGGACGGGCGCCTTTGCGGTGGCTTTGGACTGCGAATCTTAATACTGCCACATGTGGTTGACGGGGCCGGAGCCTTTGCCCATGTTCAGGCCGGCGGCCAGAGCGCCTGTCAGGTAGGCCTTGCCGGCGTTGACGGCATCGGCAAGATCCATGCCCTGGGCCAGCGCGCAGGCGATGGCGGATGAGAGCGTGCATCCGGTGCCGTGCGTGTTGTCGGTCTCGATGCGCTTGTGGCGGAACCACGTGGTGAGTGGATCTCCCAGATGGTTGCCCTCGTCATCGAGCGGTGCGGGCTCTGCTAGTACATCGTTGGCCTCGTTGACAAAATGCCCGCCCTTAACGAGGGACGCGCAGCCAAAGCGGCGGGTGAGGAGCATGGCGGCGTTTTGCTGCGTACGCTCGGAGTCGACCTCGTAGTCGAGCAGGGCCATGGCCTCGGGAATATTGGGCGTGATAACCGTCGCCAGCGGGAACAGACGGCGGGTGAGCGCCTCGGCGGCATCCTCGGCAATCAGCCGTGCGCCCGAGGTGGCTACCATGACGGGGTCGACTACCACGTTTGTCGCGTTCCAAGCGCTCAGGCGGTCAGCGATAACATCGATAATCTCGGCAGAGGAAACCATGCCAATCTTGACGGCGTTGGGGCGGATATCGTCAAAAACGGCATCGATCTGCGCCGCGACAATATCCGGGGAGATGTTCTGCACGGCGGTGACGCCCAGGGTGTTCTGTGCGGTGATGGCGGTGATGGCCGTCTCGGCATACAGGCGGTGCGCCGTGATGGTCTTGATGTCGGCCTGAATGCCGGCGCCACCGCTGGAATCGGATCCTGCGATGGATAGAACGGCAGGTACCTTACTGCGATCCATGTTCGCTCCCTTGTTCGGTCGGAATCAAATGGGTCTATAAGCCAGCATTATAAAGATGCCCGGGCCGACTCTATGTCGAACCCGGGCGGGCGATGCAATCTTTACGCAAATGCAAGCAAATGTTCACACGTCAACAATTGACAGGCACCGGCTCGCCGCCAGAAGCGGCCGCGGCGACAGGGCTAGTCCTCCATGCCAAGGTCGATCGTGGTGCCCTCGAAGATCTTGTTGACGGTTCGGACGGCGCACATCTTGCCACACATGGTGCAAGTGCCCTCGGTGGCGGCGGGGGACTCCTCGTAGCGCTTCTTGCCCGTAACCGGGTCGAGCGCGCACTTCCACATGGCGTCCCAGTCGAGCTTGCGGCGTGCCTGGCCCATCTTGTCGTCCATGTCGCGGGCGTGGGGCACCTTTTTGGCGATGTCGGCGGCGTGTGCGGCGATCTTGGTGGCCATGAGGCCGTCGAGCACATCCTGGGCGTTAGGCAGGCATAGGTGCTCGGCCGGTGTCACGTAGCACAGGAAGTCGGCACCGGAGCTGGCGGAGATGGCGCCGCCGATGGCGGCGGTGATGTGGTCGTAACCCACGCCGATATCGGTCACCAGCGGTCCGAGCACATAGAACGGGGCGTTGTGGCACAGGCGCTTCTGCAGTTTCATGTTGGCGGCGATCTCGTCGAGCGCCATGTGACCCGGGCCCTCGACCATGACCTGGACGCCGGCGGCCCAAGCGCGCTTGCACAGCTTGCCCAGCTCGATCATCTCAGCGGTCTCGGTGGCGTCGTTGGAGTCGTAGAGGCAGCCCGGGCGGCAGGAGTCGCCGAGCGAAATCGTCACGTCGTACTCGTGGCAAATCTCGAGCAACTCGTCGTAGAACTCATAGAACGGGTTCTCGTTACCGGTGACCTCCATCCAGCCAAACAGCAGTGAACCGCCGCGGCTCACGATGTTCATCAGGCGGCCGGTCTCCTTAAAAGTCTTGGTGACCGACTTGTTGATGCCGCAGTGGATGGTCATAAAGTCCACGCCGTCCTCGGCGTGCGCGCGCACGACCTCGAACAGGTCGTCCTTGGTGAGCTTGACCAGCGGCTTTTCCATGTAGCCGATGGCGTCGTACATGGGGACGGTGCCCACCATGAGCGGCGTCTCGTCGATGAGCTGCTGGCGGAACTGGCGCGTCTTGCCCGAGTTGGAGAGGTCCATGATGGCGTCGGCGCCGTAGTCCTCGGCGATCTTGACCTTCTTCCATTCCTCGGCGGCATCGGCCTTGTCGCCCGAGATGCCCAAGTTCACGTTGACCTTGGTGGACAGGCCTTCACCGACGCCAAAGGCGCGCATGCCTTTTTTGATGTGCACGATGTTGGCGGGAATGGCGATACGGCCGTCGGCTACGCGCTCGCGGATGTACTCGGGGTCGCGATGCTCGCGCTCGGCGACTTCCTTCATCTGCGGCGTGATCTGCCCGGCACGGGCGAAGTCGATTTGCGTGACGAGCTTGGGCTCGGTCTGTGTGCTCATTGGCACGGCTCCCTTCGTTGGCATTACCCATATCAGGTTTGCGGGTCAGGGCGGGCGCGCCCAGTCTCAGCCTGCCGTCTTGTACTGCAAGCTCCCCGTTTATGTAATGGGCTCAAGTATAGCCTGAATGGGTACGATTGGGCCAACGAGCGTGCCTGTGGGGAGGCGAACATGGAAGACAAGCATCTATATCGAGAGACGCAATGGGACGTATCGGCCGAGGAAAGCCGTGCGCACCATGGCCTTGTTGCGATTGGTTTTGCGGTGCTTGCCGTGCTGGTGATTGCCTTTTGTATTTGGACGTTCGGCGGTCCTGGCGGCGCCACCTGGGGGTTTGAAGCCGACGAGGGCCTGCCGATTATGACCATGAAAGTTTCTGGTGGCAACACGGTTGCCGCACCGGGCGACTATTGGTATCCGCGCGACGAGTTTGTGCAGCTGCAGCTGAGCGGCGGGTCTATTCCGGGCGAAGAAATCGAACGCGTGACGTTTGATGCGACGCTCAAAACGCTGACGGTGAAGCTCAAAGATCAAGAGGACGTGCCCACGACCATGGACATTGCGCTGACGGAATGGCGCTTGGAGCCCCCGGCGGGCGCTGCGGTATCCGAGGTGGAGCACGTTAAGATTACCTACCAAGATGGCTCGACGAGCGAGATTGCAAAGGCCGATGGCTTGGCGGAGTAACGGGGTGTTTGGAAACGGCGGGCCTATAGTGCCTGCGCGTTCATGAAAACCAGGGTGTTTTTGTCTGAAAGCTCAGGGATGTGCCGATAGCCGATGTTGAATGCGGTAAGTTCGCTTGCATCCTCGAGCTTGTTTTCTGCCATCCACCGCACCATGGAGCCGCGCGCCTTTTTGCTGGCGGTCGACCGTTGGATGGGCTTCCCGTTGCGGACACCCTCGCCAAAGAGGCATGTGACGGCCGTGGCGTCGCCCGCGAGGTGGGGCAGAACGGCTTTGGCATACTCTACGCTGGCGAGGTTGACGATCGTGGTGTTTGAGCCTGTCGGGGCGATAGCCCGCGCGAGCTTGTCGTTCCAAAACGCGTAGAGGTCTCGGGCATCGTCAACGGCGAGCTTCGCGCCCATTTCCAACCGATACGGTTTGACGGCATGGAAGGGACGAACGCACCCGTAGAGGCCGGAGAGGATCCATAGATGGTCTTGCAGCCATGTGAGCTGCGCGGAATCCATCACCTCGGGCGCCATGCTTTGGTACTGAATGCCGTGATAGGACATGATGGCAGGGGAGAGGTGACGGGCGAGTGCGGGATTGTCGAGATCGCCGCTTTTCAGGATGGGCCCGAACTCATGCAGGGTGTTGAGGCAAGGTCCCAGCAGTTTGTCACTCACGTTCCACAGCGCCTGCAGGCCGCCGCTGCCTTCATTCCGCTCGATATCTAGCAGTGCGCGGTGGAGGCGAGCCGTCTCGCGCACAAAGGGCGGGATGCCCAGGACTTCAAAAGCATCTTGGGCCGCGTGCATCTGCTTGGCGGGCGAAATGATGACCTGCAGCATGAACTCTCCTCTGCCAAAAAGGAAGTTGCGGTGGAATACGGTCTGTTTTGGCCGTTTATGGGCCAGTTTAGTCCGTATTTCACCGCAACTGATGAAGGGTTGGTTAGGCTCGCTCGATGAAGGCCTTGTAGCCGCGGTAGGCCTCGTAGATGTCGGCCTTGTTGGCGACCTCCCACAGGGCGTGCATGGACAGGACGGCAACGCCGGAGTCGATGACGTTCATGCCGTACTTGGCCATGATGTAGGCGATGGTGCCGCCGCCGCCCGCGTTGACGCGGCCGAGCTCGCAGGTCTGGAAGTCCACGCCTGCCTCGTCCATGATGTCGCGGACGAGGGCCACGTATTCGGCGTCGGCGTCGTTCGAGCCACCCTTGCCGCGGCTGCCCGTGTACTTGTTAAAGCACAGGCCGCGACCCATAAAGGCGGCGTTCTTGGTCTCGAACTTGCCGGCATAGCCCGGGTCGAAGCCGGCGGACACGTCGGAGGAGAGCATGCGGCTGCGGGCGAGTGCGCGGCGCAGGGCCAGCGGGCTATCCTCGCCGGCGAGCGTCATGATCTCGGCGACGGTGTTCTCGAAGAAGCGGCTCGTCATACCGGTGGCACCCACGGAGCCGATCTCCTCCTTGTCGACGATGAGCGTGATGCTCGTGCGCTCGACATTGGCCACATTGATCTGGGCGAGCATGGAGGGGTAAGCGCAGACGCGGTCGTCGTGACCATAGCCCAGAATCATGGAACGGTCGAGGCCCATGTCGCGGGCGGGGCCGGCGGGCACGACCTCGATCTCGGCGGAGAGGAAGTCCTCCTCCTCGACGCCGTACTGCTCCTTGAGGATGTCCAGGAACATCTGCTTGACGGGCTCCTTGGGAGCGTCCTTGTCGTCCTCGTCAAACTTGACGGGACGGCCGCCTACGATCACGTCGAGGATCTCGGCGTCGACGGCGTCCTTGGCGGGCTTGGCCATCTGCTCGCTCGAGAGATGGATCAGCAGGTCGGAGATGGTAAAGACCGGGTCGTCGGCCTTGTCGCCGATGTTGATGTCGACGGTGGTGCCGTCCTTTTTGCAGATGACGCCCACGAGTGCGAGCGGGGAGGCCACCCAGTGGTAGCTCTTGACGCCGCCGTAGTAGTGCGTGTCGAGATAAGCCATGTCGCCGGCCTCGAAGGCGGGGTTCTGCTTAAGGTCCAGGCGCGGCGAGTCCACGTGGGCGCCCAGGATGTTAAAGCCCTGCTCGAGCGGGGCGGTGCCCAGGTTGACGAGCATGAGGTCCTTGCCGTGATTGGCGGCGTACACCTTGTCGCCTGCCTTGAGCTCGCGGCCTTCGGCGATCACGGTCTCCAGGTCGACGTATCCCGCCTCCTCGGCCATCTTGATGCCGGTCTTGACGCACAGGCGCTCTGTCTTGTTCTCGCTCAAAAACTGCTTATAGCCGCGGCAAAGCTCCTCGAGCTCCTCGACTTGCTGTGGCGTGTACTTTTTCCATGCGCAGGGACGCTCCATGACGCAGGCTCCTTTCGGATCGATCGTGCTGGTTGATGTACCGTGAGCCATCGTATCACGCGCGGGCTCACGGTGGCAGGGGGCTGATGTGCGGTAGCCGCGGGGCGGGGAGCGTGTAAACTGGAGTGAGCAAACCGTGCCCAGCCCAAAGCGAGGTATTCAATATGTCTGACAAGCGCCGCACTTTTGCCGTTATCGACGGCAACTCGCTCATGCATCGCGCCTTCCACGCCGTGCCGCCGACCATGAACGCGCCGGACGGTCGTCCCACCAACGCGATTTTTGGCTTTCTGAACATGTTTCTTAAGATGATCGACGCCTTTAACCCCGACGGTGTTGTTGTGGCGTTTGATAAGGGCAAGCCGCGCGTGCGTATGGAGATGCTGCCGCAGTATAAGGCGCAGCGCCCGCCCATGGACCCCGATCTGCACGCGCAGTTTCCGATGATCAAGGAGCTGCTCGGTGCGCTCAACGTGCCGATTCTGCAGTCCGAGGGCTGGGAAGGCGACGATATCCTGGGAACCATGGCGCGCCTGGGCGAGCAGGCCGGCTGTGACATGCTGCTGGTGACCGGTGATCGCGACATGTATCAGCTTGTTACCGAGCACGTCAACGTGGTCTCGACCCGCAAGGGCCTGTCCGACGTGGCGATTATGACGCCCGAGAGCGTGGATGACCTGTATCACGGCATTACGCCGGCGCTCGTGCCCGACTTTTATGGTCTGAAGGGCGACACGTCCGACAACATCCCCGGCGTGCCGGGCATCGGTCCCAAAAAGGCGAGTGCGCTTATTGCGCAGTACGGTAGCCTGGACGAGGTCATCGCACATGCCGACGAGGTCAAGGGCAAGATGGGCGAGAACCTGCGTGCACACATCGACGATGCGCTGCTGAGCCGCAAGGTCGCAACCATTCGCACCGATGCGCCCGTCGAGCTCGATTTTGAGGCGACGTCCTTCCCGGCGTTTTCTGCCGACGAAGTGTCCGCGGCGCTGGGCACGCTTGGTATCACCGCCATGCAGAACCGTTTCTTGGCGCTGATCGGCGGCGAGGGCGGGGCTGCTGCTGCCTCCAGTGTGTTTGAGATACCTGCGATGGTTCGCGCAGCTGCCGGCGATGCCGACGCGCTTGGTGCCGTTGCGGCTGAGGTCTCCCGCGCGATTGGTGCCGGCGAGTGGGTCGCCGCCGTGGTGGACGACGACAAGGAAGAGGGCGCGCTCTTTGGACTGACGCGCACGCTGTGGTTGGCGACGTCCAAGGGCCTGTTCGCGCTCGAGGAGGGCGATGGCGGTACCACTGCCGTAGTCGATGGCTTCAACTTCGTCCACGGCGTGATCTCCGGCGTGCTCGCGCGCCTGTTTATGGAGGGCCGCGTGGCGAGCCCGGACATGAAGGCGCTGCTGCACGAGCTTTCGCCTATCGATTCCTCTGAGCCCGAGCTCATGGATCCGCTGTCTGCCGATTCCACGCGCATCTTCGATACCGTGGTTGCCGCTTACCTGCTGGACTCCGACCGCTCCGAGTTCGATGAGGCGTATCTGGCCGATACCTATCTGCAGATGGCGCTGCCTGCGGCGCGCGGTGCAGAGGGTGCCGGCGAGGACGCTCCGGCACCTGCCGCTCGCACGGCGGCCTTGACGCTGGCGCTCGTGGCGCCGTTGCGCGAGTGCATGGCCCGCGAGAACGCCGTCAACGTGTTCGATGGCATCGAGATGCCGCTCGTTCCGGTACTTGCCAAGATGGAGCGCGCGGGTATGCTCGTGGATCCCGACCGCCTGCGCAGTCTGTCCGAGGGCCTGGCGACCCAGATTACCGAGGTCGAGCGAAGCATTCGCGACCTTGCCGGTGACGAGACCTTTAACATCGGCAGCCCCATGCAGCTCTCGCACGTGCTGTTTGACGTTATGGGGCTTCCGACCAAGGGCCTCAAGAAGACTAAGCGCGGTTATTATTCGACCAACGCCAAGGTGCTGAGCGACCTTGCGCGTGACCACGAAATCGTGCGTCTGATCTTGGACTGGCGTGAGAAGTCTAAGATCAAGTCCACCTATCTGGACACGCTGGGCCCGCTGCGCCGTGGTGACGGTCGTGTGCACACTACGTACAACCAGACCATCACGGCAACGGGGCGTTTGTCCTCGAGCGACCCGAACCTGCAGAACATCCCGACGCGCTCGGAGCTGGGTCGTACCGTCAAGACGGCGTTTTCGGCAGGCGAGGGAAGCGTCTTTTTGGCGGTGGACTACTCGCAGATCGAGCTGCGTCTGCTGGCGCATCTCTCGGGTGACGAGCACTTGGTGCGCGCCTTTAACGAGGGCGAGGACTTCCATGCCGAGACGGCCGCGCGCGTATTTGGCGTGCCGGTGTCCGAGGTGACACCCGACCTGCGCAGCCGCGCCAAGGCCGTGAACTTTGGCATTGTGTACGGTCAGCAGGCCTACGGCCTGTCGCAGTCGCTGCATATCTCGATGGCCGAGGCGCGCGACATGATCGACCGCTACTACGAGGCCTACCCGGGCGTGCGTACGTTCCTCGACAACGTGGTGGCGCGCGCCAAGCAGATGGGCTACGCCGAGACCATGTATGGCCGCAGACGCCATATTCCGAAGCTCAAGGCCAAAAACCCGCAACTCCGCGGCTTTGGCGAGCGCACGGCCATGAACCACCCCATGCAGGGCACCGCGGCCGACATCATCAAGATCGCCATGGCCCGTGTGAGCCGCCGCCTGGAAGAAGAGGGCTTTGCCGCCCACATGATTCTGCAGGTACACGACGAACTGGACTTTGAGTGCCCCGTCGACGAAGTCGAGCGCCTAACCACCATGGTCCGCGACGTCATGGAACACGTAGTAGACCTCCGCGTCCCCCTAATCGCCGAAGCCAGCACCGGCATAACCTGGGCCGACGCCAAATAGGGAAGTGCCCACAACCCTAAAGTAACCAAACCAGAAGGGGGCTCCTTGCCAACAAGGAGCCCCCTTCGTTCAATTAAATTCAGTCTAAGTATCTAGACACTCAAGACGCCATCTAGGCGGCAAGCAAGTAAACCTAGGGCCTGGCCGGGCGGCACAGGTTAACTTTTCGTAGATTCCGCACGCAAAGAAAGCCACTTAATGTGGCTTTCGTCTTGCGCAGGACCTGACCGAGCGAAAAGTTATCCTGTGCCGCCCGGCCAGGCCCGATGGGACGGCTACCGGGCCGCCAAGATGGCGTCGATGAGCGTCAGTACGCCCCCGTCGTTGTTGCTCGGAATGCGCCACTTGGCGTGCGCGTTCATGTGCTCCTCGGCATTGTCCACGATAAAGCTGTGCCCGACGCGCTCCAGCATGGGGATATCGTTGTAGGTGTCGCCCACGGCGGCGGCATCGGCGATATCGATGCCGAGCTGCTCGCACAGGTGCGCGACGCCAGCGCCCTTGTCGACGCCCAGGTTCATAAAGTCGATCCACTCGCGGCCGGCATTGGTGACGTAGAGCTTGTCCGAGAACTCGGGGCTATAGCTCTCGCGGAATGCGGGCTCGGCATCATAGGCCGGGAAGAAGATCGAGATCTTGTTGGACTCGATATCAAGGCCCTCAAAGCTGTCGACGTAGTTGATTGTGTTGTAGTAGACGCTGATCTCATCGTGGTATTGATGGTCGCGGGCAAGCACGTAGAACTCGTCGAAGCAGCACAGAACTGGGACAGCGCGCGGATCCTCCGAGGCGCGGCTCAAGACCTGCTGGTACAGCTCCACGTCAATATTGCTCTTATAGATATAGCTGCCGCGATAGATCACGCACGCTCCGTTGTCGGGACAAAAGGCGAGGCGGTTCCTGATGCCCTCGAACATCTCCTCGAGCTTGGGGGCGGGACGTCCGCTGGCGGGGCAGAATACGATGCCGGCGTCGGCGAGCTTGTCCAGGCGTTCGTCGAGGCCTTGCGGTAGCACGCGCTCGTCGGTCAGCAGCGTCTTGTCCATGTCGACGGCGATGAGCTTAATGTTTCCGATATTGGCGTCCGATTCGTAAGTTTGCATAAAAGCGAGCCTTTCGTTTCGAGATTGTTTCAGACGTTATAACCATCAACTCGTAGTCGGCCGTATTTTCGCAGGAACGGAGCGTATTTGCACCACGCTTCACAAACTAATGAAAAAACTTTTCAGAAATTTGAATTTGTCACTTGCGCAGCGTGCACTTTATCGTAATATAGCGACCATCGAAAACGGAGACGGAAAAACAACCGCTTACCGAGGAAAAGGTACCGTTTACGATATTAGAATTGCGCCCGGCGATAGGTGAAAGGAGAGGCAGATGCAGTTCGTAAAGATCATCACCACTGCAGACAATGCCATCCGACGCCAGCGCGCAATTTCCCGACGACGATAACAATCGTCTCTGTCCGCATGGGGCGAATTGCCTCAACAGAGTCATTTTGAGGTCGTTGGGTTTTAGCACGACATTGCTGCATGTTTCTAGGGCATGTATGTGCTGATTTTTGCTATTTAACCTGATATTGCACGGTATATGACCTTGAAATGACTTGCAACTGACCGATGTTCTAACTAGCTACCAAGGGCGAAAGGAAACAGCCATGAGCAAGGAAAAAGTCGTTCTCGCATATTCCGGTGGTCTTGATACATCCGTATGTGTCAAGTGGCTCCAGGACGAGAAGAATCTCGATGTCGTTTGTGTCTGCGGCAACGTGGGCCAGGAAGAGACCGGACTGGATGCCAAGAAGCAGAAGGCGCTCGACCTGGGCGTTCTCGATTGCCAGGTGCTCGACCTGCGCGACGAGTTCTCTGATGAGTTCCTGACTAAGGCCATCGCCGCAAACTCCATGTACGAGAACAAGTATCCGCTGCTCTCCGCCCTGTCTCGCCCGCTGCTTGCCAAGAAGCTTGTTGAGGTCGCCCACGAGTTTGGCGCGACCTACGTCGCCCACGGCTGCACCGGCAAGGGTAACGACCAGGTCCGTTTTGAGGCCGCCGTCAAGGCCCTCGACCCCGAGCTCAAGGTTATCGCCCCGGTTCGCGAGTGGGACCTGAAGTGCCGTCCCGACGAGGTCGCCTATGCCCACGCCCACAACGTGCCGGTTCCCGAGGGTGCCAACGACAACCCCTACTCTATCGACGACAACCTGTGGGGTCGTGCCATTGAGTGCGGCCACCTGGAGGATCCCTGGAACGAGCCGCTCGACGACGCTTGGGTTATGACCAAGAACCCCGAGGACACGCCGGATACCCCGACCTACACCGAGATTGAGTTTGAGGCCGGCAAGCCCGTCGGCGTCGACGGCAAGAAGATGAAACTCTCCGAGATCGTCATCGCCCTCAACAAGATCTCCGGCGACAATGGCTTTGGCCGCCTCGATCTGGTCGAGGATCGTCTGGTGGGCCTCAAGAGCCGTGAGTGCTATGAGGTTCCCGGAGCCCTGACGCTCATCACCGCCCACAAGGCGCTCGAGGACATCTGCGTCGAGGGCGACCTGCTCAAGACCAAGATCAAGCTCGAGCAGGATTGGGCCACCGCCGTGTACAACGGCCAGTGGTACAGCCCGCTCAAAAACGCGCTCGATGCCTTTATGGCCGATACCCAGAAGTTCGTGACCGGCACTGTCCGTCTGAAGTTCTTTAAGGGCAACTGCCATGTCGTCGGCCGCAAGAGCCCCTTCAGCCTCTACGACTACGGCCTGGCCACCTACGATCGCGACACCACGTTTGACGAGAAGGCCAGCGCCGGCTTTATCGAGATCGATACGCTGTCGCTCAAGACGTGGGCAAAGGTCCAGGGCCCCAGCTCTGCTGCCGCCCAGGCCTAGCGTCTCCTTCCCTTGGTATCCGCGCGGCCCATCCGCGTGATACATAACGGGCGCACGGGGTCCCTACCTTTCGTTATGCTTGCTGACACTTCTTAACATCGGTGGCCCCTACGTTCCGCCCGCATATATGATGCCGCGTCTGCGGCTGAGTCCGAGCCCCGCCGGGGTTGTCCGGCGGGGCTCCTTCTATCAATTTGGCGGCTCTGCGCCTATATATATGAGGAGTATCCATTATGTTCAATGCTATCGCGCATGCTTTACTTGCCCTCGCGCCCGAGTTCGATGCCGCAAGGGTCGAGGACGTCCCTATGAGCCTGAAGGCCTGGATCGATGGTTCGCAGGGCAACATCCGGAGGGAGACGTTGGGCGCCAAGTGCATGGCGCGTCACTTCTTTGCAAATTAGCTACATGGCTCCGCACACGGTGGGGAATGTGTAAAACTAGCGGTTGAAAAATCGCTTTAGCGATATGGCGTATTGCTTTGGGCGCTTGTTTTGGTATTTGGAGAAAGGGGACGGTTCCATGGCTCTTTGGGGCGGTCGTTTTGAGGCGGGCGTGGCCGAGGTCACGCAGGAGTTTGGCGCGTCGCTGCCGGTCGACAAACATCTCTATAAACAGGATATCGCCGGCTCTAAGGCGCATGCCAAGATGCTGGCGACCCAAGGCATCATCAGTGCCGAGGACGAGCAGACGATTGCCGAGGGTCTGACCGGAATCGAACAGGATATCGATGCCGGCAGCTTCACCTTCGACATCAACGACGAGGACATTCATATGTCCATCGAGAGCGAGCTGACGCGTCGCATCGGCGAGGCTGGCAAGCGCTTGCATACCGGACGTTCGCGCAACGACCAGGTGGCGACCGACACGCGCCTGGGCGTCAAGGCGCTGGCCAAGGAGCTCATGGAGGCCAATCTAGAGCTGCGCCATGTGCTGGTGGATGCGGCTAAGAAGTACGACAAGGTGATTTTGCCGGGCTACACGCACATGCAGCACGCTCAGCCCGTGCTACTGTCGCATCATCTGCTGGCGTATTCCTGGATGTTCGCGCGCGACTTTACACGCCTGAAGGCCGCCTTTGATGCCGCCGACAACTGCCCGCTGGGTGCTGCCGCGCTTGCCGGTACGAGCTATCCGCTCGATCGTCAGATGACGGCTGCCGAACTTGGCTTTGCGGGCGTGATCCCCAATTCGCTCGATGCTGTTTCCGACCGTGATTTCCTGCTCGATCTGCATTACGCCGGTTCCGTCATGGCCATGCACCTGTCGCGTCTTTCCGAGGAGATTGTGCTGTGGTCGAGCTCCGAATTTGGTTTTATCACGCTTTCCGACTCGTACTCCACCGGCTCGTCCATCATGCCGCAGAAGAAGAATCCCGACTTTGCCGAGCTTATTCGCGGCAAGAGCGGCCGTGTGTATGGCAACCTGGTGCAGCTGCTCGTGACCATGAAGGGCCTGCCGCTTGCTTATAACAAGGACTTGCAGGAGGACAAGGAGGGCGCGCTCGATACCGCTCACACGCTCATGCAGTGCCTGTCCGTTATGGCCGGTATGATTTCGACCTGGACCGTCAACGAGGATGCCATGGCGCGCGAGTGCGGCGTGGGGCACCTTGCCGCCACCGATGTTGCCGATTACCTGGCTAAGCGTGGCCTGCCGTTCCGCGAGGCACATGCCGTGGTGGGCCATCTGGTCCTGATGTGCGAGAAGCGCGGCTGCAATCTTGAGGACCTGCCGTTTGAGGTGTTCCAGGAGGCAAGCCCGCTCTTTGAGCGCGACATTACCGAGGCGCTCGACATCCCGTCGATTGTCGCCGCGCGCACGACCGAGGGCGGTACCGCCCCTGCCGCCGTTGCCGTGCAGCTGCAGCGTGCCGAGGCACAGCTCGTGGCCGACGAAGGCGTGTTTGGATCGCTAACCAAGGTCGTCGAGATGGGTCACGGGGCAAAGTAGAGGTTTGGCTGAAGACGTATTGTCCATTTATTGATAAATCGTTTTCGCTTTACGGGCGCCTACTGATGTAGGCGCCCGTATTTTGTTGCTATGGGGGAGGGGCTTGTCGAGAACTTCTGTAGGACCTTTGGGCAGGTTGTGAAGGGGATACGTTCGCGGGCGGCAACCGACCGCCTGCTCTGTTCGATGTGGTTGATGAGCGGTCGGATGGTACTCTAATCGGGCTTCGAAACAGAAGTGACACATATGGAGCGCTTTAATAAATTGCAGCGTTTCAATAAACAGCTTTTTGTTTAACTGCAGCTAAAACTCTGTTACGATGCAGTCCAGGCGGGTGCCGGAATGGGACTTGGGCACGCGCGAACCTACTTGAAAGGCTACTTTTATGGCTATCGAGAAGACCTTCATCATGATTAAGCCCGACGCGGTGCGCGATCGCAAGATCGGCGAGATTGTTGCTCGCATTGAGCGCAGCGGCCTTGTCATCGAGCGCATGGAGATGACCACGCTCGAGCGCGCTACCGTCGAGGAGCACTACGCCCATCTGGCCGACAAGCCCTTCTTTGGCGGTCTCTGTGACTTTATGACGAGCGGTCCGGTCGTCAAGATGGTCGTTTCCGGTCTCGCCGCTGTTGCTAAGATGCGCACCCTCATGGGCGCTACCAACCCGCTTGATGCTGCCCCCGGCACCATTCGCGGCGACTTCGCTGTCGATGTCAACGCCAACGTGATCCACGGCTCCGACTGCCTGGAGAACGCCGAGATCGAGATCAAGCGCTTCTTTGGCTAAACCAGCTTTGACTCCTTAAAGCTGTTAGCGTGTGGCTTTGGCGCCGCGGAATTCCATCCGCGGCGCCCTTTTTATTCCAAAATCTATGAAGGGGCCCGCTCGGACATGTGTTCCGAGCGGGCCCCTGCTGTTAGCTTGTGGCACTGAATAGTTTAGGCTTCGTCGACGATCTTAAGGCCGCGCGTGTGATCGATCTCGTTGAGGAGGTTAACGCGGCGCTCGTGACGACCACCCTCAAACTCGGCGTCGAGCCACTCGTCGACAATCATTTTGGCGAGCTCGGAGCCCACGACGCGGGCGCCAAAGGCGAGCACGTTGGTATTGTTGTGCATGCGGGAGAGCTTGGCGCTGAAGGGCTCGGAGCACACAACGGCGCGTACGCCCTCGACCTTATTGGCGGCCAGGCTGATGCCGACGCCTGTACCGCAGATCAGGATGCCCAGGTCGACGTCACCGTTGGCCACGGCCTTACCCACCTTGTAGCCGGCGATGGGGTAGTCAAAGCTCTCGGAGGTGTCGGTGCCAAAGTTCACGACCTCGCAGCCGCGCTCCTTCAGGTGCTCGGAAATGATGTTCTTGAGCTCGACGGCGGCGTGGTCGTTACCGATACCGATCTTCATGGATGGTTCCTCTCTGGTCTGTGCGGCGCAAATGCTAAAGGTGTTTACCGCGTTCGACTGCATGATAGCGCGACTTTTGCGTAAACGCTCGGGCGTTTTTTGGTCAAACGCTTTAGCATGCAACAAGACCGGCTTCTCATGAATGAATGCTGTCAGTTTGTGCTTGAGCGCCGTCCGCCGGAACCATGGTTGCGGTTTTTGATGCATTGTTATCAAATAAAGGAGCTAACTTTTTTGAGAGCCCAGCCCGTTATGCAAGCAGGAGATACCTATGCCTACCGATTCCATCCGTGATGCCGCGTTTTGCGATGTTCTGAACCGCGAACTTGTCTGTGCACTCGGCTGCACCGAGCCCATTGCCGTTGCCTATGCAGCGGCGCTGGCGAGCCAGACGCTCGGTTGCGAACCCGATCATATGGATGTTGCCTGCTCAGGCAACATCATCAAGAACGTTAAGAGTGTGACCGTGCCCAACTCGGGCGGTATGCACGGTATTGAGGCCGCGACCGTGCTGGGTGCCGTGGGCGGCGACGCCAAGAGCGCGCTCGAGGTGCTTGAGAGCGTTAACGATGAAGACCGTGCACGCGTGGCCGAGCTCCTCGCCGACGCCGGCTACTGCGATGTGTCGCTTGTCGAGGGTGTGCCCAACCTCTACATCAAGGTGACTGCGACGGCCGGGGGCCATACCGCGGTCGTCGAGATTACCGACCACCACACCAATGTTACGTGCCATACCCTCGACGGTATTCCGGTGTGCGGCAAGTCGGCGGGGGAGTGTGCCGCCTGCGCCGAGCGCGTCGTGGCCGAGCGGGCGGCAGATAACGCCGATACGCCCATGTCGATCGAGACCATCATCGACTTTATCGAGGACGGTGACATTGAGGACGCCCGCGCTGCCGTTGAGCGTCAGATTGAGCTGAACGGCGCGATCAGCGCCGAGGGCCTGGCGCACGCTTGGGGTGCCGAGGTGGGCCGCACACTGCTGGGCGCTCGTGCCGATGACGTTGCCTGCCGTGCCCGTGCCCGTGCGGCCGCCGGGTCCGACGCCCGTATGAACGGCTGCGCGCTGCCGGTCGCCATTGTGTGCGGCTCGGGCAACCAGGGCATTACCTGCGCACTGCCCGTTATGGAGTATGCCGAGTACCTGCGCTGCGACCACGAGCGCCTGGTGCGCGCCGTGATGCTGTCCGATCTTATCGCCGTGCATATCAAGAGCTATATTGGTGCGCTTTCGGCGTTTTGCGGTGCTATTTGCGCCGCGTGCGGCGCCGGCGCCGCGATTACCTGGCTGTGCGGTGGCACGCGCGAGCAGATTGGCGCCACGGTCTCGAACACGCTCGGCAACGTGGGCGGCATCGTGTGCGATGGCGCCAAGGCGAGCTGCGCCGCCAAGATCTCGGCTGCCGTCGATGCGGCGATTCTGGGCCATGATATGGCCATGCAGGGTCGCGGCTTCCGTGCCGGCGAGGGTCTGATCCAAGATACCGTCGAGCAGACAATCGCCAGCATGGGCTACGTAGGCCGCGTGGGTATGAAAGATACCGACGTCGAAATCCTCAACATCATGATCGGCAAAACCCAGGTTTGTTAGTTACGCGGTTTTACCAAACCGCGTAACCAGTCGACGCTGCAAGCCCGCCAGAGCGGCAATCTGCCTTTCAACTTCGGCGGCATGACCAGAAGGTCAATGCCGCCTTGTTTCAAGGCACTTTGCTCGCTCTGGCGGGCTTTCGCTGTCGTTGCCAAAACATCGGCGCCATCTTTGTAATGTGAAAAGGGGCTGAACCTTTGTCACATTCGGTCTGCGGCGTTATTTTGTTTGGAGCGAGCGAGGGGGTTCTATGACAGTTCGTCGGCTATTTGGTGCTCGTAGAAGGCCTCGATTACGGCGTTAAAGTCGCGGGCGAAGTCTTCCATGGTTCCGCGCCAGGTGGCTCGGCTGGGCTTGCCCTGGCCCACAAAGGCGGTTTGGATGCCGCAATCGGGGGACGGGAAGTCGCGTTTGGGATCGTTGCCCACCATAAGGACCTCGTGTGGCTCGAGCCCCATCACCTGAAGCTGCTCTAGATAGTAGGTGGCATCGGGCTTGCAGCGGGTGGTGTTTCCCATGTGCGTCACGAGTTCAAAGGGGGCGTCGGCCAGGTCGCCCCAGCCCATGCGGCACTCGATGGCCCCCTGGGGAAAGCTGGGGTTGGTAAAGAGCGCGCAACGCAGTCCAGCGTCCTGTACGGCCTGGAGCGCGGCGTGCGCGCCCGGCATAGCGTGGGCGTTAATGACCTCGTCGTTCTTGTACGGAAGAATTTCGCGGTCATAGTAGGTAAACGCCTCGTAGATGAGGGGATCGGAGAGGCAGATCCCGCATCGGCGCTCGACCTCTTCTTGGTAAAACTCAAGATTGGTGCGGTTGTCCGTGCCGCTGCGGCGATTGGCGTTGAGGTCGACCAGGATGGTGCCGAGGCGCGCCATCGTGCCACCGCGGCTGCGGCGCCCGATATCCGCGAGCATCGAAGAGACATCCTTAAAATAGCGAAGGATGAACGCGTTGAGGTTGATGCTGAGAAGCGTTTCGTCCATATCGAAAACGACTGCTTTGAGCACGCGGGCACCTTTCTCGAAAAATCGATCTAGAATCGTTGGCTCCAGATACTTTACCCCAAAGCCAAATGCCTGGCTGGTTATCGTCAAGTTGCGGAGACGTGTGTTCATAAGATTACGAAAAAGTCTCCACACGAGTAAAAAATCGCAGTTCACGCTTGAAATCGAACTCATTTCCCCGTAACCTATACGAACGTGATTGCATAAGCGTCACATTAGTATCTGTCGGCTCCCGAGTGTTCCTAAACGTTGTGTGCTTGTCGCACCCTTCTGTAGGTCCTAGCAATCGGGGCCCCGTAGTTCGAAAGGGGTCCACCTTTGAGTGAGATTCAGAACTCGTCCATTTTCTCTCTTGACGATGTCAACGAGGAGGAGATGAACAACCTCATCGACGGTACGATTACCGACTTTGATGAGGGCGATCTCGTTAACGGCACTGTCGTTAAGATCGAGCATGACGAGGTGCTCGTTGACATCGGATTCAAGTCCGAGGGCGTTATCCCGGTCCGCGAGCTGTCCATCCGCAAGGACGCTAACCCTGCAGACATCGTTGCACTCGGTGATCCCATCGAGGCTCTGGTTCTCCAGAAGGAGGACAAGGACGGTCGTCTGGTCCTGTCCAAGAAGCGTGCCGAGTACGAGCGTGCTTGGAACCGCATCGAGGAGAAGTTCAACTCCGGCGAGAACGTCGAGGGCGAGGTTATCGAGGTTGTCAAGGGCGGCCTGATTCTCGACATCGGCCTGCGTGGCTTCCTGCCCGCTTCCCTCGTCGACCTCCGTCGTGTCAAGGACCTCACCTCCTACATGGGCACTCGCATCGAGGCCCGCGTCATCGAGATGGACCGCAACCGCAACAACGTCGTCCTCTCCCGTCGCGTCGTGCTCGAGGAGTCCCGTAAGGCTGAGCGCTCCGAGATCCTGTCCAAGCTCAAGTCTGGCATGCGTCTCCAGGGCACCGTTTCCTCCATCGTCGACTTCGGCGCCTTCGTCGACCTCGGCGGTATCGACGGCCTCATCCACATCTCCGAGCTCTCCTGGAACCACGTCAACCATCCTTCCGAGGTTGTCAAGGTCGGCCAGGAGGTCGAGGTCGAGGTTCTCGACGTCGATCTCAACCGCGAGCGCATCTCCCTGGGTCTCAAGCAGACCACCGAGGATCCGTGGCGCGCACTGGTCAAGAAGTACCCCGTCGGCGCTATCGTCGAGGGCACTGTGACCAAGCTTGTCCCGTTCGGCGCTTTCGTCGACCTGGGCGAGGGCATCGAGGGCCTGGTGCACATCTCCGAGATGGCCAACAAGCACGTCGATCAGCCTTCTCAGGTCACCCATGTGGGCGACAAGGTTCAGGTCAAGGTCATGGAGATCGACCTCGACCGTCGTCGTATCTCCCTGTCCATGAAGTCCGCTGCTGAGACTCTGGGCGTCGAGATCGAGGTTACCCCGCTTCCTTCCGAGAAGAAGGACGAGGAGACCGACGCCGAGTAAATCGGTTTGACGATCACTTGTTTTAAGGGATCCGTCCGCAATGGACGGATCCCTTTTTGCAATTGGTGCCGAGATGCATGATGCTGCCCATGCTGTCTGCAGGCTATTTGGTTGTCGGTGCATGAAAAAATGCCGACATCCCGCCTCGGGGAGGAGGCGGGAACGCACCGAGTAGACGGAGGGGTGCGGAGCGCGGCCGCGTCTCGACTGACGACGTTGCCCATCGACAACCCTATTGTACTGCATGGCGTGGTTCTTGGTTTATCGTGTCGAACGCTTGTGTTGTGCCATTGCCTGCGGCAACGGTGTGCTACACTCTTGCACTGCTGAGTGGGCCAGACGGTCGCGCGATGTGCTGCTTGCAGCACGCGTGAGGAAAGTCCGGGCTCCAGAGGGCGGGATGCCGGCTAACGGCCGGGCGGAGTGATCCGACGGAAAGCGCCGCAGAAAAGAAGACTCCCACCTGCGCCGCAAGGCGTAAAGGGAAAAGCTGAAACGGTGGTGTAAGAGACCACCAGCGTCGTGGCAACACGGCGGCTTGGCAAGCCCCATCCGGAGCAAGCGCGAATAGGAACGCTATGGGCCGGCCCGGTCCGCGTTCGGGTAGCGTGCGTGGAGCTGCATGGTAACGTGCAGACAAGATAAATGACCGTTCACGACAGAACCCGGCTTACAGGCCCACTTGGCATTTTTGTTACCCTGACAATCGGTACGGCCTTTGCCGTATTATTGAGGCTGTTTGTTGCTTTGCTTGTTGTTGAGGGGCTTTGTTGGACAGCTATTTTACTCTGCAATCGAATATTGAGGCTTCGGGCGAGTTTTTGGACCGCAAGAGCCGGTTTATTGCCCAGCTGGTCCATATTGAGTCCGAGGACGAGGCGAATGCCTTTATCGAGATGGTTCGCAAGCGTCATTACGACGCTCGACACAATGTTCCCGCGTGGATTTTGGTCGATGGACGCGAGCGCCAGAGCGATGATGGTGAGCCGAGCCGCACGAGCGGCATGCCGACGCTCGAGGTGCTGCGCGGTGCGGGGCTCAAAAATGTTTGCTGCGTAGTGACGCGCTATTTTGGTGGCACGCTGTTGGGGCCTGGTGGCTTGGTACGCGCCTATACCGCGGCGACGCAGGCGGCGGTGGCCGCGGCTCAGGAGGCCGGGCAGATCGTCGAGATGACGAGTGTCGTGCCTGTTGACGTGCATGTGACCTATCCGCAGTATGAGCAGGTGCTTCGTTTGGCGCAGGATTCGGGTGCCAAGGTTTCGAATACCGATTACGCGGATACCGTGACGATTCATTTGGTGTTCAAAGCGGGGGAGCAGGAGTCGTTTTGCGCTAAGATGCGCGAGCTTATGGCGGGGCGCGAGGAGATTGAGGTCGGCGCTCCCGAGTTTGCCGAGTTCTAACGGCGACGGCCGGCGTGCTTTTGGATGGATTCCAAGTGCGCCGGCCGTCGCTTTTCTGTCGCTGCCGTTTACTCGGCGAGCTGCTTTAGCACATCGCAGGCGATATCGATGGCATCGTCGATGCAGCCGGGGCAACTGCGGAGCGGACCCTTATCCGATCCGATGCCCTTGAGCGTGCCGCAGACGGTCGTCGTGTTCTTCTCGCCAAATCGCTTGGCAATCTCGCGCGACAGCTTGTAGGTCTGGCCCTTAGTCTTGGGGTTTTCCATGCCGTCGCTCATTACAAAGCCCATGATGGCAACAGCGCCCGAAATGGCGCCGCAGGTTTCGGTCATGCCGCCCATGCCGGCGCCAAAGCCCTCGGTGAGGGTAAAGGCGGTCTGGGGGTCGAGCCCGACGGCAGGTGCGAGCGTGCAGGCGACGGCCTGTGCGCAGTTGAAGCCACGGGCGTGGAATTCGGCAGCCTGTGCCTGGCAGGCGATGATGTCGAGCTGAGCCGTATCGATTTGCTTCATCGTTGTCTCCTTGGTCACGGTGTACCCGCCTATGGTACCCGTGACGGTGCATGTAATCCATCGAGAGCTTCATGTATGCCTCATTTTTATCTATCGAATAAATGCCTAAGGCTGAGACGAATGCCCCTGATTCATTTGTCCCATAACCTATCGGCGGGATGGGTTGAGAGGGGTGCGGGGTAGCGGTATCGTGAACCGAATAAAAACAAAACCCAAGTAAGGGAGTTGGATATGAGCGAGCAGACCATCGGTACTACATGTGTTCAGGGCGGCTATCACCCGGGAGATGCCGAGCCGCGCCAGGTGCCCATCTACCAGTCCACCACGTGGAAATACGACACGTCCGAGCACATGGGCAAGCTGTTTGACCTGGAGGAGTCGGGCTACTTCTACAGCCGTCTGCAGAACCCCACGTGCGATCTGGTTGCCGCCAAGATCTGCGAGATGGAGGGCGGCACCGCTGCGATGCTTACGAGCTCGGGCATGGCTGCGAATTTCCTTGCGATCTTTAACGTGGCCGGTGCCGGCGATCATGTGGTCGCGAGCTCTGCCATTTACGGCGGTACGTATAACCTGCTCGCCCACACCATGGGCCGCATGGGCCTGACCTGCACGTTCGTTGCCCCCGACTGCACCGATGAGGAGCTGGAGGCAGCCTTTGAGCCCAATACCAAGCTTGTCTTTGGCGAGACGATCGCCAACCCCGCCCTTGCCGTGCTCGATATCGAGCGATTTGCTAAGGCCGCACATGACCACGGCGTGCCGCTGATGGTCGACAACACCTTCCCGACACCCGTGATGTGCCGTCCCTTTGAGTGGGGCGCCGACATCGTTACGCACTCCACCACCAAGTACATGGATGGACATGCTGCCTACCTGGGCGGTGTGATCGTCGACCACGGCCAGTTTGACTGGATGGCCCATGCGGATAAGTTCCCGGGTCTTACCACGCCCGACGAGAGCTACCACGGCGTGACGTATGCCGAGAAGTTCGGTCGCGAGGGTGCCTTCATTACCAAGGCCACTGCGCAGCTTATGCGCGACCTCGGCCCCATGCAGAACCCGCAGGCGGCCTTCTTCCTGAACAGCTCGCTCGAGAGCCTGCATGTGCGCATGCCGCGTCATTGTGAGAACGGCCTGGCCGTTGCCAAGTTCCTGCAGAGTCATCCCAAGGTACGCTTCGTGAGCTATCCGGGCCTGGAGGGCGACAAGTACTATGATCTCGCTCAGAAGTACATGCCCAACGGTACCTGCGGCGTTGTGAGCTTTGGCTTTAACGGTGGCCGTGCGGCGGCCGAGACCTTTATGAAGAGCCTCAAGCTCGCCCAGATCGCCACGCACGTGGCCGACGCCCGCACTTGCTGCCTGCATCCCGCTAATGCCACGCATCGCCAGATGAACGATGAGGAACTCATTGCCTGTGGCATTTCCGCCGACATGGTGCGCTTGTCGTGCGGCCTCGAGGACACGGCCGATCTGATTGCCGACCTTGAGCAGGCACTCGAGCAGTGCTAGGCTAGCGTGCGTGCGAGGCGTGGGACGGCTTTTCGGCTGACGACGTCCTCATAGTTCCGATTCCGTAGGCGGGACCCCGATCGTGTCCGTTTGTAGGCGATTGGGGTCCCGTTTTTGCGTTGCACGATAGAAAGGATATACATGGAGAAAACTGCCGAGCAGCTGCGCCGCGAACACATTGCCCTAGAGGGCGACACCCACGGTAAGAATAAATGGGCGATTCTGTTCACCGTGCTCGTCATGACCTTTATGGCGTGTCTGGATGCGAGCATCGTGACGGTGGCGCTCCCAGTGATGCAAAAGGAGCTGGGGGTGGGTCTCGACCGCATTCAGCTCGTGAGCTCGGTGTATCTGCTCGCGACGTGCGTCGCCATGCTGCCGTTTGGCCGCTTGGGCGATGTGCGCGGCAAGGTGAATGTGTTCCAGCTTGGTGTAATCGTCTTTACGGGTGGCTCGTTGCTTTGCGGGCTTTCGGCTTCGCTCGAGGTGCTTATCTTGGCGCGTTTCGTGCAGGGCATTGGCTGTGCCGCCGCGATGGCCAACAATATGGGCATCATCACCGAGTCGTTTCCGGCGCGTGAGCGCGGCCGTGCCATGGGCATTCTGGCGACCTTTGTGGCTCTTGGCATGATGTGCGGCCCCGTGCTCGGCGGCGTGCTGGTGGCGAGCTTTCCCTGGGAGAGCATCTTCCTTATCAATCTGCCCATTGGCGTAATCTCGTTTATCGTGGGACTCTATACGCTGCCGCATGTGAAGCCGGAGGCTGGCGAACGCCCTATGCCGTTGACAGAGGCGGCGCGTCGCTGCTTTGCGAGCTCGGCTTTCACGATTAACCTGGCTTGCATGCTTATCGTGTTCGTGGGTATCGGTGCCTCCGAGTTTGTGCTGCCGTTCTACTTTCAGGATGCCCACGGCTTTAGCTCCGATATCTCCGGCCTGTTGTTTTTGGCGATGCCGGTCGTGAATGCCTTTGTGGGCCCGCTTTCGGGCTCGGTGTCCGACCGTGTTGGTTGTGAAGCGCCCACGGCCGTTGGCCTGGGCGTGTACGTGTGCGGTCTCTTTGCGGTGAGCACGCTTGACGAGCACTCTTCCATCTTGATGATTGTGTGCTGCGTCGCGTTTATGTCGTGCGGCACGTCGATCTTCCAGAGTCCCAATAATTCGCTGTATATGGGTTCGGCTCCGCGTGAGGCGCTTGGCTTTGCGGGCAGCTTGAGCAGCTTGGCGCGCTATGCGGGCATAGCGCTGGGTATTACGGCGGCGTCGCGCATCCTGTATGGACAGACGAGCGCGGCGATGGGCAAGACGGTCACGAGCTATGTGGCGGGTCGTCCGGACGTGTTCCTCTTTGGCTTCCGTTTGGTATTCTACGTGCTGATGGCCGTTGCTACCGTGGGCTTTGCGCTCACATTGGTACGTTTGGTGAGGACGCGCACCCGGCATTAGCGTGTTGGGAGGCTGTCTGCCACGAATCGGGCCTATCTACTGGTCTTGCAGCTTTATAGTGCGATGCGGCTTGTGGGGCGGGCGGGGGTCGGTCCGTGGTAGACTATCGAACAACGTTTATTAATCGCGCGGTATCGTTGCCGCGAGAAGGGGTTGCGCCATGCAGGAGCTTGAGGATCGTATTCGCCATGACGGCATCGTAAAGGCCGGTAACGTCCTTAAGGTTGATGCCTTCCTCAACCACCAGTGCGACGTTGAGCTGTTCGACCATATGGGCGCCGAGTGGGCCCGTCTGTTCGAGGGTGTCGAGATCAACAAGATCCTGACGATCGAGGCTTCGGGCATTGGCATGGCTTGCATTGCGGCCCAGCATTTTGGCGGCGTGCCGGTGGTCTTTGCCAAGAAGGCACAGTCCATCAACCTCGACGGCGAGCAGTATGCCACGACCATCTACTCCTTTACCAAGCAGAAGGAGTACCCGGTCATCGTCGGCAAGCGCTTTCTGTCCGAGGGCGATAAGGTCCTGATTATCGACGACTTCCTGGCCAACGGCTGCGCGCTTGAGGGCCTTATCAAGATCTGCGAGGCTGCGGGTGCCGAAGTTGCCGGCATTGGCATCGCCGTTGAGAAGGGCTTCCAGGGCGGCGGCGATAATCTCCGTAAACGCGGCTTCCGCGTTGAGAGCCTGGCCCGTATCGCCGATATGGACTGCGAGAACGGCGAGATCACCTTCGCCTAGGCGCGCAACACAAGCGATTGGTATGCGATGTGACAAAGGGACTGTCCCTTTGTCACATTTTTTGTATGAGGGGAGGTGCTGATATGGATGAGAACAAGATGGAATGGCGCGAGTATGCGCGCTATGCCGAGATGTCGGCCGAGGAGTTGGCGCGCGATTGCGAGGTGCAGGTGTTTCGCGCGACGGGTCCGGGCGGACAGGGCGTGAACACGACGGACTCGGCGGTACGCATGAAACATATCCCTTCGGGGATTGTCGTGACGGCGCGTGAGAGCCGCAGCCAGTTTCAGAATCGCGCGAGCTGCCTGCGTAAGCTGCGCGCTGAGCTTGAGCGTCGCGGGCGTCCACCGCGTCGACGCGTAAAGACCAAGGTGCCTCAGCGCTCTCGCCAGCGCAGGCTTAATGACAAGCACTTCAACGCCATTAAAAAGGCCAACCGTCGCAAACCGGGCAGCGACGAATAGCCTCCTCATAAGTAGCGGTGAAATAGGGACTGTTTTGCGGCTTTAGCTACATAAACAGTCCCTATTTCACCGCAACTTAGGTGGGGTTAGCGGGTGGGATGCCAGACGTGGAGGACGCCGGCAAGGATGTCGACCTCGATGCGCGAGGCGACAACGGGCTCGCCGTCGGCCTGGATGGGGTAGTCGGGCTCCTCAAAGGTGAGCTCGACATGGCGGCAGCGGCGCATGCGAACCGGCGGCAACTTGGTATGGTGGCCGTCCTTGGCCGAAAGAAACATAGGCAGGGCAACCGCACGCGGAACGGGGCCGCAGGCGTAGCAGACGTCGAGTACGCCGTCGCAGGGGTCGGCATCGGGGCAGATGCGATAGCCCGAGCCATAGGTAGGACCCAGCTGAATTGCCATGATGATCGCCCGCACGCGCTCGGCGGGCGCGCCATCAAAGCTGATGGTCATGGGGTAGTTGCGATAGCGCAGGCCAAACTGCTCAAGTCCCGATAGGGTGTAGAGCGGAGCGCCGGCGAGGCCCGTCTTTTTGCGCAGCTCGGTGGTGCCCAGGCCGATGGCGGCATCGATGCCGACCGAAAGCGTTTGGTCGTAGTACTCAACGGTAGCCTCGCCGCTGCCGCTTGCGGGGTTCCATGAGCGAATGCGCCCGATGTCCTGACGCTGCAGCTCGCAGGTGAGCAGCGCGCCAAAATCCTTGCCGGAGAAATCGTCGATGCCGAGCGTTTGGGCAAAATCGTTGCCGGAGCCCACGGGCAGGACGGCAAGAGCGGGGCGGGCGTCCTCCTCTTGCGTCATAAGCCCGTTGACGACCTCGTGAATCACGCCGTCGCCGCCAAGGGCGATAACGGTGCGATAGCCCTGAGCCTGTGCGGCCAGCTCCTTGGCGTGTCCCATGCGCTCGGTCAGCACCAGATCAAACTGGGATGCGCGCGCGGTCATATCCAAAAAGCGTTGCAGGCGCTCGGCAACTTCGCGCGCCGCACCCGACTGGGCGGCTGGGTTGGCGATGATGAGCGTGCGGCCAAAATCAGTTGCGTGCATGGGGCGACTCCCGGCGTATGACGTGACGGTGCGGTCGCGCTCAGGTCGAATTGCCCCCGATTGTGGCTGCACGTCGAATACTTACGTCTACTCTATCAGGTCGTTGTGGCGCTCGATAGCATCCGCTACCGTACCGCCCTCATCCACAATAAGCGAACGGCGCTTGGGCGAGATGATGCGCTGGGCGGGGTACACGCCGCGGTGTCCGGCGGTTAGGTAGCTGATAAAGGCCACGATGACAAAGAACCCGGCTGCCGTGCCGTGGAACAGGTCGATGGCCATCATACAGGTGGTGATAGGCACGTTAAGGCCGGCGCAGAACACGCCGAGCATGCCCAGCGCTGCCAGAAAGCTGGGATCGATTCCGACGAGGCAACCGATCCAGCCGCCGAGCGCCGCACCGATACCAAACAGGGGCGTGACCTCGCCGCCTTGGAAGCCGGCGCCCAGGGTGAGCGCTGTGACGACCAACTTGATGACTGCGTCCGCCAGGGTGGTGTTGCCGGCAAATCCGGCGCCGGAAAGCCACGTGGAAAGGCCGGCGTAGTCCCAGGCGTCGAGGAGGGCATAGGCGGCCAAAACCACGAGTGCACCTATGAGTGCGCGAACAAGGTAATTGGTGATAAAGCGACCGTACAGGCTCTTGACGGTTCGAACTGACCAGGCAAAGAGGCTTGCCGTCAGACCGAAGATAATGGCGCTGATAACAACGATGACAACCGTCCGTGGTGTCATGTTTGGAACGCTGGCGATAACATTCGCCTCGTACTCGGTACCTAGGGCGAGTGATGTAAAGTAGCCGGTAAATGAGGCGACCAGGCAGTAGATGCCCGCCGTGTAGTCGATCTTGCCGATAAAGCACATCTCCATGCCAAAGAAAGCTCCGGCAAGGGGCGAGCCGAATACGGCGCCAAAGGCCGACGAGATGCCGGCGAGCATGAGGTCGTGGTGGTCATGCTTTTTGAGGTGGGCGAGGCTCGAGATGTTGCTGGCGATGGTGCCGCCAATCTGCACCGCGGCTCCCTCGCGACCGGCCGATCCGCCCGTTAGGTGCGTGAGCGTGGAGCAGACGAAGGTGAGGACGGCCATGCGCATATGGATGAGGCGTGTGCCCAGGGCGGAGTCGATGACCAGGTTGTTGCCACGCTTGGCGGCAAGACCGTGGTTTTTGTACACCCATGCGGTGGCAACGCCCACAACGGGAAGCAAGGCGTAGACCCACACATGGTGCTCGCGATAGTCGGTCGCGATATTCAACGAGGCCAAAAACGCCCAAGCGGCAACGCCCATGGCGAGCGAGACGATGACGACGAGTACGAGCAACTTAGCGCTCGCAAGTAGGTTGCGGGCATTGCGGCGCGTGTCGGCAGCCAAGAGATGCTCGGAGCGGGTAAGTTGATGCCTGCCTGCCGTGATGACGTCATTAAGAGAGAAAAAGCCGCCGTCGTCGAGCGGCTGGGAATGATCCTGCGCTTTGTTTGCGCTTTCGGGTTTGTCGTTATGAGCCATACGTTCCTCTTTTAGGTTGCAACGCAAGCATTATAAAACGCGGTAAACGCGACGAGCCGGTGGGTTGGTTTCCATTCTGTTTCGCGGCCTGCAACCGACAGGTGTATTTGCGGGTACAGGCCGAGTCGCGGTCGTGCGTTGGGGGATTATACTGAGACAAGCATAAAGAATTGGCGCCCCTGTTGTGCGCCGTGGCATTAAGAGGTGCATATGGCAGAGAAACTCATTCCACTGGAGGACGCACAGTCGATTGTCATGTCGCACGTTGCTCCGACCGATCTCGTCGAGATTCCCGTGTGGCAGGCGGCTGGTTTTCCCTTGGCCGAGGACGCGGTGGCCGATATCGATATCTCGCCGTTTGCCAACAGCGCTATGGACGGATATGCCGTGCGCTCGGCGGACTTGGTGCAGGCATCTGGCGAGGCACCGGTGACGCTCGACGTTATCGGACACGAGGCCGCGGGCCATGTGTTTGAGGGCGCAATCGGTGCGGGCGAGGCGGTCCGCATCATGACAGGCGCACCGGTGCCCGAGGGTGCCGATGCCGTGGTGAAGTACGAGATCGTCGATGTGCTCGACGGTGACGGCAACGAGGGCTCGCACGTTCGCTTTTCGGCGCCGGCCAAGGTAGGGGAGAACGTTCGCTCTGCTGCCGAGGAGGCCCATGCCGGCGATGTTGTGATGCACGCCGGCGAGGTCGTGGCTCCGGCGGGCGCGGGTCTGCTGGCGAGCGCCGGATACGCGAGCGTGAAGGTGCACGCTGCCCCGCGTGTGGGCATCATCTCGCTGGGCACGGAACTGGTCGCACCGAGTAAGGTACCGGCGCGTGGTCAGATTCGCGATTCCAACTCCTCGGCGCTGATGGCCGAGGCACTCGATGCCGGCGCCGAGCCCGTGTTCTATGGCATCGCGCCCGATGATGAGCAGGCGATTGCCGAGCTGGTACATCGCGCCACGCGAGAGTGCGATTTTGTCATTACGAGTGGTGGCGCCTCGGCGGGCGACTACGACTATGTGACGGCGCTCGTTCGGCGCGAGGGCGAGGTGCTGTTTGACCGCATCTCGATGCGCCCGGGCAAGGCCATCACGTTTGGCTTGCTCGCAGGTAAGCCCTACCTGGGACTTTCAGGCAATCCGGCCGCGGCGTATGTAGGCTTTGAGATGCTCGCCCGCCCGGCGATTCGCAAGATGCGCGGCTTTGCCGAGGGTGCGCGTCCTGTGCAGCAGGCGACGCTCACGCACGGCGTGAAGAAGCGCCAGCATCGCCGCTTCTTCGATCGCGCCACGGTTTTGCGCGACCCCGAGACCGGTGAGCTGTTGGTGACCGAGGCCAAGACGCAGAATTCGGCGCTGCTCGGCACGATGCAGCGGGCCAACTGCCTGCTGCGCATTGACGAAGGGCCGTGCGAGTTCAAGGCGGGAGATGTCGTGGACGTTGTTCGCGTCGACCTGCCTGAGGGAACGGTGCTATAGGAGGAACGCTATGGAGTTGAAGATATCGATCGTGACGTGCTCGGATACGCGCGACCTTGCCCAGGACGAGGCGGGTGCCGCGCTCGAGGAACTCATCGTGGCGCAGGGCTGGACGGTTGCCTCACATGTGGTCGTGCGCGACGACGCCAGCGAGATCGGTGATGCCATTGTGGAAGCCGCCGATGAGTGCCACGCCAACGTCGTGCTCACCTGCGGCGGTACGGGGCTTTCGATGCGCGATGTGACGCCCGAGGCGACGCGTGCCGTCTGCGACCGCGATGTGCCGGGTATTGCCGAGGCAATTCGTGCCTACTCCATGACCAAGACGCGCCGCGCCATGCTCTCGCGCGCTATTTGCATGCAACGAGGTCATACGCTTGTCGTAAACTTTCCCGGTTCTACGAAGGCCGCCCGCGAAAGCTGGGAGGCCATAGCGGACCAGCTGGAGCATGCGGCTCAGATGACAGCGGGCGGCGGACATACCAACTAAGCGGTTTACCTGCGGTGGGGCGACCTTATCGGTCGCTCCGCTTTTGTTTTCCGCCGAAGCGACACCGAGGTGCACGGTAACTTGAAACTATATTCTCTGGAGAGAATAATTTCTCATAATCATTATTCGCGCAGAAGTATAATCTGATTGCAGATTAAAGCCCGCGTTGGGGTACCCGGGCACAAGATCCGAAAGGGTTGAATATGTTCGATATGGTTTCACGCCGCGGTTTTGTCTCGCTTTCTGCTGCCGCCGGCCTTGGCCTTGCCGGCTGCTCGGGCAACAAGACGTCCGAGCCCGCTGGTTCCGATGCCGGCTCCGCCAAGTCTCCCTCTAAGAAGAAGGCTGTCGAGCTGCAGGTTTTCGCTGCTAACTCCCTCGAGAAGGCCCTTCCCGAGGTCCAAGAGCTCTACGCCGACCAGACCGGCACCACCTTTGCCGATACGCAGTTTAAGGCGTCTGGCGACCTTGTCGAGCAGATGCGCGCCGGTGCCGCCGTCGACGTGCTCATCACGGCTTCCAAGGGCACCATGGACGACGCCGAGGCCGCCGGGCTCGTCGACGCCGACACCCGTGAGGACATGTTCGTCAACGACCTTGTGATCATTCGCGCCGAGGGCTCCGACACCAAGATCGAGGCCATCGCCGACGTCGCGAACCTGGACGGCAAGATCGCCATTGGCGACGCCAAGACCGTCCCCGCCGGCAAGTACGCCAACCAGGCGCTGGCTTCCGTGGGCCTTTATACCGGCACCGAGGGCGACGACGGCGAGTATGCGCCCGAGATCGCCGACAAGGTGGCCCTGGCCGACAAAGTTGGTACCGCCGCCGCCTATGTGTCCACGGGCGACTGCGTGGCAGGCTTTGTCTACAGCTCCGATATCTTCCGCTACGACGGCATCGAGGAGGCCTTCGTGTGCCCCGAGGATTCGCACAAGCCCATCGTGTACCCGGGTGCCGTTGCCGAGAGCTCCGAGCATGCCGACGAAGCCAAGGCGTTCATCGATTTCTGCCTGACCAACAAGAAGGCTCAGAAGATTTGGGCTAAGTACGGCTTTGAGCTTTCCGCGTAGTGCGGCTTGGCGCGATAATTCCATCGTTTTGTGTTTCACTCCGTCCTTGTATTCGCTTGGAGCTTTTCGTGCTTAATAGATTCCGCATGCTTGTCGCCTGTGCTTTGACCTTCGCGCTTTGCTGGGTGCCGGGATTTGCGTTTGCTGGGGACGCTGAGGACGGGGCCCAGGTTGCTGCGACCGCTCATGGGCTTTCCTATGGGATCGAGGGTTTTGAGCGGCTGGCCAAGGGGACCGCTCGTGCCATGGAGGGCCAGCCTGAGGGCTACCGGTTTCCCGTTGACGAGGACGTGGACCTTGTGGTGGCGCCTGCTGCCGATCGCGTTGTGGTGTGGATATCGCCCAAGGCGGTCGAGAAGTATGGATTGGATCCGCAGGACAACGAGTGCGTATCGGGTCTCAAGGCCCTCGTCTGTAAGCTCGACAGCGCAAACTGCATGGGAGGTGCGCAGCTGGGGGACGTGGATCTTCCTTGGTATGTCACGGCGGAAACAACGTTTGATTCCGGCGGGTATACCTATGGCTTTGACGAGCGCGGTGCGGATGGGGACCGCTATGTGGTGATTGCATCAGCCTCGGGTGATGCCAAGGGCGGCGCGCGTTGGCTTGATAGCGCTCAAATGGTAGAAGCATCGTCTGTCGTATTGCGGGATGAGCAGGGGCCCTGGACCTCTCTGACCTCCTTTTTGTGCGACATCGACTATCGCCCGTTTTGGGTGTCCATAAAAACGAGCGGCCTTGCCCTGCTGATCTCCTTTGCGCTGGGCCTGTTCGCCGCGTGGAAGACTATGGGTACCTCGAGTCGCATCAAGGGCCTGCTCGACTCGGTCTTTACCATCCCTATGGTGCTGCCGCCCACGGTCTGCGGCTTTCTGCTCCTCATGCTGTTTGGCCGCTCGACCGGGGTCGGTCGGTGGCTTATTGCTCGCGGCGTCTCGATCGTCTTTACCTGGCCCGCGGCGGTGATATCTGCCGTGGTGGTGTCGTTTCCCCTGGTCTACCGCACGGCGCTCGGTGCCTTTGAGAGCCTTGACACGCAGATGCTCGATGCGGCGCGAACCCTGGGCTGGTCCGAGCGTCGCATCTTCACCAAGCTTATGATGCCGCTTGGCTGGCCCTCGATTGCCGCCGGCACGGTGCTCGCCTTTGCCCGCGCGATGGGCGAGTTTGGCTGCACCCTGTTCTTTGCGGGCAACTATGCCGGCATTACGCAGACCATTCCCATTGCGATTTACTTTGAGTGGATGGGCGGCAACACCTCGGTGGCCCTCTTTTGGGTCGCCGTTGTGATTGCGTTCAGTTTCCTGGTCATCCTATTCATCAACATGTACACGGCGCATTCGCAAAAGTATCGCGAGCGGGGCCTTTCCCGTGCGGAGCGCAAGCGGATCAAAGATCTTGCCGGACAGGGCGATTCGCTCGACCCGGCGGGCGGCGATGCCTTGCGTATCGATCGCGAGGCGCTGGCCGAGCTCATGCGCGATGATGCCGCTTTGCAGGGAGGTCGATAGGCCATGTCGCTCGTTCTGGATATCAAAAAGCGCTATCCCGGGTTTATGCTCGACATGCAGCTTGAGGCCGGCGAGGATCGTGTGGCGCTGCTCGGTGCCTCGGGTTGCGGCAAGAGCTGTACGCTGCGCTGCATTGCCGGTGTGGAGACGCCCGACGAGGGCAAGATCGTCGTCAACGGCGTGACCTTTTTTGACTCGGCGGCGGGCATCAACCTGTCGCCCCAGGAGCGAAAATGCGCCCTGCTGTTCCAAAACTATCAGCTGTTTCCCAACATGACGGTGGCCGATAACGTATGCGCCGGTGTAAAGGATGCGGGCGACGCCGCCGCGCGCAAAAAGCTCGCCGAGCGCTATCTGGGCATTTTCGGTCTGTCCGATTTTGCCGACCGCTATCCCGCGCGACTCTCGGGCGGTCAGCAACAACGTGTGGCGCTTGCCCGCATGGTGGCGGCGCATCCGGGCATTTTTATGTTCGACGAGCCCATGAGCGCACTCGATTCCTATCTTAAGAGCGCCCTCGAACAGAACATGCTCGACCTGTTCGATGTATGCAACCGCACCGTGCTCTACGTGAGCCACGACATCGACGAAGCGTGCCGCCTGTGCGGGCGCATCTGCGTGATGCACGACGGGCATGTGGAGGAGATCGGCTCCGTCGAGGACGTGGTCCGCCGTCCGCAGACGCTGGCGGCACTGCGCCTGACGGGCTGCAAGAACACAAGCCGGGCGCGCAAGATCGGCGACGAAGAAGTTGAGGCCCTCGACTGGGGCATGACCTTTAACGTGGGTCGCGAGGTTCCCGATAATGCAGCGTACCTGGGCATTCGCGCAAGCTACTTCCATGTTGACAATCGCGCGGAGCGGGGACGCAACAGCTATGATTTGCACGTGGCCCGTGTGAGCGATTCGCGCTTTGAGCGGCTGGTGCTGCTGGACGTGCCGCGTGCTGATGCGCCCACGCGTTTGCAGTGGAAGGTGAATAAGGTGAGTGTACCCGTGGAAGAGCTGCCGCAGGCGGGTGAGACTCTGCGCATGCATTTTGATGCAAGCAGGATTCATCTCGTTTGCCGATAATGCGGGGGCGATGCGGTCGAGGAGGTAGTCCTCGACCGCTTTGTTTTCACTTCGCCGTTCGCCGATTTCTACATGACTAAACCTTATCTGTCTGATAATTAATTATCAGACAGTGAGATGCTCACATCTCGACGCTGTCGTACGCATGTCGGCGGTGTTCGTCTGGACGACAACCGTTGATATAGTTACCTTCGACGAGAAAAGGAGGGTGCGCACATGCCGCAGACGACATACATTCGCCGCGTTGCCGCGCGCGCTCTGTATATGGCTCGGAGTCGCATATGAGCAGGTGTGTTCACGGCTCCGGGAGAGACGACGCACAACTAAATAATCGACCGCAAAGCAGGTTCCCTAAAATTCCGGGTTTGAGCACGGCCGGGCAATCGCCGTCCGTCGTGCATCGATACCGCTGTTATCCATTTTTGGTTCGAGAGGGGAACCGTCATGGCTGAAGAATTCGATTTCCATCCGATGTGGGAGAGCCTCGGCATGAATCTTGCCGATCACGACATGCTGCTGGGCGCCGTGGGCCAGATGTACGGCGACATGTTCCTGACGCAGAACAATCGCCCCAAGTCCACGTCCTACCTGGACTTTGTGGCCACCAACATCCACAGCGGCCGTATTAAGGAGATGCTCGACAAGAAGGAGGCCGGCGAGGCCACCAAGATCGTCGGTTCGTTCTGCGTGTACGTGCCCGAGGAGATCGTGCTTGCCTGTGACGGCATTCCCGTTGGTCTGTGCTCGGGTGCCGATTGGGCAACCGATAAGGTCGAGGAGCACCTGCCGCGCAACACCTGTCCGCTTATCAAGAGCTTTGCCGGCTTTAAGCTGGGCGAGGTCTGCCCCTACATTGAGTCGAGTGACCTGGTGGTAGGCGAGAACACCTGCGACGGTAAGAAGAAAGCCTACGAGTTCTTTGCCACGCAAAAGAACATGTACGTCATGGATATTCCCAACGTGCACGACGAGTCGACGCTCGTGACCTGGAAGGCCGAGGTCAAGAAGCTCGCCGCCAAGATCGAGGACGAGTGCGGCGTCAAGATTACGCCCGAGCGTCTGAAGGCTGCCATCCACGCCGTCAATGAGAAGCGCCGCGCCCTGCAGCGCCTCGCTGAGACCCGCGCTGCCGACCCTGCGCCCATCAGCGGTCTCGACAGCCTGCTGACCGTTCAGGCCGCCTTTATGGACGACACACCGCGTCTGACCGGAGCCATCAACGATATGGCGGCTGAGTGCGAGCAGCGTGTCGAGGCCGGCGAGGGCGTGGCACCCAAGGGGACCAAGCGCATCCTGTACACCGGTACGCCCATGGCCGTGCCCAACTGGAAGCTGTTCAACCTTATCGAGAAGGCCGGCGGCGTTGTGGTGGGCGAGGAGTCCTGCACTGGTTCGCGCTATTACAAGGACTTGGTCGATGAGTCCGGTGAGACGGTTGACGAGATGCTCGATGCTATCGCCGAGCGCTACTTTAAGATCAACTGCGCCGTCTTTACGCCCAACGACCAGCGTATGAAGGACATTGTCCAGATGGCCAAGGACCTGCATGCCGATGGCATCGTCGACGTGGCCCTGCAGTTCTGCACGCTCTACGAGATGGAGTCGTTTGCCGTGGAGAAGGCCGCCGAAGAGGCCGGCATCCCGTTTATGCACATCACGACCGACTACGCCGGCGAGGATGCAGGCCAACTGCAAACCAGGATTGAGGCTTTCTTGGAAACCATTTAGGGCTATCCGGTCCAGCGGCTTCCCCAAGCACCCGATCTTGCCGTTCAAACCATCGCTTGCATACCAAAGTACGCGGCGCTCCTCTTTCACGGCAACCTCGGGCACCTGGGAAAGCCGTTTCCTTGGTTGGTTAAAAGGTTTGTTAAGGAGTTATATGTCGGAAAATATTGAGCAGCCGTTGCCGTCCACGTTTGAGGAGTTCAACGAGCAACGCAAGGCGGCGTTTATTCGCGTCAAGGATTATAAGCAGGCGGGTAATCGCCTGGTCGGTTTTCTGTGCAGCTACACGCCGCTCGAGATTATCGATGCCGCGGGGGCTGCGAGCGTGGCGCTGTGCGGCACGTCCGACGAGGTGATTCCCGAGGCCGAGAAGGTGCTGCCGGCAAACCTCTGCCCGCTCATCAAGTCGACGTACGGTTTTGCCTATTCGCAAAAGTGCCCGTTTACGTACTTTAGCGACATGATCATCGGCGAGACCACCTGCGACGGCAAGAAGAAGATGTACGAGCTACTCAACGAGCTTAAGCGCACGCACATTCTGCACCTGCCGCAGGGTCGCGATCGCGCCTACGAGCGTGAGGGCTGGTACGAGGAGTGCCGTCTGCTCAAGGAAGAGCTCGAGAACTTCTACGGCATCACTATCACCGATGACGACCTGCGCGCTGCCGTCCGTCGTCGCAACCGCCTGCGCGCGGCCCAGCTCGAGATGTTTGCGCTTCAGGCCAACCAGCCGGCGGCCATGAGCGGTGTCGACCTGATGAGCACCATGTTTGCCGGTACGTTCAGCTTTGATATCGAGGCTTATACGCAGCAGCTGGAGCAAAAGGTTGCCAAGCTGCGCGAGGCCTACGACGCAGGTGAGCGCCCGGTCGCGGCAGACGCCAAGCGCATTCTGATCACCGGCTGCCCGGTGGGCGGCGTGATCAACAAGATCGGCCGTACCATCGAGTCCAACGGCGGCGTGGTCGTGTGTATGGACGACTGCTCGGGAGAGCGCACGGCGGCCATGATGATCGACCCGGAGGCTCCCGATATCCTGCGCGCGATTGCCGACCGCTACCTGGACATTAACTGCTCGGTCATGACGCCCAACGACGGTCGTATGGAAAACACGCTGGCCATGTGCGAGAAGTACCATGTCGATGGCGTGGTAGAGAGCGTGCTGCAGGCCTGCCACACCTTTAACGTTGAGAGCGCACGCATGCAGGAGGCCGTCGAGGGTGCGGGTATTCCGTATATGAAGATCGAGACCGACTACAGCAACGGCGACATGGGTCAGATCGAGACCCGCATCGCCGCCTTTATCGAAACCCTCTAGCTTCCTCAGGCACCGGATCTTGCCCCTCAAACCGTCGCTTGCGAACCCAAAGTACGCTGCGCTCCTCTTTCGGGGCAATCTCCGGCACCTGAGAAACCTAGAGCTAAGGCGCCTGAACGCGCCGCTACCTTTGATGTTTAGATTGGGAGAGAGCCATGATAGGGATCGGGATCGATATCGGGTCTACGGCGGCTAAGGCTGCTGTGGTCGACGGGGAGGGTTCGGTGGCGTGGACGTGCGTGCAGCCAACCGGGTTCTCCTCGGTCGATGCTTCCGAGCGGCTGCGCGAGGCACTGGCAGCGGCTGGCTACGACGTGGCTGCCGACGACGTGCGCGTGATCGCGACCGGCTACGGCCGTGTCGCCGTGCCCTATGCGCACAAGGTCGTGACCGAGATCACCTGCCACGGCACCGGTGCCGTGCGCCTGTTTGGCGATCACGGCACGGTGATTGACGTGGGCGGCCAGGACACCAAGGTCATTCAGCTTAAAAGTGGCCGCGTGGCCAAGTTCGCCATGAACGACAAGTGCGCTGCCGGTACGGGGCGCTTTTTGGAGATCATGGCCGACCGTCTGGGTATTTCCCAACAGCAGATGGCCGACCTTGCGCGTTCCGGTGAGCCCACCAAGATCAGCAGCATGTGCACGGTGTTTGCCGAAAGCGAGGTCATCAGCCTGATCGGTCGCGGTGAGCCGCGCGAGAACATTGCACGTGGCGTGATCGACAGCGTGGTCTCGCGCGTGGCGACCATGGCCGGGCAGGCCGCGGGCGCCCCGTACTACCTGACCGGTGGCCTGTGCGAGAACGCCTTCGTGGTGGAGCGGTTGGGCGAGCTGCTGGGGTCGCCGGTGACCACCTCGCCCCAGGCTCGCTTTGCCGGAGCGATTGGCGCGGCGATTCGCGCCGCCGCCTTGGCCTAGGGGTGTACCGCGACATGCGCATCCTCAATATCACGGCACAAAAACCAGATAGCACCGGCAGCGGCACCTACCTTGCCGCGCTTGTGCGCGAGCAGATCGAGACGGGGCATCGCGCCGCCGTGCTTTGCGGTGCGGCGCCGGGTGATACCCAAGGCGAGCTGGACCGGCGTGCTGCCGTGTTTGCCGTACCGTTCGAGTCGCCCGAGCTGCCGTTTCCCATCTGCGGTATGTCCGATGTCATGCCCTATCCCTCTACACGCTATCGTGACCTGACGCCTTCGATGCTCAAGGCATTTGAGCGGGCATTTGCTAATGCAATCGATCGGGCGGTGACTGAGTTTCGGCCCGATCTGGTGCTCTGCCATCACCTGTATCTGGTGACCGCATTGGCGCGCGAGTGCGTCCGGGGCGTGCCGGTTGTTGCCGTGTGCCATTCGACCGATCTGCGACAGCTGCGTTCGCATGCGCTCGAGCGCGATCGCATCGTACGTGCGGTTCGTCGGCTCGATGCCGTCTTTGCGCTCCATGCTGAGCAGGCTGAGCAGATTGGCCTGGTGTGCGGCGTCGATGCCGATCGCATCCACGTGATTGGGACGGGTTACGACCATCGCGTCTTCTGCCGCGACGCAAGCGTGGCGAGGCAGCCGGGATCGCTTGTGTACGTGGGCAAGATTTGCTTTAAAAAGGGCATCGAGTCGCTGGTTCGAGCCGTGTCATTGCCGATTGACGATGACGTCCGCTCATCTGGCTTGGTACTCGTGGGCGGCCGCGGGGACGATGCCGAGTACGCGCGTATCGAGCGCTTGGCCGCGGCCTCGGATGTGCCGGTGACGCTGGCGGGGCGCCTGGATAGCGATGGACTCGTGCATGCCTACCGCAGTTCCGACGTCTTTGTGCTGCCTTCGTTTTACGAGGGTCTGCCGCTCGTGACGATTGAGGCCCTCGCGTGCGGCTGCAAAGTTGTGGCGACCGATTTGCCCGGCGTTCGTCCCTGGATGGAGGCGATGCTTCCCGGTGCTCCCGTGACGTGGGTGGCGTCGCCGCGTATGACGGATGTCGACACGCCCGTGGCGGCCGACCTTCCGTTGTTTGAGCGCGCACTGGCAGATGCTATCGCGCAGGCGCTTGCGGCGCCGCCTTCGACGTTCGAGCCGTCGGCAGTCTCTTGGGAAGCGTGCCTGGGGCGTATACTTAGAGTCGTTGATTTGTTGGAAGGGGGTTCGTATGGCTAAGGACACCATAAGGCTTACGTCCATGACGGCCGCGAGCGGTTGAGCCGCTAAGTTGGCCCCCGGAGCCCTCGCCCAGGTCCTGGGCGATTTACCCAATGTGCATAACGACAACTTGCTCGTGGGGTTCGATACCTCCGACGATGCGAGCGTCTTCCGCGTAGGGGAGAACCTGGGACTCGTGCAGTCCATCGACTTCTTCCCACCGATGGTCGATGACCCGTTCCTGTTTGGCCAGATTGCCGCGGCAAATTCGCTGTCGGACATCTACGCCATGGGCGGGCGGCCGAGCCATGCCATGAACCTGCTCTGCATACCCAGTTGCCTGGGCGTCGAGGTTGCCGGTCAGATTCTGGCGGGCGGCGCCGACAAGTGCGTCGAGGCGGGTTGCTCCATCGCGGGCGGCCACACCATCAACGACGACGAGCCCAAGTACGGCCTGTCCGTGAGCGGCTTTGTCGCGCTCGACCGTATGCTCGCCAACAGCGGCGCACGCGTGGGCGATGTCTTGCTGCTGACCAAGGCGATCGGCTCGGGCATCATCACCACGGCCATTAAGGGCGAGCTCATCGAGCAGGACGAGGCCGCAGCCATGTTTGACTCGATGCGCACCCTCAACGAGGCCCCGATTCGTCTGGCCGAGGGACTCGAGCTTCACGGCTGTACCGACATTACGGGCTTTGGCCTGATCGGGCACGCATGCGAGATGGCCGAGGGCTCGGGCGTGCAGATTGAGCTTTCGTCGGGGTCGGTGCCGCTCTTTGACCAGGTGCTCGACATGGCGCGTCTGGGCATTATCCCCGCGGGCTCCTACCGCAACCAGGACTTCTTTGGCCCGCGCGTGGCTGCCGACGAGGACCTGGAGCCGGGCATGCTGGATGCGCTGTACGATCCGCAGACCTCGGGCGGCCTACTCATCGCGGCGCCTGCTGCCGATGTGGATGAGCTTGCGCGCCGCCTGGATGCCGAGGGGCGCATCGCCGCCGTTGTCGGGCGCGTGTACGAGGCAGTGCCGGGCGGTCCTGCCGTCCGCGTTGTTCGCTAGCCCGCACGTTTGTGTAATTGTTTACCGTTCTCTAGAACGGTTCTTTCGAAAGGAATTTACTATGTCTACCAAGATTGATGTCAATGCCATGGGCGATGCCTGCCCGCTGCCCGTCGTCAAGACGCTCAAGGCCCTCAAGCAGCTCGATGGCGAGGGCGTTGTCGTGACCTCGGTCGACAACGAGACCGCCGTCAAGAACATCTCCAAGATGGCACAGGAAAAGGGCTGCACGGCCTCGGTCGAGAAGGTTTCTGACGCCGAGTGGCACGTGACCTTGGCGACCTCTGGCGCCGTTGCCGTTGCGGACCCCGAGCAGGATAGCGCTGCCTTCTGTGATGCCAGCGCCGGCAAGGGCAAGCTCGTCATTTCCGTCTACACCGATTGCATGGGCCGTGGCGACGACGAGCTGGGCCACAAGCTCATGAAGGCCTTTATCTTTGCCGTGACGCAGCAGGAGGAGCTGCCCGCGACCATGCTGTTCTACAACGGTGGCGCCAAGCTCACCGTCGAGGGCTCTCCGGTGCTCGACGACCTGAAGGGCCTGGCCGAGCAGGGCGTCGAGATCCTTACCTGTGGCACCTGCCTCGACCACTATGGCATTAAGGACCAGCTTGCCGTGGGCGAGGTCACGAACATGTACGTGATCGTGGAGAAGATGGAGCAGGCCGTGCGCGTCGTGCGCCCGTAGCGTATTGGTTGGAGTTGCCATGAGGGAGAAGCGCCCGGCGCTTGTCATCACGTTTCCCACCACGGCGGCCGCCATGGGTTGCGAGTCCCTGTGCGTCGAGCGCGGCCTTCCCGGGCGAACGATTCCCGTGCCCGGGGAGGTCGCTGCCGGCTGCGGTCTGGCGTGGAAGGCGTTGCCTGCCGATGAGGAACTGCTGCGCAGCGAGCTTACCGCGGCGGGCGTTCCTACCGAGGGCTATACCGTGATTGATATGTGGGAGGTCGTGCGATGATCTATCTGGATAACGCGGCGACGACCATGCACAAGCCGCAGACGGTCATTGATGCCGTGACGCAGGCGATGTGCTCGCTCGGCAATGCCGGGCGCGGCGCCACGTCGGGTGCCCTCGATGCCGCTCGTACGATTCACGCTTGCCGTGCCAAGCTCGCGCGCCTTTTGGGTTGCCCGAGGGCGAACCATGTGTGCTTTACGCCCAACTCAACCGCGGCGCTCAACACCGTCATCAATGGCGTGGTTCGCCCCGGCGACCGTGTGGTCACAACAGTGCTCGAGCACAACTCCGTGCTGCGTCCGCTCAACCGCTTGGCGGTAGAGCGGGGTGTGACCGTTGAGCATGCGGGCTGCGACGCGAACGGCGCGCTCGACTACGACGAGCTCGAACGGCTGGTCACGCCCGGTACGCGTGCCGTGGTGGTGACGCACGCCTCCAATGTGACCGGCAACGCGGTCGACATTGCACGCGTAGCCGCCATGGCCCATGCGGCCGGTGCACTCGTGATCGTCGATGCCTCGCAGTCTGCCGGCACGGCGCATATCGATATGCAGGCCATGGGGCTCGACGTCGTGTGCTTTACCGGCCACAAGGGGCTCATGGGACCCCAAGGCACCGGCGGTCTGGCCGTGGCAGAGGGCATTGACGTGTCTCCGTGGGCCATGGGCGGCACGGGCGTGCACAGCTTCGACCCGCTGCAGCCGCTTGAGTGGCCCACGCGCCTTGAGGCCGGTACGCTCAACGGCCATGGCATCGCGGGCCTTTCCGCTGGTCTCGACTTTATCGAGGCCCAGGGTGGGGTCGAGGCGATTGCTTCCCACGAGCGTGCGCTCGCTGATCGCTTCCTTACCGGTGTGCGCGAGATTCCGGGGATTAAGCTCTACGGTGCGTTTGACCAACCCGCGCGCTCGGCGATCGTGTCGCTCAACGTGGGCGATATCGACTCTGCCGAGATCTCGGACGCGCTCATGCAAGGGTGGGGGATTGCGACGCGCCCCGGCGCCCATTGCGCCCCGCTCATGCACCGTGCGCTGGGGACCGAGCGCCAGGGCGTCGTCCGTTTCTCGTTTGGGTATTTCAACACGACCGAAGAAGTCGACACGGCTATCGATGCTCTGTGCGATTTAGCCTGCTAAAGCTGCTAGACCGTTTATACTTGCGGGATGGGTGTTTTTGCCCGTCCCGTTTTTGTTTCGACCCGAAAGGTGTGCATATGGCCTCATCCGCTCCGCGCGGTTTGCGCTCCGACCATGTTGTTACCGTCGGCATTGCGCTGTTCTCGATGCTCTTTGGCGCCGGCAACCTCATTATTCCGCCGCTGCTGGCGCTGCAGGCTGGTTCTGCCACGCCGGTCGCCATGCTCGGCTTTCTGATTGCCGCCATCGGCCTGCCCGTCATGGGTTTTATCGCCGTGGCACTTGCCGGAACGGCGCGCGAGCTTGCCGGCCGCGTGCATCCTAAGTTTGGCGAATTCTTCGTTGCGGCGGTCTATCTGGCCATCGGTCCGTGCCTGGCCATTCCGCGCACAAGCTCTACGGCGTTCGAAATGCTGGTGCCGCTGCTACCCGAGGGCGTTTCGCTCGGCACGGCACGTCTGGTGTTTGCCATCGGGTTCTTCGTCGTCGCGTTTGTGCTCACGCTGCGCCCGGGTGTCATCACGCGCGTGCTCGGCCGCATTACGGGCCCTGCGCTCATTGCGCTTATCGTGCTCGTTGTCGGCGCCGCCGTGATCTCGCCGCTAGGACCGGCTGCTATCCCGCAAGCTCCCTATGATGCCGGTGCTGCCGTGCAGGGCTTTTTGACCGGCTACCAGACCATGGACCTGCTCGCGTCGCTCGCCTTTGGCATTATCATCGCCGAGACCATCCACGAGCTGGGCGTTACCGATGACAAGCGCGTGGCCTTCGAGATTTCGCGCTCCGGTGTGATCGCCGGCGTGCTCATGGCCATTATCTATTGCGGCTTGGCACTTGCCGGTATGCAGCTCGGCACCGTGATGCCCGACGCCACCAACGGCGCTGCAATCCTTGCCCGCTCTGCCTCCATGCACTTTGGCCTTGCCGGCACGATCGTGGTCTTCGCCATCTTCTTCCTCGCCTGCATGAACGTGTGCATCGGCCTCATCAGCTGCTGCTCGCGCTACTTCTGCGAGACGTATGTGGTTGAAGGGGGAGCGGAGGCTTCCGAGGAGGCCATGCGCCGCCCCTTCGCGATCCTCGCCTTTGTATTCGCGGCGTTTTCGTGCGTGCTCTCCAACGTGGGCCTCGATGTGATCCTTATGTTCTCGGTACCCATGCTCAACGCTTTGTATCCCGTCGCCATTGTGCTGGTGCTTATGGGCCTGGTGCACGGCTTTTGCGACGCTCATCCACAGGTGTGGGTGTGGGTCGGCGGCGTGGTTGCTGTGCAGAGTGTGATCACCTCGGTCCGCGATGCGTTCTTTGCGGGCGCGTGGCTGCCGTTCGATGCACTGCCGCTTGCGGACATTGGAGCCGCGTGGGCGCCGGTTGCCGTGGTTGCCTTTGTGATCGGTCTGCTCCATAGTCGTTTTGTCGCACATTCGAGGAGCTAAGGCATCAATGCTTGCACAGGCGGGGAGTCTCCCCTATAATTTCCTTCGCTTTGGGACACGCAAGGTTTAGACCTTAGCTGCTCAACACCTTCGGGACGTGGCGCAGTTTGGTAGCGCGCCTGCTTTGGGAGCAGGATGTCGCAGGTTCAAATCCTGTCGTCCCGACCATATCTTGCGGGCGTAGTTCAATGGTAGAACCCCAGCCTTCCAAGCTGATGACGCGGGTCCGATTCCCGTCGCCCGCTCCATTAGATAAACGAACGGCTCTGGCTCCTTTTGGGACCAGAGCCGTTTTCATATACATGCCGGGGACCCCACATCCCCTCCTAAGTTGCGGTGAAATAGTTCCCGATTAGCCGCAAAAGCTGTTATCCAGGAACTATTTCACCGCAACTTATTGAGGCCGAGCGGGCTGGGTCGATGATGGGTTCTGTTGTCGAGAAGATGAGGGCAGCCGGTCAGGAGTCTGTGTAGGGTTTTGTGGTTGGTATACCGTAGCCGCGCATCATGGAGCCGAACGCTTTGACATCGAGGGTGTCTGAGAGCTTGAAATGAATGACGTTGTGGCCCATGGCACGCAGGTTCGCGTCGCGCACGAGGGCAGCTCGATAGGTTTTTGCCGCAGTATGTTCCGGATCATTTTGGGCATCGTCCTCAAACTTGCCTAGTCCATGCAGCTCAGCCAGCATCCAAGAGCCGTTTGGCATCTGCCAGCCGTAATCTGCCAAATAATAGCCGGCGTTTCCCGGTCGAGTGATTTCAACCTGAAGTTCGGGAGCGGCAACTCCCGCCAGAATCATTGCCGCCCGTGCCTCGGATTCTCCACCGTTATCCGATCTGCCATCCATGTGTTCAAAAACGTCAAATGCGCGCGCGATGCCGTGCAGTCCGCGGCAGTTCGTTTGTGCATATGCACGCAATTCTTCACGCTCGACACCGTACTCACGAGCCAACCCGTCGACATAGCCTAGTGCATATCGAAAAGCGTTAGTTCGGGCGATGTCGACCACCGTGCGATATGGATTCGTTAACGTAAAAGGACCGAGCTGCCATACGTCGCCCGGCCGCCAGCGTCGGTATTCAACGAATTCGTACATATCGCGTCTGGTGGAACGCGGCAACAGCACTTGCACCTTGTCGAGAAGCGAATATGCAGAACCGATGCCATAGAGCAGTGCCGCCGTTGCTCCACAAAACACGGCATTCGGTTCAACGACCGCAATAGCGGATGCCAATTGAAAGATGCGATCTTCGACGCCGAGGTCATTCCAATACGCGGGATCAGCGTAGACATGGTTGTAGAGTCGAATAATCATCTCTTTTTGCATGAGCGCGTAGGCACAGCGTTCATCCCATTTTTTGGTAGCTACAAACAGGTGCCCGCCATGATGGGCCTCGAATAACCGGAAGAACAGCTCTAATTGCGGTTTGGTACAGCGTTTATCATGACTCATTTTCGACCCCATGGTCTCGAGGGGGAGTGAATGACACTACGCTATCCCATATTTGGCCCGCCTGACCTTGCCATGAACTGACCAAAAGCTTGACGGGGCAGGTCAGAGTCATGAGTCGTAGCCAAACATATCGGCAAACGGTTGATTAGTGCCCCTCGGCGGCACTAAAAACCACCCTTACAGAAAGTTGCGGTGGAATAGTTCCTGAAAGGCTCGAATAAGCCTAAATCCAGGAACTATTTCACCGCAACTTAAGAGGGGATGGGGCTGAGTGGCGGGCGATGCCGTTGCCTGTCGGTTAGTGGCGGGATTGGTGGCGGAGCTTGTCGATGGTGGAGTCGGTGCTGTGACTGCGGGCTTCGGCGGCGCGGTCGCGAGCGTCGGCCGCGGTTTGGCGCTTGCGGCGGTAATCGATCATGCCTTGGATGATGGGCTTGCCAAAGCTCACGACATCATCGTTGTAGATGGCGGTTCGGGCTGCGAGGAGGCAGTCGGTAAAGTCCATATGGGTCTTGCCAAAGAGTTTGACGGCAAGGGCGACAACGGTGGGCTCGTCGACCATGACGTCATCGAGCAGCCTTTTCATGGCCGCAGTAATCTCAACGCGGGGAACCTTATAGACGTCGCGCAGCGTGACCACGACGCGCGTGATGATTTCGGGGTAGACGCGAGCGGTGCGCGTGGCGATGACCTTGGCGGCGCGCGGTGACAGAACCTCGTCGTCGTCAAGCAGGTAGCGCAGGATGACGGTCTCGTCGATGATGGTGCTACTCATGGATATCTACTTCCTCGGGACCCAAAATCGAATCGTCGCTTTCTGTGGCAAGGTACTCAATCCAGGCATTGCGCTCTTCGGAGCGGCGATTGGGGTCCCCATATGCTTTGAGCGATCCATAGGCGGCCGTGCCGTCCTTGGAACGCACGGCGACCGGCTGAAAGGGGAGCTTGCGCATCAAAATGCTCTGTGCGACAAATAGACGGACAGCCTCGGCGAGCGATGTGCCCATGGCGTCGTAGAGATGCTCGGCATGCTGCTTGTCTTCCTCGCGAATGCCCACCTGCAGGATGGCTCTTTTTTGAGTCGATGACATCACTGGCCCCCTTAATGAGCGTGCAATATAGTCGGTCAAATGCGGCATGTGCCGATACTTGAGCATCTTATAACGATTACTTTATTTCACTCAAGTTGATAACCATAAACACGAATACAAGCGTAGTACATCCAAAACGAGAGCGCGTAAAAATCTCAGAGGTGTACGCATGTAATACACTCACCTTTATAGTTTCTAGAGAATAATTCCAACCTGCAAAAACCCCTGCAATACACCCGTATTGCAGGGCCTATGCTCAAGTTTGCCCCCTGCAACTGCGTATATTAAACCTGTATATCGTTGGAGGAATTCTATCGAAGTGCCTGTTTCGCCGCATGCACTCGATACGCCGATGCCGGACCACGGGCGGTCCGGGGCAACGTTGGCAGGGTCTCTCCGGCATGGGATTCAGGAGGGAGTGAACAACATGGGCAATAAACGAGTCGTGGCTGATTCTTCACGCTGCATTGGGTGCCAAACCTGTATGGCGGCGTGCATCGAAGCACACGATATTCCCGGCAACATCGCCGCACCTCGCTTGCGCGTAACGCGCACCTACGAGATTTCCGCGCCGGTGGCATGTCACCACTGCGAGGATGCCCCGTGCGCCAAGGCCTGCCCCACGGGCGCCTTGTTCTTTGATCCAAAGAACCATCGCATCGGCGTCAACGAGGACAACTGCATCGGCTGCAAGAGCTGCGTCATGGCCTGCCCCTTTGGCGCCGTGAGCGTGGCGACCACGCAGGTCCCCGTCTTGATGGGCGACGTGCGCGTAGGTTCGCAGACTAAGAGCTTCGTGCTCAAGTGCGACCTGTGCGTGGACCGTCCCGGCGGTCCGGCGTGTGCCGAGGCTTGTCCGACCAAGGGCCTCACCCTGGTGGACGAGGAGCGCCTGGCGGAGCTGACTGCCGAGCGTGCCCGCGCCACCATCGAAAACGAGGCGTAGGCGGGCGGCCATACAAGCCCAACGATTATCAAATAAGTACCGATTAATCGGTAGCAGAGAAAGGAAGGAGGGTGTCATGGAGAAGCATAAAGTGATCTGCCCGTATTGCGGCGCCGGTTGCCAGTTTAACCTCTTGGTCCAAAACGGCCAGGTCGTGGGTACCGAACCGCTCAACGGCATCACCAATCAGGGCGAGCTGTGCCTTAAGGGCATGAGCGGCTACGACTTCATCAACGACACCAAGATCTTGACTCCTCGCGTACTGCACCCGATGATCCGCCGCACTAAGGGCGCGGATCTTGAGCGCGTAAGCTGGGACGAGGCACTGGATTTCACCGCATCTAAGATGCAGGCCATAATTGACGAATATGGTCCTAACGCTGTCATGACCACCGGCTCTTCGCGAGGCGGCGGCAATGAGGCGAACTACGTCATGCAGAAGTTTACGCGTGCGTGCATCGGCACCCACAGCGTGGACAACTGCGCCCGTACTTGACACGGCCCTACTGTCCTCGGTCTGATGGACACGGTTGGTTCAGGTTGCATGTCATGCTCCATCCCCGGTATGGAGGATGCGGGCTGCATTTTCCTCTTCGGCTATAACCCTGCCGATTCGCACCCCATCGTCGCAAGGCGTATCGTGCGAGCCAAAGAAAAGGGTTGCAAGATCATCGTCGCCGACCCGCGCCATATCGAAACCGCGCGTATCGCCGATCTCTACCTTCCGATCAAGAACGGTTGCAACGTTGCGTTCCTCAACGCCTTTGCCAACTGCTTGGTCAACGATGGCCTCTACGACAAGGAATTCGTCGCCGAGCATACGAACGGCTTTGACGAGTGGTGGGAGACCATCAAGAACTACACTCCCGAATCCGTACAGGACATCACGGGTGTCGAGCCCGCGTTGATCCACCAAGCTGCCGAGATGTACGCCACGGCGAAGCCCTCTGCCATCATTGGCTGGGGCATGGGCGTATGCCAGCAGAAGCAGAACCTGAAGACGGTGCACACCATCGCCTCCATCGCCTGCGTTGCCGGCCAGATCGGCAAACCCAACTCCGGCCTCGCGCCCGTGCGCGGTCAGAACAACGTCCAGGGCTCCTGCGATATGGGCATGCTGCCCAACCTGTATCCTGGCTACCAGAAGGTCACCGACCCGGCAGTGCGTGCCAAGTTTGCCAAGGCTTGGGGCGTGCCCGAGGAAAAGCTCCCGCTCGAGGAGGGCTACAAGCTCACCGACCTGGGTCACCTGGTCGACGAGGGCAAGGTGCACTGCTTCTACAACTACGGCGAGGACCCGGTGCAGACCGAGCCCGATTCGGCCGGTATGCGCAAGACGCTCTCCGAGCTGGATCTGTTCATTTGCCAGGACATCTTTATGACGCAGACGACCATGCTCGCCGACGTCATCCTGCCCGCTACCTCTTGGGGCGAGCACGAGGGTGTCTTTACCGCATCCGACCGTAGCTTCCAGCACTTTGACGCGGCCGTTCCGCCCAAGGGCGAGTGCCGCCACGACTGGGAGATCTTCGCGGACCTGTCTACGCGTATGGGTTACCCCATGCACTACGACAACACCGAGCAGATCTGGAACGAGTGCATTAGCCTGTGCCCCAACTTTGTGGGCGCGACCTACGAGAAGATGGCTCCCGAGGGCGGCTACGCCCAGTGGCCCGTTAAGAGCACCGATGTGAACGACCACGGTACGCCCGACATGTTCGCTGGTGGCAAGTTCACCACCAAGGACGGCCGCGCCAACCTGATGGCGCACGACTGGGAGGCACCCTCCGAGCTTCCCGACGATGAGTACCCGCTCATTCTGTGCACCGTCCGCGAGGTCGGTCACTACAGCTGCCGCTCGATGACCGGCAACTGCAAGACGCTGGCGCTGCTCGCCGACGAGCCCGGCTTTGTCCGCATGAATCCCGCGGACGCCGAGGCGCGCGGCATCAAGAACGGCGACATCGTCTCGATTCACAGCCGTCGCGGCCAGGTATACAGCCGCGCCGACGTGAGCGATCGCATCAATAAGGGCACGGTCTATATGACCTACCAGTGGTGGATCGGCAAGTGCAACGAGCTGACCATTCACAAGGTCGACCCGGTCTCGCATACGCCCGAGGACAAGTTCTCCGCCTGCCAGGTCGACGCTATCGCCGACCAGGTCTGGGCCGAGGGCGAGGTCGAGCGTCAGTACACCGAGCTCAAGCAGGCTCTGGTGGACGCCGCCGCTCCCCAGGACGTTGAGCCTGGCGCCGCCAAGTTCGACGACGAGACGCACGTGAACCAAATCGTGTAGTCCCGTTCTCGTTGGCTTTTTGGGCCGGGCGTCCCGTACGTTCGGGAGCCCGGCCCGTTATTTTGAAAGGAAGTGGGGATGAACCGCTTCATCGACATCAACCCGGAGAGGTGCATCGGCTGCGGAACATGCCAGTCCGCTTGTGCCGACGCCCACCGGATGCAGGGTCTTCAGGATACGCCGCGCCTGGCGCTCGTGAAGACCGGCGCTATTTCGGCCGCCCTTGCCTGCCACCATTGCGAGGGTGCCCCCTGCGCCGAGGTTTGCCCGGTGAATGCCATCGAGCACGATGGCGATCGCATCCACGTCAAGGAGCAGGAGTGCATCGGGTGCAGGCTGTGCGCCATCGCGTGCCCCTTCGGAGCCATCCATCCCGATGGCACGTCTATCGCCGGTGTCGCAGGCATGTGCGACCCGACGCCTTCGTATCCTAAGTCCCTGAGCAGCCTGCTTACGTGGGCTCCTGGCCAGTACACCTGTGCTGTCAAGTGCGACCTGTGCGCCTTTGATCCGGACGGCCCGCATTGTGTGGCGGCGTGCCCCACCAAGGCGCTGACCGTCATGGGCGGTGCGGCCGATCGCGAGCTCGACGAGGCCAAGCGCCTGCGCTCGATCGAAAACGGTCCAGTCGTCGACGTTACCGCTGTGGCCCAGGGCCTGTCCGAGAAAGCAGAAGGGAGCGTAAACAATGGATAGCATGACGCTGTTTATCGCATCGCTTGCCGTCTCGTGCATCGGTGCGCTCGCCTCGGTTCTGCTGATCAAGGCCGATAACGCCGCCAAGACCGCCGGCTGCCTGATCGGCGCCGTCGCGGCCGTGCTGTCGTTCATCGCGGGCCTCGAGGCCGTGCTTGGCGACGTTTCGTCCCTCAACACGGTCTTCTTTTTCCCGTTCGCCCGTCTCGAGCTCTTGCTCAACGGCCTTGCGGGCCTGATCGTGGTCCTCATCTCAATCCTCGCCTTTGCGGGCTTCATCTACGGTCTGTCCTACTTCGATGAGTACCCGGGCAAGGTCGGGCGCGCCGGTTTCTTCATGAACACCTTCGTCGCCTCGATGATGCTCGTCATCACCGCCGACAACGTGTTCTGGTTCCTGGTCGCCTTTGAGCTCATGTCCCTTACGAGCTACTTCCTTGTCGTTATCGAGGAGAACAAGAACTCCATTAGGGGCGGTTGGCTCTACTTCGTCATCGCGCACGTGGGCTTTGTCCTTATCATGGCGAGCTTCCTGCTCATGACCAACGGCGTGGGCGGTTCCTTCAGCTTCAGTGATTTCCGTACGCATGACTTTGGACCCGCCGTCTCCTCCGCGTGCTTCGTCCTCGCGTTCTTCGGATTCGGCGCAAAGGCCGGTATCATCCCGCTGCACTCCTGGCTGCCCCAGGCGCACCCCGAGGCGCCGTCCAACGTGTCCGCCCTCATGTCCGGCGGCATGATCAAGATCGGCATCCTGGGAATCCTCAAGGTCGGTCTCGACCTGCTCGCGGGTTCGGGCGTCCAGCTCTGGTGGGGCCTCATGGTCCTGGTCTTCGGATCCATCTCGTCGGTCCTGGGCGTCGTCTACGCCCTCCACGAGCACGACATTAAGCGCCTGCTGGCCTACCACTCCGTCGAGAACATCGGCATCATCTTGCTCGGTGTCGGCGCGTCCATGACGGCGCACGCCCTGGGCAACGACGTCATCGCGACGATCGCGCTCATGGCCGCCCTCTACCACACGCTCAACCACGCCATGTTCAAGGGCGAGCTGTTCCTCGGCGCGGGCTCCCTGCTCTATGCCACGGGTACGCGCAACATGGAGAAGATGGGCGGCCTGTTCCGCCGTATGCCGGTCACGGCCGTCTGCTTCCTCATCGGTGCCCTTGCCATCTCGGCTATCCCGCCGCTCAACGGCTTCGTTTCCGAGTGGTTCACCTACCAGTCCCTGTTCAACATCTCGACGCTCTCCGACCCGGTCGTCATGGTGTTCGCCGTCGCCTCCGCGGCCGCCCTCGCCATCACCGGTGCCCTGGCCGTCACGTGCTTCGTGAAGGCCTACGGCGTCTCGTTCGCGAGCAGCCCTCGTTCCCAGGAGGCCGCGAACGCCAAGGAGTCCCCGGCTCCGATGTTGTTCTCGCAGATGCTCCTCGCGGCCATCTGCGTGGTGCTGGGAATCGGCTCTCCCGTCATCGCCCCGGTTCTGGGCGACGTCGCCCAGAGCGTGCTTGCCGGCTCTGCCATCACAGCCACCTCGGGCGTGTCTCTGGTGAACGAGATTTCCGGTGCCGCCACCTCCACCCCCGCGATCGCCATCGCGCTCGTGGTCCTCACCGGCCTCGCGTTCGTGTTGAGGTCCTGCCTCGGCACCAAGGCCCCCGCTAAGAAGACCGACCCTTGGGCGTGCGGCTACGAGCCCAACGAGCACATGCCCGTCGTCGCCACGAGCTTCGCGTCAGACGTAGAGCTCTTCATGGGCCCGCTCTACACCCTGCGCGAGGTATGCACCAAGATCTGCTGGTCCATCGCGCACGTGTTCCAGAAGCTCACCGGTGTCGCCCAGGACGTTGAGCCCCTGCCCGACCGCTTCCTGGTCGATGCACCGAGCGAGGGTGCCGATAAGCTGGCCGGCCTCGCCTCCAAGATCGAGGGCGGCAACTACTCCGTATACATCTGCTACATCGTCGCGGCGCTCGTGGTCTTCCTCGTGCTCGCCGTGGTCATGGTCTAGAGAGGGGAGAGGATATTATGAACATCGTTCTTGCGAAAGCGCAGGGCCTCGTGGTCATGCTGGTCGCGCCCTTCTTCTCCGGCCTCGCCCGTGTGATTCGCGCGAAGATGCACAATCGCCGCGGTCCGTCCATCCTTCAGGATTACCGGGACCTCGCGAAGCTCATGGCGCGTCCCGAGTCCGTGAGTTCCGACTCGAGCTTCGTGCTGCGCATCATGCCGCCGCTGTTCCTCGCGGTGTCGTTCATGCTCGCCATGGGCCTGCCCATGTTCACGCTCGAGAGCCCCATGCCCGTCTTTGGTGACGCCATCACCATCATGTACGCGCTCGCGCTGTCCCGCTTCTTCTTCGCGCTGTCCGGCGTGGATTCCTCCAACGCCTACGCGGGCTTCGGCGGTATCCGCGAACTCCTCATGAGCGTGCTCATCGAGCCGTCCATGCTCATCGCGCTGTTTACCGTCGCCATCGTGTGCGGCTCCACGGACATTGCGACCATGGGTCAGCACATCGTTACGGGCAACGTCTCGAGCGTCGTCGCCGTCATCCTCGCCGGCGTCGCCTTCGCGGCCGCCTGCTATATGGAGCTCGGCAAGCTTCCGTTCGATCAGGCCGAAGCCGAGCAGGAGCTCCAGGAGGGCCCGCTCGCCGAGCTCTCCGGCCCGTCCCTGGCCATGATGAAGCTCGCCATGGGCATGAAGCAGGTCGTGGTCGTCGCTTGGTTCACCTCCATCTTCATCCCCTGGGGAGAGCCCGCGACCATCGGTGTCACCGCTCTCGTGGGCGCCGTCGTCTTCCTTGTCAAGTGCCTGGTCGATTTCGTTGTCTGCGGCGTGCTCGAGAACTCCGTTTCCCGTTCGCGCTTCAAGGTGCTCGGTAACCAGACCTGGGCCGTCGTCGGCATCGCGGTCCTCGCGTTCGTCTTCGTCGTCGTAGGCGTGTAGGGAGAAGGGAGAAACTATGTCAATCGAATCGAGCTTGTCCCTCTTTGCCATGGTGGCGATCGCCGTCCCCATGCTGGGCTCCCTGCTCATCGTCATGCTGCCGCGTCCCTACGCTAAATGGATCTGCGCCTTTGCCGGCGGCATCGCCACGGTCGCTTCCGTTGGCTTGGCCGCGACGTTTGCCGGAAACGGCATGAACGCGGTCGATGTAACCTGGGCGAGTATGGGCCAGACCTTGGTCATGGGCTTCATATTCGACCGGATGAGCACGCTGCTCGCACCCGCGTTCGTCGCTATCGGCCTGCTCGTCGTCATCTATTCGTTCCCGTACATGAGCGATAAGAACAAGGAGCATCCCGACGCGCCCCGTCGCCGCTTCTACGTGTACTTCTCCACGTTCATCGGCGCCATGGCCGGTCTCGCCTACAGCTCCACCATCGTCGGCCAGCTCGTTTTCTTCGAGATCACCGGCGTGTGCTCCTGGGGCCTCATCAGCTACTACATGACGCCCACGGCCAAGAAGGCCGGTATGAAGGCGCTCATCATCACCCATATCGGCGCTCTGGGACTCTACATCGGCGCGGCCTTCCTGTTCGCCGGAACCGGCACGTTCGCGCTGAGCGCGATCTCCCAGCTCGATTCCGGTATGAAGACCGTCGTGCTGCTGCTCATCCTGTTCGCCGCTTGGGCCAAGTCCGCCCAGTTCCCGCTCTACATGTGGCTGCCCTCCGCAATGGAGGCCCCCACGCCCGTTTCCGCCTACCTCCATGGCGCGTCCATGGTGAAGGTCGGCGTGTGCGTGTTCGCCCGCGCTCTTGCGAGTGCCGGCGATATCCCCGAGATCGTCGGTTGGGTCGCCATCATCGACGCCGTCGTGACCATGCTCTTCGGCTTCCTCATGTACCTGCCCCAGAAGGATATGAAGCGCCTGCTCGCCTTCTCGACGATCGCGCAGCTCGCCTACGTGTTCTTTGGCCTGGGCCTCTCCGTGTTCGGAAGCCAGATGGCGTTCAACGGCGCCGTCGAGCACATCTTCAACCACGCGTTCACCAAGACCCTGTTCTTCCTCATCGCCGGCTCCCTCAGCTTCACGCTGGGAACCCGTATGTTGCCCAAGATCCAGGGCCTCATGAAGAAGTACCCGGTCACGGGCGTGGGCTTCGCGGTCGCCGCGACCGCTATCGCCGGCGTGCCCCCCATGAGCACGTTCTTCTCCAAGTTCCAGATTATTTCCGGTGGCTTCGCGGTTGGTGCTTCCAACACGGTCATCTTCGTCCTCGTGTGCGTCATGGTCGTCGAGACCGTCGCCACCTTCGCATGGTTCCTGCGTTGGATGGGTAAGGTCCTGCCCGGTGAGCCGAGCGAGACCGTGGCCGCCGGCCAGCCCCTTCCGCGCGCCATGGCGTTCGTGTTCGTCGTCCTCATGATCATGGTCGTCGTCGCCGGTCCTCTGTCCTCTAGTTGGATGGGTTAGGAGGTAGGACATGGGTTATTCGTTAGTCAATATCCTGGGCGGTCTTCTGATCGTGACCTCCACCATGGTGGTCGTCTCGAAGACCATCCCGTCCGCCATTAAGTGGTACGCGATCCAGTCGGTTGTCCTGGTGGGCGTGCTGCTCACCCTGGGCCTCACCACCGGTGCCACCGAGCTTCTCATGTGGGCTGCGTCGGCCTTCGTCACCAAGGTGATCCTCGTTCCGTTCATTCTCAACCGTGCCTACAAAAAGATGGGTTCGCCTGCCGATAGCACGCTGACCTCCTCCATCAAGCCGGCCTGGACCATCATCCTCACCGGTCTGGAGGTGGCCATCTGCTTCGCGGTGGTCACGCGCCTGAGCCTGCCCACCGCTGAGGTGGCTACTCCGGCCCTCGCCATCAGCTTCGCGCACTTCTTCGTCGGCCTCACGTGCATCATCTCCCAGCGCAACATCCTCAAGCAAATCTTCGGGTACTGCCTTATGGAGAACGGTAGCCACGTGACGCTCGCCCTGCTCGCGCCCACGGCCCCCGAGATCATCGAGATCGGCATCGCCACCGACGCCATTTTCGCCGTCATCATCATGTCCGCCGTCGTCGTGAGGATCTGGAACGACACCAAGTCGCTCGACTCCCACGACCTGACCGAATTGAAGGGGTAGGCCATGGATGTTTCAATGCTGACGGTCGCCCTGCTCGCTTGTCCCCTCGTGTTCTCCCTGATTATGGCTGCGCTCCCCAAGACGACGTCCTACAGCGTCTTTGCGGGGCTCAACACCATCTCCGTCGCGGCGACCCTCGTCCTTTCGGTCGTCACCGCGGGAACCATGCTCTCGAGCGGGCAGAATATCGACGCTTTGGGCCTGTGGCTCCATCTCGATTCGCTCTCGTCGATCTTCGTCCTTCTGGTAGGCATCATCGGGTTCATCACCGGCGTGTACTCCATCTCCTATATCAAGATCGATATCGAGGAGAAGACCATGCCGGCCGAGCGCACCAAGCAGTACTACGCGCTGTTTAGCCTGTTCGTTTTCACGATGCTGCTCGCTTGCCTGTCCAACAACATCATCCTCACCTGGGCGGCGGTCGAGGCCACCACGTTGTCGACCGTGTTCCTCGTGGGCATCTACAAGAACAAGCAGGCGCTCGAGGCGTCTTGGAAGTACGCGATGGTCTGCACCGCCGGCGTGGCCTTCGGCCTGTTCGGCACGCTGCTCATCTACGCGAACGCCGCCGATATCATGCCCAACGCGCATGAGGCAGCCTTCCTCACCTCCATCATGCCCTACGCCGACCAGTTCGACCCGATGCTCGTGCGCCTCGCGTTCGCGTTCATCGTCATCGGCTTCGGCACCAAGGCGGGCCTGTTCCCCATGCACACTTGGCTGCCCGACGCGCACTCCCAGGCTCCGAGCCCGGTCTCCGCGCTGCTCTCGGGCGTGCTGCTCAAGTGCGCCATGCTGGTGATCATCCGCTTCTACTCCCTGTCCATCATCACGGTGGGCGACACCTATCCGCGTACGCTCCTGCTCATCCTGGGCACGCTGTCCATCCTGGTGGCCGCCCTGTGCATCTTTAAGCAGGACGATATCAAGCGCCGCTTCGCGTACTCCTCCGTCGACAACGTCGGCGTGGTCGCGCTGTGCCTGGGTATCGGTGGTCCGCTCGGTATCGCCGCCTGCCTGCTGCACTGCATCTTCCACGGTTTCACGAAGGCGCTCGCCTTCTGCATGGCCGGTAACATCCAGCACATCTACCACACCCGCGACCTGAACAAGATCAAGGGCGTCGTCGAGATCGCTCCCGTCACGGCAGCGCTCACCATCATCGCCCTGCTCGCGCTCGCCGCCTTCCCGCCGTTCGCCCTGTTCATCTCCGAGTTCCTCACCTTCGTGGCCGGCGTCCAGTCCGGTCCCATCTGGGTGGTCGTGCTCGTGGCCATTGGCCTCACCGGCGTGTACTTTGCCCTTACCGGCATCGCGCTCAAGTCCATCTTCGGCAAGGCGCCCGAGGGCATGAAGCGCCACGAGGTGCCCGCCCTCATGATCATCCCCGAGATCGCCCTCGCGATCGTGGTCATGTGGTTCGGTATCGCCACCCCGGTCGCCATCACGAGCGGCGTCGAGGATGCAACGTCCGTCGTTTTGAACCAGAGCGTCGAAGAGCTCCACGAGGCTCCTCTCTACCGCATGGTGTTCAGTTCCCAGACCAAGACAAGCGAGGTGAATTAGCACCATGGCAGAACCTGAAAAGAAGGACTACGCTCGTCGTTGCGAAAGCCACGTCGAGGCCCTGCGCGCCGCAGTGCCGGGCGCTATCGAGAAGGTTGAGTGGCAGTGCGAGGACCAGCTGACGATCACCGTCAAGCTGGACCGTCTGCCCGAGGCCGTCCACTACCTGTACTACGAGCGCTACGGCTGGATTCCCGTGATTGTCGGCAACGACGAGCGCTCCCTGTGCGGCCGTTACGCCGTGTACTACGTCATCTCCATGGAGGGGGAGGACCCCGGCTGGGTTACCGTGCGTGCCGAGGTCGACCCCGCCAAGATGACGTTCCCGTCCGTGACGCCGTTCGTCCCCGCCTGCGTGTGGGGCGAGCGCGAGCTGCGCGATATGTTCGGCCTGATTCCCGAGGGTCTGCCCGACCGCCGTCGCCTGGTGCTTCCCGACGATTGGCCCAGCGGGCTGTACCCGTTGCGCAAGGATTCGATGGATTACCGTTTCCGCCCCGCCCCCGCGAGCGACATGGAAAACTACGAATTCTTGGCCGACACCAAGGGCAAGGAGACCACGCTCGTCCCCATGGGACCGTTGCACATCACCTCCGACGAGCCCGGCCACTTCCGCCTGTTCGTTGAGGGCGAGACGATCGTCGATGCCGACTACCGTCTGTTCTACGTGCACCGCGGCATGGAGAAGGTCGCCGAGACGCGCCTGAACTATGACGCCGTGACGTTCCTCGCCGACCGCATCTGCGGCATCTGCGGCTGCGCCCACTCGGTGGCCTATGCCGAGGCCGTCGAGCGCGCCCAGGGCATTCATGTCCCGCCGCGCGCCCAGTACATCCGCGCCATCATGCTCGAGGTCGAGCGTCTGCACTCACACCTGCTCAATATTGGCCTCGCATCGCACTACACCGGCTTCGACTCCGGCTTCCAGCAGTTCTTCCGCGTCCGCGAGAAGTCCATGGACCTGGCCGAGAAGCTCTCCGGTCACCGCAAGACCTACGGCCTCAACGTGATCGGCGGCGTGCGTCGCGACATTTTGGCCGAGCAGAAGCTCTCCACGCTCACGACCATCCACCAGCTGCGCTCCGAGGTTCAGGAGCTCGTCGACGTCTTGCTCTCCACGCCCAACTTTATTGAGCGTACGAGTGGCATCGGCATCTTGGACCGCAAGATCGCACGCGACTTCTCGCCGGTCGGCCCGCTCATGCGTGGCTCGGGCTATGCCCGCGACGTGCGCTTCGACCATCCCTTCGACGGCTATGCCGATCCGGACGTTCAAAAGATGCACGCCGCCACGGCTGACACCTGCGATGCCTTCGGCCGTACCGCCGTTCGCATCCAGGAGGTCTACGATTCGATCGATATGATCGAGACCATGCTCGAGAACTGCCCGTCGGGCCCCATCCTCACCACGGATTGGGAGTACACCCCGCACAAGTACGCCATCGGTGCCACCGAGGCGCCGCGCGGCGAGGACGTGCACTGGGCCATGCTCGGCAATAACCAGAAGTGCTACCGCTGGCGCGCCAAGGCCGCCACGTACAGTAACTGGCCGGTCCTGCGCTACATGTTCCGCGGCAACACCGTGGGCGATGCGGCGCTGATCGTTGGCTCGCTCGACCCGTGCTATTCCTGCACCGACCGCGTGACGGTGACCGATGTCGCCGCCAAGCGCGACCACGTGCTCGACAAGGAGCAGTTCGAGAACGTCTGGCGCGACAAGTCGCCGCTCGCGGGCGAGGGCACCATGGCCGCTCCGCTCGATGAGGAGGCGCTCTAATATGCTGAAGCTTTGGAAGGTTAACGCCAAGGCCGGCGACGCGACGGTCAAGTACCCGTTTGCGCCGTTCCCCACCAACAAGGACATGCGCGGCAAGCCCGAGCACAATGCCGAGCTCTGCATCGCCTGCGGTGCCTGCGGCGTGGCGTGCCCGGCCGATGCCATTCGCATGGACACCGACCTTGCGGCCGATACCATTACCTGGTCAATCGACTACGGCCGCTGCATCTTTTGCGGCCGCTGCGAGGAAGCCTGCCCCATGGAGGCCATCAAGCTCACCGAGGAGTTTGAGCTGGCCGTCATGAGCAAGGACGACCTCACCAGCAAGAGCGTCTATGCGCTCGAGCACTGCTCGCGTTGCGGCAAGCCGTTTGCCCCGCACAGGGAGATCGACTATGCCAAACGCCTGCTGCAAAAGGCCGGCGGCATGGAGGCCGAGCAGGCCGCCCGCACCGTCGGTATGTGCCAGGAGTGCAAGCGCGAGCTCGACGCCCTGCGCGCCGCATCGGCCGTAAAGACCGGCAACGCACACGGCATGGCTGCCAACGAGACGCTTGCGTCCGGCGAGCCCCAGGGCCCCGGCATGGAGTATCTGGGCGGCCACGGCGTGAACCCGGAGTATATCGACCGCGAGCTTAACCCCGATGCGCCCGAGATTCCCGCCGGTCCGGCGCCGGTCGAGGGCATCATCATGGATTTTGAAACGAAGGAGGAGTAACCATGGCCGAACCCACGCTTTTGCCCGAGCGGCTTCAGTACCGCCCGACCAAGATCGAGCTCGACGAGAGCATCGAGAAGGCCAAGGCGACCCTTCTTAAGAAGATCAAGCGCTCGGTGTACGTCTACCGTGTCGACTGCGGCGGCTGCAACGGCTGCGAGATCGAGATCTTCGGTTCCATCACGCCCGTCTTTGACGTCGAGCGCTTTGGCATCAAGGTCGTGCCCTCGCCCCGTCACGCCGATGTGCTGCTGTACACCGGCGCCGTGACGCGTGCCATGCGCATGCCGGCCCTGCGCGCGTTTGAGGCCGCACCCGATCCCAAGATCGTGGTGTCCTATGGCGCGTGCGGCTGCACCGGCGGCATCTTCTACGACAACTACTGCGTCTGGGGCGGCACGGATAAGATTCTGCCGGTCGATGTCTACATCCCCGGCTGCCCGCCCAGCCCCGCGCAGACCGTCTACGGCTTTGCCATGGCACTTGGCCTGCTGGACCAAAAGCTCCATGCCGAGACTACGGTGGAGGCTGCCGGCGAGCAGGCCGATATCCTGCACCCCGGCGTGCCGTACAAGTTGCGCGTTGCCATCGAGCGCGAGGCTCGCGCCATGAGCGGCTACCGTTACGGCCGCGACCTGGCCAACGAGTTTATGGATACGCTCGAGGACGCGCCCAAGGGTGATATCCGAGGTGCCATGGCGCTGCTCATCGACAAGCAGGACGATCCGCGCCGCGTTGAGGTCTACTCGGCGCTGCAGGATCTGGTGCTGGCCGGAGGTCACTAGATGGAGCTCACGGACCGCTCTGGTTACTTTGCGGGCCCCGGTATGCTCGGCGGCTCCTTTGGCGATGCCTCGCGCGCAAGCGACGAGGCCGCCGAGGGCGTCGCCGACCCCTGCCTGGGCCATGCGCCCGACCAGGTGGTCTTCTATGAGCTCACGCGTAAGTTTGTGGAGACCGAGGAAGACGTTCCCCAGGAGGCCTGCGACGTGCTGTACTACACGCTCGCCGTGGGCCACCACACCGGCGTGCTCGATTGCTTTGAGCCGCGCCTGTCGGTGCCGGTGGATGTCTTCTATTCGCTCGTCGACGCGCTGCCGGAGGGGGAGGCCAAGACCAAGTTCGAGGCCATCCGCTCCTTTGGCGAGTGCCAGCTTGACAAGGCGGCGGTGCCGTCGCTGCTCGAGGCCTGCGACACGCTGCTCGACGAGCGCGGTTTTCGCGGCTCGGCCAAGGCCGGCATCTCGGTGTTCGACGACGACTTTGGCCTGCATGCACAGCAGGTCGCGTTTCTGATGAAGTTCCGCGATCTGGTTGAGCGCGTGCGCGATGTGTCGGGCGTGTATCTGACGGGAAGGTTGCAGTAATGGGTCGCGTTGTGGATGGTCGTGTGAACGGCGCCCCATTTGCGGGTATCGTGCTCACGGCGGGAAGCGTGCTGCGCGCCGACGATGCCGCCGGCCCCGTGCTCTCCAAAAAGATGGAGGACACGCCTATCGCCGGTTGGTACACCATCGACGGCGGTCAGACGCCCGAGGATGACATCATCGAGGTCAAGCGCGAGCGTCCGCCGCGTTTGGTTTTGGTCGATGCCGCCGACATGGCGCTGCCCGTCGGCGCCATCCGCTTGCTCGATAAGACCGACGTCGCGCGCAAATCGATGTTCACCACGCATTCGCTTCCTTTGTCGATTCTGATCGAAGAGATTGAGCAATCGTGTGATGATATCGTCTTCGTCGGGATTCAGCCGGGCGACACGGAGTTCTACAACCCCATGTCCCCGGAAGTCTTTGAGGCCGTCGACGCCGTGTACGACGCCGTGGCCGCCAACGACTTTTCCCACTTTGTCCGCTTGGGGCAAGAGCAATAGGAGCGCTTGTTCCTGCTGATTAGGAAAGAAGTGATTGACATGGCAGATTCCAAGGTGGAGTACCCCTCTCCCGATTGCCTGGCGCCCGCCGCGATCGAGGCCAAGACCGAGGCCGCCGGCGTGACCAAGGCTAACCTGCCGGTCGCTAAGGCCTTTCTGTTGGCAATGTTCGCCGGCGCGTTTATCGCCTTCGGCGGCCTGTTCTTTACCGTGTTCTTGAGCGACAGCACGCTGGGCTGGGGCGCTCAGCGCGTCGTGGGCGGTCTGTGCTTTTGCCTGGGCCTGGTGCTCGTGCTGGTGTGCGGCGCCGAGCTGTTTACCGGCAATTCGCTTATGGTCTGCGCACTCAAGAGCAAAAAGATCACCCTGGTTCAGATGCTTAAGGCCTGGGTCGTCGTGTGGGTCGGCAATTTTGTCGGTGCCCTGTTCATCGTCTTTTTGGTGTACATGGCCGGCATCTATAAGCTTAACGGCGAGGCGGTCGCCAACTCCATGGTGAGCGTCGCCGCCGGCAAGGTGACGATCGACTGGGTGACGATCTTCTTCCGCGGCATCCTGTGCAACATCTTTGTGTGCCTGGCCGTGTGGATCGGTACCGCCGGTAAGACCGTGGTCGATAAGGTTGTGGGCATTCTGCTGCCCATCGCCGCCTTTGTGGCCTGCGGTTTTGAGCACTGCGTCGCCAACATGTACTTTTTGCCTATGGGTGCCGTGATGCACGCGTGCGGCTATGGTGCCGACGTCGCCGGCGCCGATGCGCTCAACGCTGCGGGCATTGCGTTTAACTTGTCCGCCGCCACGCTGGGCAACATCGTGGGCGGCGCGGTTCTGATCGCGCTCGGCTACTGGTTTGTCTACGCCAAGAAGTCCGAGGCGTAATAAGCTGGAATGACGTACGGGCCTCCCGAGGGGCGTTTGCCTTTTGGGAGGCTCTTCGTGTCTTGCTGCGGTAGATGCAGCGGGCTTTGCGTCGCGGCAGCTGGTGGCAGGGCTGTGGTGCGGCGGGGCATGAACCCCTGAGCTGGAAGGAATAATCGAGATGGCATCGAGAGCTATGCATGACGGTCGCTCCGTGGTGACGACATGCGGGGGATGCTATGCCGATTGCGCCTTTGCGGCACGCGTTGAGGACGGTCGCGTGGTGGCCAAGTTGCCGGTGCCGGGACATCCGTGCGCGGCGCGTGCCCTGTGCGCCCGCGGGCGCCATCGCCTGGCAATGCCGTTTGACGAGCGCGACCGGATTTTGCACCCCATGCGACGCCGCCGGGATGGCTCGGGGTTCGATGCGATTACCTGGGACGAGGCGTTTGCTCAGATTGCCGAGCGTCTTTTGGGAATTGTTGACGAGCGCGGGCCCCGTGCGCTGGGCATGACACTTGGTGTGCCCTCGTTCGACCGCTACTGGGCCTATCGCTTTATGCATGCGCTGGGCTCGCCCAACGTGTACGGTGCCGATGGCGCCTGCGAGGTAAGCAGACTTACCGGTTGGGAGCACAGCCTGGGCTATAGCCCCGCCTCCGACCTTGCGCATACCGACTGCATCATGTACCTGGGGCGTTCCATTGTCGATTCGTCGACGATGGGGGCCGTTGACGCGCTCAACGATGCGCGCCGGCGCGGGGCGAAGATCATCGTGGTTGACCCCCGGCGCAGCGGCTCGGCCGCGCTTGCCGACCGCTGGCTGCGCGTACGTCCTGGATGCGATCTGGCGTTGCTGCTGGGTATCGCACATGTGCTGATATCCGAGGACCTGTACGATCACGAGTTCGTGGACCGCTACGCCACAGGCTTTTACGAGCTGGCGCAGGCGGCCAGTGCTTGGACGCCCGAGTGGGCCGAGTCGATGTGCGACGTGCCGGCCGCAGAGATTGTCGCCACGGCGCGCGATCTCGCTGCCGCCGCGCCTGCCGCCGTGGTGGATGCGGGCTTTCATGGCGGCATCGGAATTGCGTATGCCAATAGCACCCAGACCGCGCGCGCTATTTGCTTGGTCGACGTGCTGCTGGGCTGCATCGGACACGCGGGCGGTGCGCTCAACCCGCCCACGCCGCTTGTGTTGGGCGACCTCGATCCCACGCGCTTTGCGACGCCGCCGGTGCCGCGTGGGCCCAAGCTGGGGTCCGAGCGCTATCCACTGGTCGATCCGGTGCGCGGCCTGTGCACGACCATCGGTCAGTCGATTCTTGCCGGCGATTTGCGTGGGCTCATCGTCTATGCCAGTAACCCCGGTGCGGGCTATGGCAATGCACAGGCTTGGTTGAGTATTTTGCAGCAGCTCGACTTGCTCGTGACGATTGATATTCGCTGGTCCGAGACGGCGCGTGCTTCTGATTTCGTGCTGCCCGACGTGACGTATCTGGAGGCTGACCGCGGCGTGGGAACGCTGGCGGGCGCCAACGATGCGCGCGTGTTCTACCGCAACGCCGTGCTGCCTGTGCAGCATGATGACACACGTCCCGGTCGGGAGATTTTTGCCGGTCTGGCGCAGGCGTGTGGCGTGGGCGAGTACTTCGACTTTACGTCCGACGATCTGGCCGCTGCTCAGGTGGCTCCGTTTGGGATTGATTTGGACGAGCTCAAGGAGCGCGGCTGGGCCGACACGGGCGTTGCGCAGCCGTCGCGTACGGGCGAGCCGGTGATTCCCTTGAACGGCGGCAGGATCGCGCTGGCAAGCGACGTATGGGAACGAGCCGGTCTGGGTCGCGTGCCCAACTGGATCGCGCCCATGGTGGAGCCTGGCCCGGGGATGTTTCGCCTCATTAGCGGCAACCGTCCCTTTGAGTCGCATACCTCGCGCAGGCTCGCGGCGGCAGGTGCCGCCGAAGCGGGTTCCGACTTGGACGCCGTGCAGATGAATGCCGATGCCGCCGCTCGCATGGGTATCGCCGATGGCGAGGTCGTCGAGCTTGTGAGCGACATGGGCCGCGATCGCGTGCGCGTGGAGACGACGCCCTATCTGCATCCGGCGTGCATCTTCACCTCGGCCGCCCCCGGTGGGCGTTCGTTTGGCGCCGATGCCGGTGGCGCTCAAGCCCTGGGCGTGGGCCCGCTCGACCATACACCGTTGCGTTGGGACCCGTTGACGGGCGCCGCGCTCACCCAGGAAAACGCCGTTCGCGTGGAAAAGATCGCCGCGCACGGGGATAATGACGAGTAATTGACTCAGCTGATGTATTTGACTAATCCACGTTTCTTTTGAAAGGCCGCACATGAGCGATAGCCAGAACATGTCCGATGAGGTGCGCGCTCGTCTGCGTGCCATTCCTTCCGTCAACGAGCTGCTTGCCGAGTGGCCGGTGGTGAAGGCGGCGGGGGAGACCTGCGACGCGGTGGTGCATGCCGCCGTCACGGCCGAGCTCGACGAGGAGCGAGCCGCCATTCGCGCCGGCGCCGCCCCGCGCTCTAAGCGCGACCTGGCTTCGGCCATCGAGTGGCGTGCGCACCGCTCCGCGCTGCCGAGCCTGCGCCCTGCCGTCAACGCTACGGGCGTGGTCATCCATACCAACTTGGGCCGCGCCCCGCTCGCGGAGTCGGCGGCAAAGGCCGTGGCCGAGGTCGCGCGCGGGTACAGCACGCTCGAGTACAGCGTGGACACCTGCTCGCGCGGGTCGCGCAAGGAACATGCCGCGCAGCTGATCCGCTCGCTTACCGGTGCCGAGGACGCGCTGGTCGTTAACAACAACGCCGCCGCTGTGCTGCTGGTGCTGGCGACCCATGCCGCAGGCAAAGAGGTCATCGTCAGCCGCGGCGAGCTTGTCGAGATTGGCGGCAGCTTCCGCATCCCCGATGTCATGGCGGCTTCGGGCGCCAAACTCGTCGAGGTCGGCGCCACCAACCGCACGCATTTGGGCGACTACGAGCGCGCCATCACGCCCGATACGGCGATGATCCTCAAGGTCCATCCTTCCAACTATCGCATCGAGGGCTTTCACGAGGAGGTGGGCTCTCGGGAGCTTGCTGCTCTGGCCCACAAACACGGCCTGCTGTTCTACGAGGACCAGGGGTCGGGTGCGCTGTTGCCCGACGACATCTTGGTGCGCGGCGGCGAAGAAACCACGCCGGCTTCGGTTTCGGCAGGGCTCGATATCGTGTCGTGCTCGGGTGATAAGCTGCTGGGTGCCGCGCAGGCGGGCATTATCATGGGCCGTCGCGACCTGGTCCAGGCCTGCGGGTCGCATCCGCTTATGCGTGCCCTGCGCCCGGGCAAGCTCGCACTGGCGGCGCTCGAGGCTACACTGCGCATCTACATGGACGGTGCCGACGTGGCCCATCGTGATATTCCGGTGCTCAGCATGCTTACGATGCCACAGGCCCATTTGGAACGACGTGCCCGCAAGCTGCGCGATCGTATGGTCGCCGGCCTCGATAAGGTTGGTTGCCCGTGCGCTGTTCAGGTGGAGATCGTCGAGGAATCGTCGACCCCCGGTGGCGGCTCGCTGCCTACCGTGGAGCTGCCCACGATGTGCGTTGCCGTGCGTCTTGTTGACGAGCGCCTGTCCGTCGACGCGCTCAAGCGCTCGCTCGTCCAAGATTTCGACACGCCGGTCGTCACGCGCACCTCGCACGACCGCATTCTGTTTGATGTGCGCACGCTCGTGGGCGACCGCGATATCGAGACGGCGGCGTCGACGCTTGCCGCATGCGTTAAGAAGGCGATTGCTCGATGAGTGAGGTTCAAGCGCTGGTGGAGTGTCCCGTTATCGTTGGCACGGCGGGCCACGTCGACCACGGTAAGTCGGCGCTGATCGAGGCGCTGACCGGCAAGAATCCCGATCGCCTTGAGGTCGAGCGTCGCCGCGGCATGACCGTGGAGCTGGGCTTTGGCGAGCTGGCGTTGCCGAGTGGCAAGATCGTTGGCCTGGTCGACGTGCCGGGCCACGCGCATTACTTGCGGGCCATGGTGCAGGGCGCCACGGGCATCGACGTTGCCGTGCTGGTGGTCTCTGCCGTGGAGGGCGTGATGCCGCAGACGCGCGAGCACGTGCATGTGCTGGAGTTGCTGGGTGTAACGCATATGGTGGTCGCGCTGACCATGTGCGACCTGGCCGATGCCGAGATGACCGAGCTTGCCGAGCTCGATGTCGATGACTTTTTGTCGGGTACCGTGTTTGCAGGCGCGCCGATTGTGCCCGTGTCGTCTAAGACGGGCGAGGGGATCGACGGGCTGCTTGCGGTGCTCGACGAGCAGGTAAGTGCCTGCTGGGATGCCTGCCGCGACCGTGTCGAGCGGAGTGATGCCGCGCCGCGCCTGCCGATTGACCGCTGCTTTACGATCAAGGGCGCCGGTACCGTGGTGACGGGAACGTTGCACGATGCGCCGGTTGCGGTGGGCGACGAGCTGATGGCTTTGCCGTCGCGTACGGTCTGTCGTGTGCGCGGGATTCAGGTGCATGGCGATACGCCGCGCGCGCTGCCTGGGCAACGCGTGGCGCTCAACCTGGTTGGTGACGGTGTCGCGGCACTTGACCGCGGCGAGATGCTGGGCGTGGCAGACCGTTTTGGTCAGACGTTACGCTTTATGATGACGTTCACCTACCTGGGTCGCGAGGGCGTCAAGCCGCGCGTGCTCGAGTCGGGCGCGCGTGTGCACGTGATGGCGGGTACGGCCGAGGCCGTCGGCCGCATCATGCTTTTGGAGGGCGAGGCCCCCATGGCGGTGGGCGAGACCCGTACCGTGCAGGTGCGCTTGGAGGAGCCACTGCCGCTGCGAGCCGGAGACCATGCTGTGGTGCTGTCGTATTCGCCCGTTATGCTTATTGGCGGCGGGCGTGTGCTGCTTTCGCGTTGCCGTCGTTCGCGCGAGCTTGCCGAAGGAGAGCGTGCGCTGTATGTGGCGCTTGAGGCCGGCGATACCGCCGCTGGTGTTGAGGCGTGGCTGGCGCTGCAGACGTTGCCGGTTGCGGCCGTTGATGTTGCTAGGGGTTTGGATCTTGGTATCGGCGAGGTCGATACCGCGCTGCGCGGGCTGGTGGCGCAGGGCGCTGCTTGCGCGCTTGCTGGCTCGGATGGCTCGCTGTATGCAGATGCTTCCGTGCTCGACGCCGCTATGGATGCGCTGGCGGCGACCCTGTCAGCCATGCACGCGGCGGCTCCCAAGGAGACGGGCTTTACGCCTGGCGCCGTTGCCCATGCTGCGTGGCCTGCCGCTGATGAAGGCGTTGCCTCGGCTCTGTTTGCCGAGGGCTGCTCCCGTGGCGTGTGCGCCGCCGAGGGCGCCGAGGTATTCGATCCGCATTCGGCCGCCGCGGCGGCACGCGTGGTGCGAGAGGCTTGCGAGCGCATCGTCGCGCTGCTTGACGAGGCTGGCCTGGACGCACCGGCGCTTCCCGAGGTGGGCGAACAGCTGCAGCTCGGCCGCGACACCATGACGCGTGCCCTGCGCGAGCTTTCGCTCAACCGCTCGATCGTTAAGGTCGAGCGCGACGTTGCCCTGTCCGCTGCCGCCGAGGCCCATGCGCGCGAGCTTGTTGCCGCTGCCATTGAGACAGCCGGCGGCGCTGCCACCACGAGCGTGCTTCGCGAGGCCCTGGGCGTGTCGCGCAAACGCGCCATCAGCATCTTGGAGCACCTGGATGCCGTGCGCTTTACGGTGCTCGACAAGGATGCCGGCGGCCTGAGGTCCCTGCGCTAGATTGGCTGCTCGGTTTGGTAAAATACCTCCGCACTTGGGAACGGATGGGCTCCGGTGGGCTCCGCGGTCCTCAAAACCGTTGCGAGGCGTGCAAAACGTCTTGGATGTGTTCGATTCACATACGTTCCCGCCATACGCTACCAGCGCTTTTGTGCTCGCGGTCTTGCTGCGTGCCGCAAAGGCGCTGTTTTGTTTTTGCATGGGTTTGCCGTGCCGCCCGCTTTATCGGCGACGGTATTTGGCTTCGTGTGCCGGGTTTTGAGCATGCCGATGGAGGTGTTTTGCCGTATGACTACCGTAAGACGTGCCGATCTTTCTTGTGTCGTCCAAGCGGGCGGGCTGTCCTCGCGCATGGGCTGCGATAAGGCGCGCATGGCGTTTTGCGGCGAGCCGCTCATCGAGCGCGTGCTGGGTCGGCTGGCTCAGGTTGCCGGCGAGCTGGTTGTGACGACGTCGCGCCCTTGCGAGCTTGCCTATCTTGAGGAGCGCGCGTTTGGCGGCCTGGTGCCGCGTGTGGTGGCGGATCTTGAAGGGCCGGCGGGTGCCATGCGCGGCATCGCGAGCTCGTTGGCCGCGGCCCGATTGCCGCTCGTGGCGATCGTCGCCTGCGATATGCCGTTTGTCTCGCCGGAACTCATCGGCGCGCTTGCCGATCGTGTTGAGGCCGAGGCGCTCGATGTGTGCGTGCCGCACGAGGAACGGGGGATTGAGCCGCTTTGCGCCGTCTGGCGCCGTGACGCGTGTGCGCCGATTGCCCATGAGCTGCTCGCCTGCGACCGCCAGCGCATTCGCTGCCTGATCAATCGCGTTCAGGCTGGTTATATGGATGAACCGCAGATCGTTAAGGCCGCGGGCTCGACGCTCTGCTTCGAGAACGTCAATACGCCCGAGGAGTTTGCGGCGGCCGAGTTGCTCGCCTAGACGATTGGAGTTGCCATGTCTCACGATATTTGTCCCGACACGGGAGAGCCTTGCACTTGCGACGGATCCGAACCCTGTACCTGCGGTTGTGGTAGCTGTGGACATACCGCGGAAGAGGAAGCGGCCGCCGCGGCGTATCGCGAGGCACACCGCGCAGGCCCGTCCGGTGATGCCCTCGACCACGAACGCAAGATCATCGTTTCGTTCGATAGCACCTTCGATGTGATGGAATGCGAACAGCTGTGTCTTGCCGCCGGTGTGCCCGGGCGCATCATGCCGCTGCCCGGCTCCGTTACCGCCGGCTGCGGGCTGTGCTGGGCCATGCCGTTCTCGGGCGATGCGCTCGCGGCCTTCCGCGCTGCCACCGAAGGCCGCGTAACCCCCGCCGACTACCATCAGCTCGTCCTTTAGCCACCAAAACCACCACATTGGGGACAGGCACCTTTGTGTTGGTTTGGAACACGTGTACGAAACAGGTTTGAAACACGGGTTTTGCACGTCAGGCACTCAAAAACGCTTCTACCTGCATCGTAATCAAAACGAAACATCTGCTCGTCGGCTTATGCGAAACTTTGCTGCAACAGTGCGATATTATCCATACTCGATAAAGCTCGCGGCGCATAGGGTGCCGCGACCAACATTTTTCGTTTCCCATCATTGGAGGAAGCATGAGCTACACGCAGAAAGTTCTCGAAGAGCTCAAGGCCCGCTATCCCGAGCAGCCTGAGTTCATCCAGGCCGCGACCGAGATTCTCGGCACCATCCAGCCGGCGCTCGACGCCCACCCCGAGTACGAGGAGGCCGCCCTGCTGGAGCGCCTCGTCGAGCCCGAGCGCATCGTCATGTTCCGTGTTCCCTGGGTCGACGACCAGGGCAAGGTTCAGGTCAACCGCGGCTACCGTGTCGAGTTCAACTCTGCCATTGGACCCTACAAGGGCGGCCTGCGCTTTAATCCGACGGTCACCCTGGGTATGCTCAAGTTCCTGGGCCTGGAGCAGATCCTCAAGAACAGCCTGACCACCCTTCCCATGGGCGGCGGCAAGGGCGGCTCCGACTTTGACCCCAAGGGCAAGTCCAACAACGAGATCATGCACTTCTGCCAGTCCTTCATGACCGAGCTCTATCGCCACATCGGCCCCAACACCGACGTTCCCGCCGGCGACCTGGGCGTTGGCGGCCGCGAGGTTGCCTACCTGTTCGGTCAGTACAAGCGCCTGACCAACGAGTGGACCGGCGTCCTCACCGGCAAGGGCCTCTCCTTTGGCGGCTCGCTCGCCCGTACCGAGGCCACCGGCTACGGTCTGGCCTACTTTGTGGACGAGTACCTCAAGAGCCGCGGCGACTCCTTCGAGGGCAAGAACGTCGTCGTGCACGGCTCCGGCAACGTCGCTATCTACGCCGTCCAGAAGGTCTCCCAGCTCGGCGGCAAGGTGCTGGCCTGCTCCGACACCCACGGCTGGGTCGAGGATCCCGACGGCATCGACTACACCGTGCTCGAGCACGTCTACAACAAGAAGCGCTCCGGCCACGACAAGGGCGTTACGCTCGCTATGTACGTTGACGAGAAGCCCAACGCCGTGTGGCACGAGGGCGACGGCCGTGGCGTTTGGCAGCTGCCCTGCGACATCGCGCTGCCCTGCGCTCGCGAGAACACGCTGCTGCTCGAGGACGCCCAGGCGCTCGTCGCCAACGGCTGCAAGGTGGTCGGCGAGGGCGCGAACATGCCCACGACCATCGAGGCCACGACTTACTTCCAGGAGAACGGCGTCGCCTTTATGCCCGGTAAGGCTGCCAACGCCGGCGGCGTGCTCGTGTCCGGCCTGGAGATGAGCCAGAACGCCGAGCATCTGTCCTGGACCTTCGAGGAGGTCGACGGCAAGCTCGAGCAGCTCATGCGTGGCATGTTCCACAACGTGGACGACACCGCCAAGGAGTACGGCCAGGAGGGCAACTTCGTCATGGGCGCCAACATCGCCGGCTTCCTGAAGGTCGCTGACGCCATGCTCGCCCAGGGCGTCTGCTAGGTCTTCGCTCGACATAGCATGTGATAAGGCTCCTAGCCATTCCGGCTGGGAGCCTTTTCTATCCCGGAGGACTCCTCATAACTTGCGGTGATATACGGACTGTTTTGCGTTCCAGAACGGCTAATCAGTCCGTATATCACCGCAAGTTATGGATGGGTGGGTGGATTTTGTCCTAAAACGGTGTGCGGCCCCTCGTTTGGTACACTTAAAAGTACTGGTCAAGTGAAGAGATGGGGGAGAACGTGCTCAAGTTCGGTACCTACGTCCGTGTTGGAAACGCGGCCGAAGCCTATGAGCTCTTACAGAAGAACCGCAACAACAAGATTGTGGGCGGCGGCATCTGGATGCGCCTGGGTTCGCGTCGCGTGGCGACGGCGATTGACCTTTCGGCCTGCGGACTCGATCAGATCGAGGAGACCGAGACCGAGTTTCGCATCGGTGCCATGTGCACCCTGCGCCAGCTCGAGCGCCATGCCGAGCTCAACGCGCTTGTCAACCATGTCTTTGAGTTCGCCGTCCACGATATCGTGGGCGTGCAGCTGCGCAACACCGCCACGGTGGGCGGCAGCATCTACGGTCGCTTTGGTTTCTCGGACGTGCTCTCGGCCTTTTTGGCGCTCGATTCGTATGTTGAACTGACGGGTGCCGGCCGCGTGCCGCTCGCCGAGTTCGTGCGGATGGGCTACGTGCGCGACGTGATCGAGCACATCGTGGTCGTCAAGCACGACTACCGCGCGAGCTACGAGGCCGTGCGCAAGGCCGCGACCGACTTTCCCTCCTTAAACGTTACCGCTGCGTGGTGGGATAACACCTGGCACGTCACCGTGGGCGCCCGCCCGCTGCGCGCGACCCTGCTGCAGGGCGAGGCATCTGGCCTTACCGCCGAGCAACCTTCCGAGGACGAGCTCCGCGCCCTGGCCGCGTCTGTACGCGCCCTGAGCTACGGCACCAACCTGTGGGGCTCGGCCGAATACCGCCGTCGCATCTCGGCGCCGCTTGCCGTGCAGGCCGTGCGCCGCGCCGCCGGCATCGAGCTTTCGGCCGCGCTTGCCCGCGAGCTCGAGGGCGTGCAAGTGCCTAAGTTTGCCACGGACGAGTATTCCTGCCGCCGCGTGCCCGGCGTCGATTCTAGCGAGGTGCGCTAATGGCTGCCAAACTCATCGATCTTTCCTTTACGCTCAACGGCCGCAAGGTCAAGGTTCAGATTGCCCCCGACACCATGCTCTTTGCGTTGTTGCGCGAGCAGGGCTGCGCGTCGGTACGCTGCGCCTGCGAGACCACCAACTGCGGTCTGTGTACGGTGTGGCTCGACGGCGACCCGGTGCTGAGCTGCTCGGTTCCCGCCGCCCGTGTTGAGGGCCACACCATCACCACACTCGAGGGCCTCAAGGCCGAGTCCGAGGCGCTGGCCCGCGCAATGGCTGCCGAAGGCGCCGAGCAGTGCGGTTTTTGCGCCCCCGGCCTCATCATGAACGTGCTGGCGCTTGCCCGTGCTGCCAAGGAGGACCCGAGCCTCGTCGCCACGCGCGAGGAGCTCTCGCGCCAGCTCGCCGGCAACCTCTGCCGCTGCAGCGGCTACGAGAGCCAGCTGCGTGCCATCGTCCGCTTCCTCAACGAGTCTGGCGTACAGGTGGGCTTTGAGATGCCCGAGCTGCCCGCCAACGACACGAGCTCCGACGGCGTCTCCTACAAGCAGATTACCCACAAGCAGCCCAAGAAGGATTCGAAGGCTCTGCTCGAGGGCCGTCCCGTCTACACCGGCGATATGGTGCCCGCCGGCGCGCTCATCGTCAAACTCAAGCGCAGCCCCTATGCCCGCGCCAAGATCCGCTCCATTGACACGTCGCGCGCCTTAAAGGTGCCGGGCGTCGTGGGCGTCTACACCTACGAGGACGTGCCCAAACGCCGCTTTACCATCGCCGGCCAGAGCTATCCGCAGCCGAGTCCCTACGACCGCCTGATCCTCGAGAACCTGGTACGTTACCAAAACGAGGAGGTGGCGATCGTCGCCGCCGAGACCGAGGAGGCCGCCGACAAGGCACTCAAGCTCATCAAGGTCGACTACGAGGTGCTCGAGCCCTTGCTCGACTTTACCCAGGCACTCGATAACGACATCGTGGTTCACCCCGAGGGCGACGTGACCTTTATGTTCCCGCAGGGTGGCGACGTTGCTCGCAACCTGGTGTGCAGCGGTACCAGCGATTTTGGCGATCTTGACGAGGCGTTCGCCCAGAGCGACATCGTCTTTGAGCGCACCTACACCAGCCAAGCCACGCAGACCGCGCCCATGGAGACCTTCCGCGCCTTTGCGACGACCGACGCATTTGGGCGCATTTCGGTGACCACCTCGACGCAGGTACCCTTCCACGTGCGCCGTATGGTCGCGCAGTCGCTCGACATTCCGCAGTCGCAGGTGCAGGTCATTAAGCCGCGCATCGGCGGCGGCTTTGGCTCCAAGCAGACGGGCTGCTGCGAGATCTTCGTGGCGTTCGTGACCCAGCAGACTGGCCGTCCGAGCTATTGCTGCTACACCCGCGAGGAGACCATCACCGCGGGCAACTCGCGTCATCAGATGCAGATGACCGTCAAGCTGGGTGCCATGAACGACGGCACCATCAAGGCCATCGACCTGCATACGCTGTCCAACGCCGGCGCGTACGGCGAGCACGCCACCACGACGATTGGCCTTTCGGGCCACAAGAGCCTGCCCATCTACAACCACGTGAAGGCGAGCCGCTTTAGCTGGGAAGCCGTCTACACCAACACCAACCGCGGCGGCGCGTATCGCGGCTACGGTGCCACCCAGGGCCAGTTTGCCGTGGAGAGTGCCGTCAACGAGCTCGCCGACATGCTGCGCATGGACCCCGCCGACCTGCGCCTTAAGAACATGGTGCACGAGGGCGAGATCATGCCGCAGTACTACAACGAGAAGCTCAACGCCTGCGCACTCGACCGCTGCCTGCTGCGCGCGATGGACATGATCGGCTGGCGCGACAAGCCGCTGGCCGTGGACCTGGGCGACCGCGTGCGCGCCCTGGGCTGCGCGCTCACCATGCAGGGCTCGGGTATCTCCAACGTGGACATCGCCGGCATCGACATGCGCCTGGAAGAGGACGGCTTCATTACCATCGGCACCGGCGCCACCGATAACGGCATGGGTGTCGACACGATCCTGGCGCAGATTGCTGCCGAGGAGCTGGGCGTGGAGAGCTCGCAGATTGTGGTGCGCGGCGTAGACACCGATGTGTCGCCGTTCGACGCCGGCTCGTACGCGAGCTCGGGTACCTACGTGACGGGCCTGGCAGCCAAGAACGCCGCGACCGAGCTGCGCGAGAAGATTTGCGCCAAGGCCGCCGAGATGTGGGACGTTGACGCCACCGACGTGGTATTCGACGGCCAGTACGTGCGCCTGTTCGACGAGCGCGCCGCGCGCGAGCGCGGTCGCTACCTTACGCTGCGCGACTTTGCCAACCTGTGCGTCAAGAACATCGCGGGCGGTGACGCGCTCACCTCGCACGCCTCTGCCTGCCTGCCCGTTTCGCCTCCGCCGTTTATGGCCGGCATTGCCGAGGTCGAGGTCGACAAGGCCACCGGCAAGGTGACCGTGGTGGATTACGCCGCTGCCGTTGACTGCGGCACCGTGATCAACGAGGCGCTCGCACGCGTCCAGGCCGAGGGCGGCATTGCCCAAGGTATCGGCCACGCGCTCTACGAGATTGTCGAGCATGACGATCGCGGCCGCCTGCGCACCGGCAACTTTATGAGCTACAAGTTGCCCACGCGTCTGGATATCGGCAGCATTCGCGTGGCCTTTGAGCCGAGCTACGAGCCGACGGGTCCGTTTGGCGCCAAGTCGATCGGCGAGGTCGTCATCAACACGCCGCTCGCTGCCGTGGCCTCGGCCGTCGCACACGCCACCGGTCACCAGGTTCGCTCGCTGCCGATCACGCCCGAGAAGGCCCTGCTGGGGGAGTAGCGGGTCAGCGAACAAGTCGTAATTGGCGGGGCGGGGCAACCCGCCCCGCCTTTTGCACTCATGGTGAGGTCGTGAGCTAAAAACGTGTGCGTGCGCTTGCCGCTCGTATCTGCTATCATTCCTAATCTGTGCGCTCATGCGGGCGTGGCGGAATTGGTAGACGCGCCAGATTTAGGTTCTGGTGGGATTCCCGTGAAGGTTCGAGTCCTTTCGCCCGCACCAACGCACCCGCGTCGGCTTATGCCCTCGCGACGCTTGTTGCATAAAGGTACCAGCACCTCAGATAAGCTGGGCAGTATGAGGAGGAACGTGTTGAACATCACCGCTTCTGACGTCAAGGACGCCAAGCTCACCGCTACGGTCACCATCCCGGCCGCCGACGTCGACGCCGCGATCAAGAAGGCCTACAAGGACACCGCCAAGAAGTACCGCTTCCCGGGCTTCCGCGCCGGTAAGGCCCCCCGTCCGGTCATCGACTCCGCTCTTGGCGCCGAGGCTACCCTCGCTCAGGCCACCAACGACCTGATCGCCGCCAACGAGCCCGCCGTCCTCAACGAGCTGGACATCGTCCCCACCAAGAACGGTGACTACAAGGAGCTCGACCTCGCCAAGGATCACGAGGACTACACCTACACCGTCGAGTTCTCCCTGCGCCCCGCCGCTGAGCTCTCCTCCTTCGACGCCGTCGAGATCGAGATGCCCCCTGCGGAGGTCACCGAGTCCGAGATCAACAACCAGGTCGAGATGCTCCTCAACTACCGTGCCACCTTCGAGGACGTCGAGGGTCGCGCCGTCGAGGCCGAGGACTACGTCACCGTCGACCTCAAGGCCGTCGAGAACGCCGACAACTTTGCCGCCGAGGGCCGCATGCTCATCGCCGGTAGCGACAGCAACCCTAAGGAGTTCAACGAGGCCCTGATTGGCGCCAACGTTGATGACGTCAAGACCGTCACCTGGACCGACGAGGTCGAGGAGGGCGAGGAGGCCGAGACCCACACCGTCGAGGTCACCGTCAAGGGCATCAAGGTCCGCAACACCCCCGAGCTCACCGACGAGCTCGTCAAGTCCGACTTTGGCTTCGACAGCATCGACGCCATGCGTGACGCCATCAAGCTCGAGATCGAGCAGGACAAGGCTTCCCGCCTCCCGGCCGAGAAGGAGAACCGTTGCGTCTCCGCTCTCGCCGAGCGTCTGCAGCTCGACGAGATGGACGCCGACTACGAGCAGTCCGTCTTTGAGGAGCTTGGCCAGAACTTCCTGTCCAACCTCGCTGCCCGCGGCATGACGCTGGACACCTGGCTGCCCGCTTCCGGCCTGACCATGGAGCAGTTCATCGGCGACCTGCACAAGCAGGCCAACGACGTCGCCCGTGAGTCCCTGGCTCTCGACGCCCTCGCCCGTGAGCTCAAGATCGAGGTCACCGAGGACGACATCAACGCCGAGTTCGAGAAGGCCGGCGTCAAGGACGTCGAGGCTTCTAAGGCCGAGTTCATCGCCGACGGCCGCATGCCTGCCGTCCGCGAGTCCATCCGTCGCTCCAAGGCCGTCGACCACCTGGTCGAGAACGCCAAGGTGACCGAGGTCGACGAGACCGCCAAGGACGCCGAGTAATTCTCGCCACCTTGCCCGCGAGCGCATGCGTGTGCCCGTGATGGGGTAAAGTTATACACCGGTTATCCGGTTGCTTCGTACGGTGCCAGCCAATGCATAGCATGCGGGCACCGTACGTTTATCTAGAACCAATTTGGTCCGCAAGAGAGAAATGGAGATGCGTATGATCGCTAAGTTCGATTCCGCCCTCGTGCCATACGTTATCGAGCAGACGCCGCGCGGTGAGCGCAGCTACGATATCTATTCGCGCCTGCTCAACGACCGCATCATCTTCTTGGGCGAGGAGATCAACTCCGTCAGTGCCAACCTGGTCGTTGCCCAGCTGCTGCATCTTGAGAGCCAGGATGCCGAGAAGGATATCTCGCTCTACATCAATTCGCCCGGTGGCGAGGTCTACTCCGGTCTGGCGATTCTTGACACCATGAACTTTATCAAGCCGCAGGTTTCGACCATTTGCGTGGGTATGGCCGCGTCTATGGCCGCCGTGCTGCTTTCGGCCGGCGCCAAGGGCAAGCGTTTCTGCCTGCCGCACTCTAAGGTCATGATTCACCAGCCCAGCGGCGGTGCCCAGGGTCAGCAGACCGAGATCGAGATTGTGGCCGAGGAGATTAAGAAGACCCGCCGCGAGCTCAACCAGATCCTGTCCGACGCCTCGGGCCAGCCTATCGAGAAGGTCCAGGCCGATACCGAGCGCGACAACTACCTGACCGCTGCCGAGGCCCTCGACTACGGCCTGATCGACCGCATCGTCACCTCGCGCGACCTCGCCGCGAAGGACGCCTAGGATGGCCGGTAACATGCAGGACAATTTTGACGAGAACGGTAACCCCATCCGCTGCTCCTTCTGCGGAAAAGAGCAAGGGCAGGTTCGTCGCCTTGTAAAGGGTCCTACCAACATCTTTATCTGCGACGAGTGCGTTGCCGCCTGCTCCGAGATCCTTGAGGAGTCGCTGGCTTCGGACTTTATGGATGCCGCCCGCAACGGCAAGTTGCCGGGTTTCCTCAATGACCACGGCCAGGCTTCGTCCCAGCCTGCTGTGGATCCCGAGGCCGAGGGCTTTGAGCTCGAGGACGATGCCCGCCAGGTCATTACGCATGTGCCGACGCCGCACGAGATCTATGACGAGCTTTCGGCCTATGTCATGGGCCAGGAGGACGCCAAGCGTGCCATGTCGGTTGCCGTGTACAACCACTACCGCCGCGTGATCGAGGGCGGCGCTGCGCTTTCGGCCTTTGACGACGGCTTGGACTCGCAGCTCGACGATGACATGGACGAGGTGGAGCTCGCCAAGTCCAACATTTTGCTGCTCGGTCCCACCGGTACCGGTAAGACCCTGCTCGCCCAGACGCTCGCGCGCATCCTCGAGGTGCCGTTTGCCATCGCCGACGCCACCGCGCTTACCGAGGCCGGCTACGTGGGCGAGGACGTGGAGAACATCCTGCTCAAGCTCATCAACGCCGCCGATGGCGATATCGAGCGCGCGCAGGTCGGCATTATCTACGTGGACGAGATCGACAAGATCGCCCGCAAGGCCGAGAACCTCTCCATTACTCGCGACGTTTCGGGCGAGGGCGTTCAGCAGGCGCTGCTTAAGATTCTTGAGGGCACGGTGGCAAGCGTTCCGCCCACCGGCGGCCGCAAGCATCCCCAGCAGGAGCTGCTGCAGATTGACACGACCAACATTCTGTTCATCTGCGGCGGTGCCTTTGTGGGTCTGGACAAGATCATTGCCGACCGTGTGGGCAACAAGGGCGTGGGCTTTAACTCCGAGATCGCCGGCCCCACCTCGGTCGACGAGAACGACCTGCTGCGCCAGGTGCTCCCGCAGGACCTTAACGCCTTTGGCATGATCCCCGAGTTCGTGGGCCGTACGCCCGTCGTCACCCAGACGCAGGCGCTCGACGAGGACGACCTGGTGTCGATCCTGACCGAGCCCAAGAACGCCGTGGTGCGTCAGTACCGTAAGATGTTCCAGCTCGAGGACGTTGAGCTTGAGTTTGAGGACGCCGCCCTGCATGAGATCGCCCGCATGGCGCTTGCCCGCAAGACCGGCGCCCGCGGCCTGCGCTCCATCTGCGAGGACGTGCTGCAGCAGACGATGTTCGATCTCCCCAGCGAGGAGGGTGTTTCCAAGGTCATCGTGACCGAAGCCTCCGTAAAGGGCGAAGAACAACCCCAGCGCATCTACGGGTAAACCAGCCTAAAACGTGTTTGCAAATAGCCTCTGACCACCTGCGGTCGGAGGCTATTTTATATATGCGCAATAACCCCAACTACCTGTGTTATTCTGTGTGTTTGTTTAAGCCTCAGCAAAGTCATTACAGACTGAAGTAATCGATACCTAAGGGGAGGAATGTAGGCCCGTTTTTCGTAGATTCCGCACGAGCCGAAGACCACTTAATGTGGTCTTTGAGCGAGCCCAGGACCTGACCGAGCGAAAATCGGGCCTACATTCCTCCCCGACGGGCAAGGGAGAGATATATGGAAGAGATGCCCAAGAACTACGATCCGTCGACCAACGAGCCGGCGATCCTGCAGAAGTGGCTCGACGGCGGCTACTACAAGCGCCGTGAGGGCGTGGGCGACTGCACCGTCACCATTCCGCCTCCCAACGTGACCGGCAAGCTCCACATGGGTCACGCCACCGACGACTCCATCCAGGACGCCATCATCCGTATGGCCCGCATGCGCGGCAAGTCCACGCGCTGGGTGCTCGGCACCGATCACGCCGGTATCGCCACACAGACTAAGGTCGACAAGAAGCTCAAGAGCGAGGGTATTAGCCGCTTGGAAATCGGTCGCGATAAGTTTGTCGACGCCTGCTGGGATTGGACCCACGAGTACGGCGGCATCATTGTCGAGCAAATCAAGCGTATGGGCTGCTCCGTCGACTTCGACAACGAGCGCTTCACCATGGACGAGGACTACGCCCAGGCCGTGCGCAAGGTGTTTTGCGACTGGTACCACGACGGCCTGATCTACCGCGGCAAGCGCATCGTCAACTGGTGCCCCAACTGCACCACCGCCATCTCGGACGACGAGGCCGAGTACAAGGACGAGAAGGGCCACCTGTGGCACCTGCGTTACCCGCTGACCGAGCCGGTCAACGGCCAGGACTACATCGTCGTCGCCACCACGCGCCCCGAGACCATGCTCGGCGACACGGGCGTGGCTGTCTCCCCGAAAGACCCCGAGAAGGCTGCCTTTGTGGGTAAGACCGTCAAGCTCCCCATCGTCGATCGCGAGATCCCCATCTTTGAAGATTGGCATGTCGACGCCAACTTTGGCTCCGGTTTTGTCAAGGTCACCCCGGCCCACGACCCCAACGATTACGCTATGGGTCAGGCCCACGACCTGCCGCAGATCAATATCTTCGATGAGCACGCGGTGGTCGTTGAGGGCTACGGCGAGTTTACCGGCATGAACCGCGACGAGTGCCGCGAGGCCGTCATTAAGTGGTTTGAGGAGCATGACCTGCTCGATCACGTCGAGGACCTCGATCACTCCGTCATGCACTGCTACCGTTGCGACGCCGCGCTTGAGCCGTGGCTTTCCGAGCAGTGGTTCGTGGCCGTCGATAAGCTCAAGGGGCCGGCGCTCGACGCCGTTAACTCCGGTAAGGTCACCTTCCATCCCGCGCGCTGGACGCAGACCTACACCACCTGGATGGAGAACCTCAAGGACTGGTGCATCAGCCGCCAGCTGTGGTGGGGCCACCGCATCCCCGTGTTCTACTGCGAGGACTGCGGCTGGGAGGACGCCCTTACCGAGGACACCGACGTGTGCCCCAAGTGCGGCGGCCATCACGTGCACCAGGACGAGAACGTGCTGGACACCTGGTTCAGCTCGCAGCTGTGGACCTTCGCCACGCAGGGCTGGCCGCAAAAGCCGGAACTGCTCGAGGGCCATCACCCCACGACGGCGCTCGTTACCGCGCGCGACATTATCGCGCTGTGGGTCGCCCGCATGGTCATGAGCTCGCTGTACTTCCTGGACGAGGTGCCGTTTAAGGACGTCGTCATCTACCCGACGATCCTTGCCAAGGACGGCAGCCGCATGTCCAAGTCCAAGGGCAACGGTGTTGACCCCATGGACCTCATTGGCATGTACGGCGCCGACGCCATGCGCTTCAACCTGCTCACGCTGTGCACCAACAACCAGGACGTCAAGTTCGACGCGAACATCGACAAGAAGACCAAGAAGCTTATCGACAGCCCGCGCACCGAGCAGGCCAAGTCGTTTGTGACCAAGATCTGGAACGCCAGCCGCTTCCTGCTTATGAACATGGAGGGCTACACGCCCGGCGAGCCCGTCGTGGAGACGCCGGCCGACGCCTGGATGTTCAGCCGCCTGGCCAAGGCCGTGAAGATGGTCACCGAGGGTATTGAGAAGTACACCTTTGGTGACATGGCCCGCGGTGTGCAGCAGTTCTTCTGGAACGAGGTCTGCGACTGGTACGTCGAGGTCACCAAGGCCCGCCTGAAGGGCGAGGGCCGTCTGCAGGCGCAGCGCAACCTGATCTTTGTGCTCGACACCTCCATTCGCCTGATGCACCCGCTTATGCCGTTTGTCACCGAGGAGATCTGGGACAACATGCCGGCGAGCGTGCTCGACCTGGACGCCGAGGGCAACGTGGATCGCGCCGAGGCGCTCATGATCGCCAAGTGGCCCGAGCCCGCCGACTATGCCAAGTATGTCGACGAGGACGCCGAGCGCGCGTTTGAGCTTTGTCGCGCTGTCGTTTCCGCCGCCCGCGCCACCCGTTCGCGTTATCGCTTGAGCCCCAAGGCCGAGCTCGACGTGGTCGTGCGTGCCGGTGCCGAGGACATCGAGAAGCTCGAGAGCCTGCGTTCGACCATCGAGCCGCTGGCAAACACTGCCTCGCTGGTCATGGGTACCGACGTTGAGAAGCCGGCCGCGAGCATCGCCGTGGTCGACTGCGGCGTCGAGGTCTTTGTGGTGCTCGAGGGCAAGGTTGACCTTTCGGCCGAGAAGGCACGCCTGGAGAAGGAGATCGCCGCGGCCCAGAAGGAGCTCGCCGGCTGCGAGAAGACGCTCGCCAACGAGGGCTTTGTGGCCAAGGCCGCGCCTGCGGTGGTCCAGAAGAAGAGGGACCGTGCAGCTGAGCTCAAGGAGATCCTGGCGGCACTGACTGCTCAGGTTGCTGACTTCTCGTAGGCGGTACGGGGGGACGCGGTTTGGGGCATTGCTCGCTACTGCGGACAGTCCTGCTCGCACGAAGGCCACATTAAGTGGCCTTCGGCTCGTGCGGAACTTGTATCGAGCAAAGCCCCAAACCGCTCCCATAGCGTTTACGTGGTTGTTTGCATCTGCCTGTTAGGGCCACTGGGTTGTGGCCTTGATCTCGCTGCAAAGCGGTGTTTGGCTGATATTTTGAATGGGAGGGGCTCGTTGTTTATTACGGGCCTCTTTTTATGTTGAGGGGACTTTGGCTATGGCAAAGCGTTCTGGGTTGTATTCGGTGCCGTTTGAGGTTCCGGAGCTTTCTATTGATGAGGCTGTTGCACTTGCGGCCGATACGGGCAAGATTGCGCGTTATTCCACGCCGCTGCTCGAGACCGTCGTCGAGATGCTCGATGAGCTTGGTCGTCCTGACGAGTTTTATGATTGCGTCCAGATAGCCGGTACCAATGGAAAGACCTCGACGACGCGATTCTCGGCTGCCATTCTTCGTGGTGAGGGCCTTAAGACGGCACTCTTTACGTCGCCTCATCTGGTGCGATATCCCGAGCGTATGGAGATTGACGGAAAGGTCGTCTCAGACGAGGTCTTTGCCCATGGTGTCTCTGCGGCGTACGAGGCGGGTCGTCGTCTCAACGCACGTCGTGAGGCGGCGGGCGAGGAGCTCCGATCTATTACGCCCTTCGATCTTTTGTCCGTGGCTGGTTTGACTATGTTTGCTGAGGCTTGTGTGGACGTGGCCGTGCTTGAGGTTGGCATGGGCGGACGATGGGATGCTACGAGTGCGACCGATCCCGTGGCCGTCGCCATTACGGGCATTGGACTCGACCATACGAAGGTCCTTGGCGATACCCTCGAGGCCATTGCAGGGGAGAAGGCTGCGGTTATTAAGCCTGGGCGTTTGGTTGTTTTGGGCGAGGGCACGCATGAGGCAAGCGTTCAATGCGTGATGGATGCCCGTTGCCGTGAGTGCGGCGTTGTGCCGCTCATTGTGAGCCATACGACGACCAAACTTCCGACACACGTGGGCGATACGGTGGAGTTTAGCTGCACCACGCCGCGCGCGATCTATACGTCGAGTATGGTCAAGCCGGCGTATCAGCCGCAGAATGCCGCGTGCGCGATTATGCTGTGCGAGGGCTATCTGGGCCGCGAGCTCGACCACGATGCGCTCGACGCTTCGCTTATGGGCTGCCCCACGCCGGGTCGCTTTGATGTGCTGGGAACCGATCCGCTCAAGCTGATCGACGCCTGCCATAATCCCCAGAGCTGCGAGAACTTTGTGAGCGCACTGGACGAGATCGATCCGTGCGTAGAGAATCGTCCAACGCTGCTGTGCGCGGCGTTGGCTGACAAGGACGTGGCGGGCATCGTCGACGTGCTTGTTCCGGCGTTCCCCCGTGTGGTCGTGACGCAGACCGATTCCGACCGCGCCCTGCCGGCAGAGGAACTCGCCGCCCTGGTGGACGCCGATAAGCTCGCAGGCGTGTACCCCAGCGTATCTGAGGCCCTCGCAGCCCTCGATGCCGCGGGCGAGCCCTTCGTAGCAGCCGGCACCATCACCCTAGCCGGCGAAGTAGCGGGGCTGCTGCGTTAGAGCCTTTCCGCTGGGCAGCTAGTTGGCCTGCTAGCCACGAAATGGGCCTATCTACTACGTTTGACCGGTTACCCCCGACCACACCGAGAATTGCAAAATCAAAACCGCAGGTAGAAGGCTTGCCAGTTATGCGAAAACGCGGGTGTGGTCGACCCATGCGGGTTAAACGTAGTAGATAGGCCGTTTTCGTGGCGCATCTCTAGACTGTCAAATTGGTCGACTTGGCCCCTTGGCAGTTGCGGTGAAATAGTTCCTGGATTATGCCTCTGTGGGTCAATCTGGGAACTATTCCACCGCAACTTATTGAGGGGCTATTGGGTAAGGGCTAGTCTAGGCGGACTGGGTCGTGGGGGTAGGCGTTGAGGATCTCGACGCCGGACTCGGTAACCAGGGCCAGGTCTTCGATGCGGACGCCGGTTCGGCCGGGGAGGTAGATACCCGGCTCGATGGAGAACGTCATGCCAGGCTCTACGACTTGCTCGTTGACGAGCGAGACGTCGCCCGGCTCGTGGTCCTGCAGGCCGATCGAGTGTCCCAGACGGTGTGTAAAGTACTGCCCATAGCCTGCCTCCTCAATTACGTCGCGCGCGGCGCGGTCCAGGTCGTACATGCGCACGCCCGGTGCGATGAGCGCCTTGGCGGCCTCATTGGCGCGGCGCACGATGTCGTAGATGCGTGCCGTTTCCTCGTCCGGTTCGCCCCAAAAGAACGTGCGCGTCATGTCCGAGCAGTAGTTGCAGCGGCGTCCGCCAATGTCGAACAGTACCACGTCGCCACGCTTGAGCACGGTGTCATCGGGCTCGTGATGCGGGTCGCCGGCGTTGGCGCCAAAGCTTACGATGGGCGGAAAACTAAAGCCCTCGCAGCCGTGCTTGCGATACAGGCCGAGCATCTGGTCGGCAATTTCGCGCTCCGTCACGCCCTCGTGGACGAGCTTGATGGCGTCGGCCATCACGGCGTCGTTAGCGGCCGATGACGCGCGCATAAGCTCCTGCTCGGTGACATCCTTGTGGGCGCGTGCGGCGGTGACGGCAAAGTCGCCCAGGAAGAACTCACTCGCGGCGTGACGATCCATAAGGGGCATCAAAAAGCCGGAGCGCATAACGGTGTCGATGCCGAGTGGTTTGGTCGGATCGACCTCGCGAGCGATGGCGTCGGCCACGACGTCGGTATCGGTGTGATAGGCGACGCGGGCATTGTCGTACTCGGGCAACTGATGCAGCGCGTTGACCAAGATCACGGGCTCGGCATTGCGTGCGAGCAACACGCCGCAAAAACGTTCGAACATATCGGCATAAAAGCCGGTCAGGTAATAAATCGACCACGGGTCGTTTACGAGCAGCTGCGCGCCGGGGTGCTGAGCCTCGAGGGCATCGAGCACGCGCGCCACGCGCTGGTCATCGACATGTGCCATACATCGTCCTTTCGTTAGGGTGCCACCATGGTATCCCCAATGCCAGGGTAGTCAATTTGCGACGGGGCTATTTTAGCTGCGTCCAACATGCGGAATGATTTTTCTGGGACGGGGATTAAATAATCATTCGGCACCCAATGATTATTTAATCCCCGTCCCAGAAAAATCATTTGAGCGAACGTTCGGGCAAAAGTAGCTAAAAGAGGCCCGTCCCAAATGGGCTGGTTTCAAAAGTATGGCGGATTACGGGGCTGGACCGGTATTACTTGACCATGGGAAAAATCGCGAAATTAAAACCGCAGGTAGACGGCTTATCAAAAATCGTAAATTGCCGATATGGATGGGGGTCTCCGAATCAGCCCCGTAATCCGGCATAGTTTTGAATTGGCACTAAAGTAGGCACAAGCTAAATACCGATTCCAAGGATAGTTGCGGTGGAATAGTTCCTGGATGCCGGGGCTTTGGCGGAAATCAGGAACTATTTCACCGCAATTGAGGAGGGGCGGGGTGGATGGTGGGGGTAGCTAAAGAGCCCGTCCCAAATGAGCTGCTTAGGCTGGGTCGATGTCCATGCTGGCGATGAGGTCGATGTTGGTGTTGAGGAGGTTCTCTAGCACGACGTCGCCCATGTGGATGGGGGCGTCGATGACCAGACCGCGGATGAGGTCCATCGCCTGGGTGTGGAGCGCCAGCGGGATGGCTTCGGCCGTGCGCACGGGCAGCAGCGCCTCGTCGCCGCCGGATACGGCCACGGTTGTGGTGAGCACACGCATGGGGCAGGTGAGCTCCTGGTGCGCGAACGTATCGCCGCGCGGGCAGCTGTTGCCGGTCACGGAGCGCACCTCTACCACGGCGCCGTCTGCGTCGCGCTCCACCTCCACGGTCAGGAGGCATTCGGATGGGCAGGTGGTGCAGTTGAACTGCAATGTCTCGGTCACATTCGTGCTCATGGCCTTACGCCTCCTCAATGGGATCGACGGACAGGACAATTTCGCTAACACCCAGGTTGAGTGCGCTCTGAATCACCTTTGCCGGCAGCGGGAAGCTTTCCATGACGCTCGGTTTAAACGGGCGGACCTTACCTGCAAACAGTTCCTCGTCGCCTGCCAGAATGCGCACGCGGGCGGCGTCGACCGGTCGGCGCACGCGGAAGTTGAGTTTGGTGAGTGCCACAGCCGTAATGCGTCCCGGCAGTGCGTAGCCCGCGATACCGGCAGGGGAGACCTTGAGTTGGCAACTCGCGCCCGCATCTCCGGCCTCGACATTCGCGCCGCTCCCCAGCGCGTATGCCGCCGCAGCCGCGCCGGCACGCTCGGACTCGGTCGTCACGTTGTCGGCCAGGTCGTGCACGTGCAGCACGTTGCCACAGGCAAAGATGCCCGGCACGCCCGTTTGCAGGCTCTGGTCCACTACGGCGCCGCGCGTGCGTGGGTCAAGCTCAACGCCCGCGCCCACCGAAAGCTCGTTCTCGGGAATCAGACCAACCGAAAGCAGCAGCGTGTCGCACGGAACAACGCGCTCGGTTCCCGGAATGGGCGCCAGGCTCTCGTCGACCCGACTCACCTCTACGGCCTCCACGCGATCGTGTCCGATCACGCGCGTGACGGTGGTGGACAGGTGCAACGGAATGCCAAAGTCGTCCAGGCAGTTCTTGACGTTGCGGCGCAGACCGTTGGCGTACGGCATGAGCTCGTACACGCCCTCGACTGATATTCCCTCAAGCGTGCAGCGGCGCGCCATGATAAGCCCGATGTCACCCGAGCCCAAAATGACGGCACGCGAGCCGGGCTTGAGGTTTTCGATATTGATGTATCGCTGCGCCAGGCCCGCCGTAAACACGCCGGCGGGACGGCTGCCGGGGATCTTGATCTCGCTGCGTGTGCGCTCGCGGCATCCCATAGCAAGGACGACCGCACGCCCGGTGAGCTGAAGCATGCCGGTACGGCTCATGAGCGTGACGGTATGGACTGCGGTGGCTCCCGCGGTTTTGTCCGCATTCAGCGTGCCCACAGCCTCGCCCTCGCCCGAATCAATCCCAAGCACCATGCTGCCCAGGAACAGCGCAATATCAGTCGAGCACACCTGGTCGATAAAGCGCTGCGCGTACTCGGGACCGGTGAGCTCCTGTTTAAAGTGCGAAAGGCCAAAACCGGGGTGGATGCACTGGCGCAGGATACCGCCCAGATGCTGCTCGCGCTCCACGATGGCCACGTGGGCGCCGGCCTTATGCGCGGCGAGCGCAGCCGCCATGCCAGCAGGTCCGCCGCCGATAACAACCACGTCGAAGGCCTGCGTCTGCACCGCCTCGGTAGCTCCGGCATCCGCGCGTCCGTCGCGCATATCAAGCGTCGCCATCCTAGCGCACTCCCTTCAGCGGTCCCTCTACCAGCCAAGAACCGGCATCTTCCAACAGCACCTCACTGGGGTCGCAGCTCAGCTCGCGCGCCAGGATCGCTACCACGCGGCTCTGGCAAAAGCCGCTCTGGCACCGACCCATGCCGGCACGGCAGCGGCGCTTGACGCCCTCGACCGAAACCGCGCCCGGGCGGCGTCGGATCGCGGCCACGATCTCGGCCTCGGGCACCGTCTCGCAGCGGCAGACGATCTGCCCCCATGCTGGGTCGGACTCAATGAGCTCTTCCTTGCGCGCAAGCGGTGCACGGTCAAAGTCGTCCGGCGCGTGGCGTATCGAGTCCCAATCGTCCCGTTCGCGCAGGGCCACGCCGGCATCGCGCAGCGCCTGCTCCATGCGCTCGGCAATGGCCGGCGCGCTTGCCACGCCCGGCGACTGAATACCTGCCGCCTGGAACAGCCCCGGCACCATGGCAGACTGCCCAATAAAGAAGTCGTTCGTTCCCTGAATGACCGGACGACCGCCGGCAAACGCGCGCACCACACGACGCGTGTCCAGATCGGGCACCAGCTTGCGCGCGCCGTCCAGCAGCGCGTCGACATCGCTTGCATAGGTTTGCGTGTCGCCCGGCTCGCGCACGGCTGCGGTCGCGGTGATCACGGTGTTGCCGTGGACCGTGCCCGTGACGATAACGCCCTTGGACACCGGCGTGGGCACGGGGTAGAGCGGCATGAGCGCACGCGGCTCCTTGTCCAACACCACGATGTTTCCCTGGCGCCAGACCATCTGAAACTCCTCGGCGCCGGCCATGTGCGAGATGTCCGCGGCTCCGTTGCCTGCGGCATTGATCAGGTAACGGCAGCGCACATCGCCGGCGGGCGTCACCAGCGTAAAGCGCGCGCGGCCATTGCCGTCGGTAGCAACGCCCCCGTCAGCGACGCCGGCAACCTCAATCGCCTCCACCGGTGCGGAGCGCATAAACGTCACGCCGTTGGAGACCGCGTTCTCCAACGCGGCGATGGCCACTTCAAACGGGTCGACGTAACCGGTCGAAGGGCACCACAGCGCGCAGGTCGCCTTGGCGCTCGCACGCGGCTCCAGTTCGTGGATGCGCTCGGGGCCGATAATCGACAGTTCGGGCACGCCGTTGGCCAGGCCATTCTGGCCCAGCTTCTCCAGGTGCGCGCGGTCTTCGTCGTTGAAACCCAGCACCATCGACCCGGTGCGGCGGAACAAAAATCCCAGCTCCTGGGCCCACGTGCCATATAGCTCGCAACCGCGGGCGTTGACCTGCGCCTTTACGGTTCCCGGTGCTGGATCGTAGCCGGCGTGCACCAGGCCGCCGTTGGCCTTCGACGCGCCCAGCGCGATGTCGTTGGCCGCCTCGACCACGCAAATGGACAAGTCAAACCGCGCGAGCTGCCGCGCGATGGCGCATCCCGTGATGCCCGCGCCCACAATCGCGATATCAAACGTTTCTGCCACGGTGCCTCCCAGACAAGTTGACAGGCTGTCAATAGGACTATCCTACGGTCTGCACGCACCCAGCGCAGCGGCAATGCGGCGAACAGCCCCGCAACACCCGCCAACGGCAGGCGAGGGGAGACACGGGACCATCGGTGACATCGTCTGTCGCCCCTGGTGTCAGAGGTTTGTCTCGTTCTGTAACAGTAAGCAGAAGAACTGGGTTCTAGATGTTACAGATCGAGATGTTTGCCAGACGGCCCCTCCGTTTGTCTTGATTTGTAACAGTAAGAGGGGGAAATCGGGCCTACGTGTTACAGAGTGAGATTTAAAGTCAGGGAGAGATCTTCTGTCTCGATCTGTAACATCTAGGGACCGTTTTGGGGTCTAGATGTTACAGATTTAGATGAACCTATCAGTTGGTTTCGAATGTCTAAATCTGTAACGGTTAGACCTGTTTTTGCCGAGTTGTTGTTACAGATCGAGATTTAAGTTGGGGAAAGAATAGTTTGTCTGAATCTGTAACATCTGGGACTGTTTTTGCCGAGTAACTGTTACAGATTGAGACATTCGGCCTGGAGGTTTTCCTTTGTCTCAATCTGTAACAGTTAGCTGATGATTTGGGTTCTAGATGTTACAGATCAAGACAAACCTTCCGACGGATTTTGAATGTCTCGATCTGTAACAGTAAGAGGGGTTTTGGGGCCCAAGATGTTACAGATCGAGATTGAAGTCGGGGAGGGGCCCTGTGTCTCGATCTGTAACAGCAAGATAGGAAATTTGGTCCTAGCTGTTACAGATCGAGACGTTTGCTCGGCGGCCCTCCCGTTCGTCTCGATCTGTAACACTTAGACCCGTTTTTGCCGAGAAACTGTTACAGATTGAGATGTTTGTGTCCGCGGCGGCCCCGCCTGCAACCGTAGTCCCATATAAACAAACCCCGTGGTAAACTTGACCGGACTGTAAATATTCCGAAAGGTTCACCCCAATGTCCAAGTACATCTCCGAGCTCATGTCGCCGCAGCTTATGGGCGTCATCTATGCCTTTGTTGGCTTTATCATCGCCCTGTACGTGCTATCGGTCGTCTATGTGTTCATCGACGCTCGCCGCCGCGGTGCCAGCGCCTACGTGGCATGGGGCATCATCGCCCTCATCCCGTTTGTGGGCCTCATCGCCTACCTGGTCCTGCGCCCGCATTCCTACGCGGCCGACCGCGAGGAACAGGAGCTGGATATGGCCCTGCGCGAGCGCCAGCTTGCCCAGTACGGTACTTGCCCGCAGTGCGGCGCCCCCATCGAGAAGGACTTTGTGGTCTGTCCGGTGTGCGACACCCAGGTTCGCAACGTGTGCCCCAGCTGCCATCGCCCGCTCGACGCGCACTGGAAGGTCTGCCCCTACTGCCGAACTCGCATCCAGTAACGCATCCATCGCCGGGCCGGTCGCAAGCCACGAGCCCCGCGCGTAACGCGCAAGCCGCACGCGCGCCCCGCAGCCCCGCCCCCACACGATGAAGCATGCGTAGAAAATCGCCCGCCGTGCCATTAAGGTGCGGCGGGCGCTTGTATACCAAGGCAACCTGCCTATAATGATGCAAGTCAAAAACGCCGAGCGCATCGCGCGCACTTGCATCAGGCATCCGAGAGGAGAAAACATACCCATGAAGGCACTCTACAATGACGGTTCGGTGGCCGAGCTCCCGCAGGACGAGGTCACGCACGTCATCCGCCACTCCGCCGCGCACATCATGGCGCAGGCCATCAAGCGTCTTTATCCCGAGGCCGACTTTGCCTACGGTCCCGCGACCGACAACGGTTTTTACTACGACGTCGACCTGCCCGAGGGCGTCAAGATCAGCGAGGACGACTTCCCCGCGATCGAGGCCGAGATGAAGAAGATCGTCAAGGAGAACCTCAAGTTCACCGTCTTTGAGAAGCCCCGCGCCGAGGCCATCGCCCTTATGGAGGAGCGCGGCGAGAAGTACAAGGTCGAACACATCGGCGACCTGGACGACGACGCCCGCATCACCTTCTACCAGCAGGGCGACTACATCGATATGTGCGTCGGCCCCCACATCTGCTACACCAAGGCGCTGAAGGCCTTTAAACTCACCGGCGTCTCGGGCGCCTACTGGAAGGGTGACAAGGACAACAAGATGCTTACCCGCATCAACGGCGTCGCCTTTGCCACCAAGGAAGAGCTCGACGAGCACATGCACATGCTGGAGGAGGCCAAGAAGCGCGACCACCGCAAGATCGGCCGCGAGATGGACCTCTTTATGATGCGCGACGAGGCCCCCGGCTTCCCGTTCTTCCTGCCCAACGGCATGATCCTTAAGAACACGCTGCTGGACTACTGGCGCGAGATCCACCACAAGGCCGGCTACGTGGAGATCTCCACGCCGCTCATCATGAACAAGCAGCTGTGGAAGACCTCGGGCCACTGGGATCACTACAAGGACAACATGTACTCCACCGTCATCGACGACGAAGAGTACTGCATTAAGCCCATGAACTGCCCGGGCGGCGTGCTGGTGTACGCCTCCAAGCCGCACTCCTATCGCGAGCTGCCCATCCGTGCTGGCGAGATTGGCCTGGTTCACCGCCACGAGCTGCGCGGCGCCCTGCACGGCCTGTTCCGCGTGCGCTGCTTTAACCAGGACGACGCCCACCTGTTTGTGCGTCCCGACCAGCTGACCGACGAGATCGTGGGCGTGGTCAACCTCATCGACTCCGTGTACCAGAAGTTTGGCTTTAAGTACCACGTTGAGCTTTCCACCCGCCCCGAGGACTCCATGGGCTCGGACGAGGACTGGGCTCGCGCCGAGGAGGGCCTGCGCACCGCTCTGGAGAAGCTTGGCATGGACTACGAGGTCAACGAGGGCGACGGCGCCTTCTACGGCCCCAAGATCGACTTCCACCTGGAGGACTCGCTCGGTCGTACCTGGCAGTGCGGCACCGTCCAGCTCGACTTCCAGATGCCGCTCAACTTTGACCTGGAGTACGTGGACGCCGACGGCACCAAGAAGCGCCCCATCATGCTGCATCGCGTGTGCTTTGGCTCCATCGAGCGCTTCATCGGTATTTTGATTGAGCACTTTGCGGGTAAGTTCCCCACCTGGCTGGCTCCCGTGCAGGTCAAGGCACTTCCCGTCTCCGAGAAGAGCCGTGACTACGCCCACGAGGTGTGCGCCAAACTGGAGGAGGCCGGCATTCGCGTGGTCTGCGACGACCGCGATGAGAAGATCGGCTACAAGATCCGCGAGGCCCGCTCCATTGACCGCGTGCCCTATATGCTCATCCTGGGCGAGAAGGAGGTCGAGGCCGGCAACATCTCCGTCCGCGATCGCTCCAACGAGACCGTTCAGATGAGCGTTGACGAGTTTGTTGCCAAGGTGACCAAGGAGATCAAGAGCCGCGCCTAAGGCAAACTTCACAACATTTACAAAGGCGACCGTCCACAAAGGACAGTCGCCTTTTTTCATGCCCAAACGAGAAAAAGCCGCTGCTAGAGCGGCTTTTTTTGTTGTGCAAAAATGTACAGGTTTTTGTAGAGGGGTATGGAGATGTATCCGCTCGCGCCGCAATTTATGCAATCAGGGAAAACGGCTTGAAATTACTCGTATAATGAGCTTCGTCGAAAGATATAAAAACCTGTACTTATGCGACTGCGCCTAGCTGCGAGCGATAAGCCTGTTCTTAACGCCCCTGCATCCGCGTGCGTCGCAAAGCCAAAAGAGGGGGCGAGAACATGGAACAGACGGCACGGCGCCAAGAGCAGCTGCCGGGCGCATTTAACGGCGCCATCACCAACAGCCAGCACGGCCGCGTCCGCTGGTATCTGGTTCACACCCCCAATGGAAAAGAGCGCGAGACCTGCGAAAAGATTCGCCGCATTATCCCGTACGACCTGATGCAGGACGCTTTTGTGATGCAAAAGGAGTTCTGGTTTAAGCGGCGCGGCGCCTGGTCGCTCCAAACCAAATCTATGTACAAGGAATATTTCTTCGTCGCCACGCACGATGCCGCCGCGCTCGATAGGGCTTTGGCCCAGTTGAGCTTTGGCTGTCGCATCGCCGGCAGTAGGGAGCGGGCGTACATGCCCATGCCGGACGACGCGCAGGATTGGTACCGCAGTGTGTTGGACGACGACGGCGTGGTGCGCAACAGCGTGGCGCGCATAGAAAACGGCGTGTTGCACATAGAGCAGGGGCCCTTGGTGGGGCAAGAGGCCCGCGTAAAGAAAGTCGACCGTCATAAACGCTGGTGCCTGGTAGACGTGGGCGAAGGCGATTCCGCTTTTAGGGAGCTGCTACCGCTCGACGTTCCCAGCAAAACGTAAGGGAGACGTTGTACCGGCTGTTCGTTCGTATTTTTGAATTTACCGATTGGGGGATCCCTGGTGAACGGGGACGTAAGTTTGACTGTGGCTGCTAAAAAAGTAACAGAGAGCAATGTGCCCGCGGGGGCGGCGCTCATTGCTGAGGCCATGGGCCGGCGTGAGGGCATCGGTCGCTACAGGGCCATGCAATCCATCATGGACTGGGACCGCACGCGTCTAGCCTACCGGGCCGTCAAGCGTACGTTCGACATTGTGTTTAGCGGTGTCGCGCTCGTCCTCATCGCTATCCCCAGCTTGGTGCTTGCCGCGGCCATCCGCCTTGAGAGCGAGGGCAACCCCTTCTACAGCCAGATCCGCGTGGGCCAGACCCACCGCGATGGCAGCCTGTCAACCTTCCGCATGTGGAAGTTCCGCTCCATGTACAAGGACGCCGACGAGCGCCTCTCCGAGCTCAAGGAGCAGAACGAGATCGCCGGCGCCATGTTCAAGATGAAGGAGGACCCGCGCGTCACCAGGATCGGCAGGTTCATCCGCAAGCACTCCATTGACGAGTTCCCGCAGTTCCTGAACGTGTTTCTGGGCCAGATGTCCGTGGTGGGCCCGCGTCCGCCGCTGCCGAATGAGGTAGCTGAGTACACCGAGTACGACCTGCAGAGGTTAGCAGTGAAACCAGGTATTACGGGGCTCTGGCAGGTTACGGAGCGCAACTCCACCGGTTTCGACGGCATGGTCCGCCGGGACCTCGAGTACATAGCCAAGCGCGGAATCGTCATGGACCTCAAGATCGTCCTCCTCACGGTTCTGGAAGTCTTCAACGGGAGCGATGCGTACTAATGAACAGTTCAGTTGCACGAACCAAATCGGAGAAGAAAATGAAGATTGCCGTCGCCGGAACCGGCTACGTCGGCCTGTCCCTCGCCGTCCTGCTTTCGCAGCACAACGAGGTGCACGCGCTGGATATCGTGCCCGAGAAGGTCGAGAAGATCAACAACTACGTTTCGCCCATCCAGGACGACGAGATCGAGCGCTTCCTGGCGGAGGCCGAGGCGGGGGAGCGCGGGCTCGACCTACACGCCACCGTCGACGTGGCAGAGGCCTATAAGGGTGCCGACTACGCCGTCATCGCCACGCCCACCAACTACGACTCCGATAAGAACTTCTTCGATACTTCCTCCGTCGAGGCCGCCATCTCCGCCGTGCGCTCGGTGAACCCGGACGCCTGGATCGTCATCAAGTCGACAATCCCCGTCGGCTATACGGCGGGCCTGCGTGAGAGGCTGGGCGACAGCAAGATCTTCTTCAGCCCCGAGTTCCTGCGCGAGAGCAAGGCGCTCTACGACAACCTGCACCCCAGCCGCATCGTGGTGGGCGCGCCCAAGGAGGATGCCGAGGCCGTGGCGGCCGCCGAGCGCTTCGCACGCCTGCTCGCACAGGGCGCGGACCCCGCCGAGCTGGGGCGCGTGAACGCTGACGGAACTATCGGCATCCCCGAGCTCGTGCTGGGCACCACCGAGGCCGAGGCCGTCAAACTCTTCGCCAACACCTACCTGGCGCTGCGCGTGGCCTACTTCAACGAGCTCGACACCTACTGCGAGGTCCGCGGCCTCAACACCCGCGACGTCATCGACGGCGTGTGCCTGGAGCCGCGCATCGGCAGCCACTACAACAACCCCAGCTTCGGCTACGGCGGCTACTGCCTGCCCAAGGACACCAAGCAGCTGCTGGCCAACTACAGGGACGTGCCCCAGAACCTGATCGAGGCCATCGTGGAGGCCAACCGCACCCGCAAGGACTTCGTGGCCGACGAGGTGCTGCAGATGGTGTGGGACCGCGTCTACGAGGGCAAGCCGAAGCCGGTCGTGGGCGTCTACCGCCTGACGATGAAGTCGAACTCCGACAACTTCCGCGCGAGTTCTATCCAGGGCGTCATGAAACGCGTGAAGGCCAAGGGCGTGCCCGTGGTGGTCTACGAGCCCACGCTGGACGCGCCGGAGTTCTTCGGGTCCAAGGTCACGCACGACCTTGAGGCCTTCAAGGCCGGCTGCGACGTGATCGTCGCCAACCGCTGGAGCGACGAGCTCGCGGACGTGGCGGACAAGGTCTATACACGCGACCTGTTCAAACGAGACTAGGTGGTATGAATGGCAAATAAAAAAGTCTTCGTCACCGGAGCCGCCGGCTTTATCGGAGCGTTCCTCGTCAAGAAGCTGCTCGAGGAAACCGATTACGTGATTGTCGGACTCGACAATCTCAACAGCTACTATGACCCCGGCATCAAGGACGCGCGCCTTCGCATGTTGGCCGAGGCCGACCCTGAGAGCCGCTTCACTTTCGTTCGTGGCGACCTGTGCGATGCCGCTCTCATTGAGCGTCTGTTCGCGGAGAACGGCTTCGACATCGTGGTGAACCTCGCCGCCCAGGCGGGCGTCCGCTACTCCATCGAGAACCCGCGCGCCTACCTGGAGAGCAACCTCGTCGGCTTCTTCAACGTGCTCGAGGCCTGCCGCCACCACCCGGTCAAGCACCTGGTCTACGCGAGCTCCAGCTCGGTCTACGGCGGCAACAAGAAGGTGCCGTTCTCGGAGGAGGACCGCGTCGACTCTCCGGTGTCGCTCTACGCCGCCACCAAGAAGTCCAACGAGCTCATGGCCGCCGCCTACTCCAAGCTCTACTCCATCCCGGCCACCGGCCTGCGCTTCTTCACGGTTTACGGTCCCATGGGCAGGCCCGACATGGCCTACTTCGGCTTCACGGAGAAGCTGCGCCGCGGGGATACCATCAAGATCTTCAACATGGGCGACTGCCGCCGCGACTTCACCTACGTAGACGACATCGTCGAGGGCGTGAGGCGCGTCATGGACGCCGCGCCCGAGGTGGAGATGGGCGAGGACGGGTTGCCCCTCGCCGCGCACCGCGTCTACAACATCGGCAACTCGCACCCCGAGAACCTGCTCGACTTCGTCGACACGCTGCAGCGCGTTCTGGTGGAGGAGGGCGTGCTTCCCGCCGACTACGACTTCGAGTCGCATAAGCAACTCGTGCCGATGCAGCCCGGCGACGTGCCCGTCACCTACGCCGACACCACGGCACTCCAGCGCGACCTGGGCTACAAGCCCGCGACCCCGCTCGAGGACGGCCTGAGAGCCTTCGCCAAGTGGTATCGCGAGTATAACGGGGGTTGTTGCTAGCGTGCGAATCGCAATGATTGGTCATAAGCGGTTTGGCTCTCGCGAAGGTGGGGTCGAAGTCGTTGTTACGGAACTGGCGCGTCGTATGGCTGCTCTTGGGCATGTGGTTACATGTTACGATCGCTCTGGTTCCGACGTAATGACCGGCGAGGCGACATCCCTTTCCGAGCGCATCGTTGACGGTGTTCGTATTGTGCCGGTAAAGACAATTGATAAGAAGGGCCTCGCTGCACTTTCTTCGTCCTATTTTGCGACTCGTCAGGCGATTAAGGACCGTCCCGACGTGATTCATTACCACGCCGAGGGACCTTGTGTCCCACTGCCACTTGCCCGTCGGGCAGGAATTCGCACCGTTGCAACGATCCACGGTCTTGATTGGCAGCGAGCCAAGTGGGGACGACTTGCTAGCACTTATATCAAGATGGGCGAGAAGGCGGCTGCAGCCCAATCGAATGAGCTGATTGTTCTATCGTCGTCTGCGAAGGCCTATTTCAAGCAGGAATACGGTCGCGAGGCCACTCTAATACACAATGGAGTGGAAATCCGCGAGCGTATTGATGCCAGTTTAATTGCTGGGCGCTGGGGCCTGACCCGTGGCAACTATATCTTGTATCTCGGTCGACTGGTGCCCGAGAAGCGCGGTGATTTACTCGTCGATGCCTTCCGTCAGCTCGATACCGATAAGCGCTTGGTCATTGCTGGCGGAGGTTCAGACACCGATGCATTTGGGATTGAGCTTAGAAAGCGGGCTGGTTCTGACCAGCGCGTTATTTTTACCGGATTCGTCACGGGTGACCTTCTCGCCGAGCTTTATTCGAATGCATATGTCTACGTGCTCCCTTCCGATGTGGAAGGTATGCCACTTTCTCTTATGGAAGCCATGTCCTACGGGACATGTTGCGTTACGAGCGATGTGCCCGAATGCGCTGACGTTCTTGGAAGCGCCGGCGTAACTTTTGCCAAAGGCAACGTTTCTGAGCTTACTCGCGTCCTTCGCAGCCTTCTGGATAATCCGGAAAGGGCCAACAAGCTTGGCGAGAGTGCTCGCGAGCGCGTGAGAAATAACTATGACTGGGATTCCGTCGTCGAACGGACCCTCGAGCTTTATCAAGGAGAGGCCCGATGAAGATAATCTTGGCGAATTATCGCTACTATGTCTCGGGCGGTCCCGAGATTTATATGTTCAACGTTAAGCGCCTTCTCGAAGACGCCGGGCATACTGTTATTCCGTTTTCGGTCCGCAGCCCGCTCAATGAGGATACGCCATATTCTCGTTATTTTCCCCATGGGAAGAGCGAGTCGGGTGACGCCTACTTTAACAACGTTAAAAAGACTCCGAAGAACGTCGCTCGTTTGCTCTCCTGCGCTTTCTATAACCGCGAGGCATATAAGAATCTGCGACGTCTTATCCGGGACGAGAGGCCGGACGTCGTCTACGTCCTGCAGCAGATTAACGCGCTTTCTCCAAGTATCTTCAAGGCTTGTCACGATGAAGGCGTAAGGGTTGTCCACAGGCTTTCGGATTTCAATATTATGTGCCCCCGTTCCGATTTTCTCTGCAACGGGGAGGTCTGTACGGCTTGTATCAACGGCGATTACTCTAAAGCCGCCGATATGTCCTGCTGCCACGGTTCGAGGGCCACAACTGCAGTGCGTATCGCGTCAATGAAGTTCCACCGCCGCAAGCGCCTGTTTGATTATGTTGATGCATTTGTCTGTCCCTCTGCATTCACGGCGTCTCTTCTGGAAAAGTCCGGTGTGTCGGGGGAGAAAATCAATGTTGTTCCGACGTTTACTACGGCTCCTTCTTTGCTTGAGGACGGTCCTACCGCGGGAAAGTATGCTCTCTATCTTGGTAGGATCAGCCCCGAAAAGGGCGTTGATCTAACCGTAGATGCCGCCATGCGCAATAGCGGTGTTAGGCTCAAGATCACTGGTCGTACCGACGACGAGTACGCTGCGTCAATTAAAACGGCTGTAGAAGAGGCCGGCATATCGGACCGCGTAGATTTCGTAGGCTTCGTTAAGGGCGAGGAGAAGGAGCGCCTCATTGACGGCGCCGCTTGCGTTCTCTGCCCATCGACTTGGTTTGAGAACATGCCCAACACCGTGCTAGAGGCCTACGCACATGGCAAGCCGGTTGTCGTTTTCGATATCGGCTGCATGCCGGAGCTGGTGGAGAACGGGGAGACGGGATCCGTGCTTCCCCTGGGCGACGTTGATGCCCTTTCGAAAACCATCGCTATTTACCTGGAGAATCCGGATGAGGCCAAACGCCAGGGCATGAATGGCCGCAATGCCGTGCTTACGAAATATACACCGCAGAACCATCTCGAAAAGCTCGAAGCGATCCTGAACCCTGCCTACGCTAAGAAAGAGGACTAATCCACATGGCCGAAAAGAAACTCAACGGTACCGTCATCGTCACCTACCGCTGCAACGCGCGCTGCACCATGTGCAACCGCTACAAGGCTCCGAGCCGCCCCGAGGAGGAGCTCTCCATCGAGACCATCAAGAAGCTCCCCATGATGTACTTCACCAACATCACCGGCGGCGAGCCCTTCATCCGCCAGGACCTCAAGGACATCGTTCGCGAGCTCTATAAGAAGTCCGACCGCATCGTGATCTCTACCAACGGCTTCTTCACCGACCGCATCATCGACCTGTGCGAGGAGTTCCCCAATGTCGGCATCCGCATCTCCATCGAGGGTCTGCAGCAGACCAACGACAAGATTCGAGGCCTAGATAACGGATACAACCGCGGTTACGCCACGCTCAAGAAGCTCGTCGAGCTCAAGCACCCCGACGTTGGCTTCGGCATGACGGTCCAGGACCTCAACGCGCCCGACCTGGTGCCCCTCTACAAGATCTCCGACGAGCTGGGCATGGAGTTCGCCACGGCGTCGCTGCACAACAGCTTCTACTTCGTCGAGGCAAAGAACATCATCCACGACCGCCCCATGGTGGCCAAGAACTTCGAGGACCTGGTCAACGAGCTTCTCAAGTCCAACAGCCCCAAGAAGTGGTTCCGCGCCTACTTCAACCACGGCCTGATTAACTACATCTACGGCCAGCCGCGCCTGCTGCCCTGCGACATGGCGTTCGACACCTTCTTCATCGACCCCTACGGCGACGTCATGCCCTGCAACGGCACCAAGGACAAGGAGGTCATGGGCAACCTCAACGAGGAGTCCTGGGACGAGCTCTGGAACTCCGACCAGGCCGAGAGGGTCCGCGCGAAGGTCCGCCACTGCGACCGCAACTGCTGGATGATCGGCTCGGTGAGCCCGGCCATGCACAAGTACATTTGGAAGCCCGGCTGGTGGGTGCTCAAGCACAAGGTGAAGGCCCTGTTCACCAAGAGACCCTACGACATGCACGAGCTCAAGGTCGTCCGTGACTACGAGGAGGGTCGCGTGACCAAGGAGCAGCTCGACGCCTGTTCCACCTGCGACCTATGCGCCAAGATCAACGACGGTCTGTCCGAGGCGTCCAAGGCTGACGCGCACGTTTACGAGACGCATGAGGCGCTGTAGGGCTATAGCGTTGTCGGCATCTGATCTTACTATTTTCGTGAAGATAGCAAGTCTCTTCTTAGTTATTTTGCTTGGAAGACAAGTCATCTTATTTTTCTACTCGCAAGAGGAGGTATCTAAGCTTGCATTGCCCGAAGACGCGGGGCAAAGGTGAATTTGCGTTTGGCGTTATAACTCTTTTCGTCTGCTTATTTGCTTATTGCTCTTCTCTGATAACTTATAGAATTAGTTTTGTTATTTTTGCTTTGAGCATCATGCTGATGATTGCCCTTGCTGTTCGAAGTGGCAGGGTTATGTCCTTTGATCTGAGGGCAATCGTGCCGCTATTGCCATGGGGCGCGGTTGCTGTCATGGCTGCTATCGGATTTGTACTGGGCGGTGGTTATGACCTTTCTGCAACTATTGCCCTTGTCTCCGTAGTTGTTATTAGTTATTTTGCAGTTGAAAACCCTAATTGGATTCTGCCTGCCGTTAAAGTTTTTATTGGGGTGTTACTCATTTTTGCATTGGCAACTATTGCCTGCTATGTAGCGCCTCAGCTCTATACTGGTTTTATAAAACCGACGTTTTATTCAAATGTGCCAATGGCAATGGACTATCGATCGGGCTTAGCGTCACACTATAGTCATAATGGAACTTTCTGCACGATAGGCTTAATACTCGCTTCCTCTATGTCCTTTTATGGCAGCGAATCAAGTTCAGCTAAACGGTTCTACGGAATTCTTGCGTTAATTTTCTTTATTGCTCTTGTTTTGACTACAAAAAGGGCTCATTTGTTGTGCGGGATTTTTGCTATTGGTTTTGTTTACTTGCTTTCTGGCAATAGCCATAAATATCTAAAGGCTATTGGAGTCACAGTATTGATGCTGCTTGCCGTGGCCATCCTTGCGCCTCTTGTTCCTGGCGTTGAGGCGACAATTGAAAGATTGAATTCAACCTTTTCCAGCGGTACCAGCTTCGAGGATAACGTTAACAATAGGACCTTTCTTTGGAATTACGCCCTTAATGGCCTTTCCCAGGCGCCCTTATTTGGTCATGGCTGGACTAGCTACTGCTATCGTTGGCCTGACGGTTTTACTATTACATATATGGCGCACAATGAGCTCCTTAACCTTTTATATGAAACCGGTTTTTTTGGAACTGCCTTGGTTCTTGCTGGCTGTCTAACAAGTTTTGTATTGACCTTCACGACTATTTCGAGGGTTGTGGAGGGGCAACAAAAAGCTTTTCTACGCCTTTCACTTTGCATTCAGGTTTTCTTTTTAAGCTACGCGTTCACGAGCGGAGCTCTATTCACAACGATTCCAAACCTGATTACGTATTTCTTTGCTATCGCGATAACTTGCAGCCTCCGGTGGAATTCAATTTCCCGCCAAAAGGCTGCGTAAGAGCAACGGAGATAATTAATGGGAAAAATTAGTAAGGCAGTTCAGTATCTGAAGCATCCTATGAGAGCTTACTCATTAATCTCAAAATGGGGATGGACTCGCTGCTTGCCTGATGAGATTCACTTAAAATTAATGTATAGGGCGCTGATTGGAAAGAATATCAATCTTGATAATCCAAAAGGCTTTAACGAGAAGCTGAACTGGCTAAAGCTTCATGATCGTAACCCTCTCTACAATGTCCTTGTTGATAAGCTGGCCGTTAAGCAGTGGGTTGCTGACAAAATCGGCGCCCAATACGTGTCTAAGACTTATGGCTCTTGGAACTGTGTTGAGAACATAGGTCTCGAGAATCTTCCCGATCAATTCGTACTTAAGACGAATCATGACAGCGGGGGAGTTGCTATCTGCCGCGACAAATCCACGTTTGATTTTGCTGTGGCCAAGAGAGTTCTTCGTAGACACCTCAATAGTAATTATTTTTGGTGGACAAGGGAGTGGCCCTATAAGGATGTTACCCCAATGGTCATGGCGGAAGAATATCTTGAGGATGAAGGTCTCGATACTGGCCTGGTTGACTATAAAGTCACGTGCTTCAACGGAAATCCTCGCCTTATTGAGGTGCATAGGGGCAGGTTTGGTGAACATACTTGCAACTATTACGATCAGGATTGGAATCCAGTCTCCATTGATTGGGCTGGCATTCCAGTTTCTCCTGTTGAGGTTGAGCGTCCTGAAAAGCTTGAGAAAATGCTTGAGTTGAGTAGTGTCCTCACCAGGGGAATTCCTCAAGTGCGTTGTGATTGGTACGTTCTGGGCAATCGCTTGGTTTTCGGAGAGTTAACGCTGTTTAATGGGGCCGGACTTGACCCCATTGATGAGAAAAACGATTTATGGCTCGGATCGCTCATTGATTTGTCGCTTGCCTATGGGGATCAATAATTCGTTTAGAAGCACGATAAGGTGATTATTAATATGAGAATTGGTATCGTTACACTATTCGGTAATTTTAATTACGGCAATAGACTTCAGAATTATGCACTTCATACCGTTTTGAGCCAAATGGGACATGATGTAGATACGCTCGTTACTCTTGAAAAATCATCTGCACTTAAATCCATTTTTCACAAGTATTTTGAAAAAGAGAACGGTGCGATAAGGCTCAGGACTAAAAAGGAGCATGGTCGTGATACCGCTTTTTCTAAGTTTACGGAATCTCTAATTCCTACAAGAATTATTTCAACGAACGGCAGTGGTCTTTCGACTCAATTGAATGATGAGTACGACTATTTTGTTGTCGGAAGTGACCAGGTCTGGAATCCCCTTTGGTGGGGCGATTCGTTGGAGTGCAGATGCGCCAATGATTATCTTCTTCAATTTGCCGATGCCAATAAGCGAGTAGCTTACTCTGCCAGTTTCGGTCTGGCATCTCTTCCCGAGAATTGGGCGTCTTCCTTTAAGGAAGCTCTTGAATGTTATTCGGATATTAGTGTGCGAGAAGATGCCGGAGCTCGCATTGTAGAGGAACTGACTGGTCGAAAAGTGCCGGTTACCCTGGATCCGACCATGCTTTTGACTGCAAATCAATGGCGTAAGATAGAAAAGCCTGTGGCTTGCAAGCAGAAGTACGTATTTCAATTTAATCTTGGCGAGCAGTCTGATGCTCAGGTTAAATTGACGGCGGAGTTGAAGTCACTCGGGTATGAAATTGTTGACTACATGAATCCTAAGTGCCGCTATTTTGGCGGTGATCCTTCGGATTTCCTATCTTATATCGATAAGGCCGATTGTGTCTTAACCGATAGTTTTCATGCGTCGGTTTTTTCGATTTTGTTTAACCGTCCCTTTGTCGTTTTTGATCGCAAGCATGCGAACGGCTCAAACATGAACAGTCGCATTAACACCTTGCTGCGGATGTGCGGTCTCGAGGAGCGGTGGGGCCTTTCAAGTGCGACGAGTGCGCTTAGCTGCGACTATTCAGGAGTTGGCCATGCGATTGATATGCGCAGAGCCGATTCCAATTCATACTTATTAGACGCTTTGTCACGTTAAGTTCGTCCCCTTCAGTTATCGGAGAACACATGTCTCTCAAATCAGATGTTAAAGATGGCTTATATGATGTCTTGGAGAACGTTAAGATTCATCGCGCTCGACAGGCAGAAATTGCAAAGTTTAAAGATCCCAAAAGAAAATCTATTCTCAGCGATGTCGAGCTCTCTTCCGAGCAAATGCGTGCCATCGACAAGTTTTATGTTGAGAACTATGGTAGAAAAATCCCTTACACATGGCATCGGCATAATCTTGCGATTTCTGGCAAGTTCGATGTTAGGTTTTTTCCAGAACTCCTGTTTATCCCTGAGTTTGAACGATATATGAATATGCCGGTGGCGTATGCCACCGTATTTGAGGATAAGAATCTTCTTTCATTGTTTGCCGAAAGAGCTGGGGTTAGAACTCCACGTCCAATCGTTACAAGCACGTCTGGGGTTCTTCGCAATTCCGACTTCAAAGAGATTTCCAAAGAGACAGCACTTAATTTAATTGGCAACTGTGGTGCTTGCTTTGCAAAACCGACCGTAGGGACTTGTTCGGGCGAAGGCTGCGGGTCTTATTGCTTTGCTTCCGGTGTCGATGCTGCGACGGGTGTTACTGCTGAAGAATTATTCGAATTGCTCGGCAGTGATTTTACAGTTCAAGAAGTAATCTCATGCCATTCTTCAGTGGTTAAATTACATCCTGAGAGCGTTAATACGCTGAGGATTATGACATACCGCTGGCAAGGCGAACTCCGTTCTTTACCTCTGCTGATGAGGATTGGTCGCGGAAAGAGTGCGGTGGATAATGCGCATGCTGGCGGCATGTTCATTGGCATTTCAAATGAAGGTTTGCTTGCACCATCGGCCCTTACTGAGTTTAATGATCGGTTCGAGAAACATCCTGACACGGGGGTTGTTTTTCAGGGATATAAGATTGCTGGTGTTCCCGGTGCTATTGATGCGGCGAAGCGCATGCATTCGTTGATGCCTCAAATGGGCCTTATCAGTTGGGACTTTACCATCGGGGAAGATGGCGCGCCGATTGTTATTGAAGCCAATATTAGGGGAGGCTCTATTTGGCTTTCCCAGATGGCGAATGGCATTCCAGGGTTTGGTGACGCAACGGCGGAAATACTTCAGTGGCTTCGTTTCATGAACAATTTGGCTCCTCACGAGCGGCTTAAATATAAATTCGGTTACAAAGAATTGGGGTAGTTGCCGCCTATGAAAGGCAAAGTATCGATAATTATTCCCGCATTTAATGTTGAGAATTATATCGGGCGCGGTGTCTCTTCCGCTCTTTCCCAGACGTATGAGGACATTGAGGTTGTCGTTGTCGACGACGGGTCGTCTGATGGCACATGGAGTGTTCTCCAGACGTATTCTGCTGATTCAAGAGTGGTGCTTTCACGCCAAGAAAACTCCGGTGTCTCTCGCGCGCGCAACCATGCGTTGAATCTTGCGACTGGTGACTATGTTATCTTTCTCGACTCTGATGACTGGCTTGAACCTGAAGCATGTGAGCAGATGATGCGGATGCAAAGCCTTAAACCGGGCGCTCTAATTGCTGCAGATGCAAATTTTGTTTCTGTGGTTAACGGTTTGGAGGTTTGCGGCAATCAGATTGCCGACATGTCCATTGAGGACCTATCCTCCGATGCCGCTATTCTCCGCTTTGGAGTTTACAATTCGATACATATCGGCAGTTCCTGCTATAAACTTTTTTCTCGTGAGTTAATTGAACGGTGCGGCATAAGGTTTGATGAGCGGATTGCCCATACCGAGGATGGTCTTTTTGTATTTAACTATCTTAAGGAATGTCGCGGCCTTCACTATGAGCCCCTTGCGTTGTGGAATATTTTGGATCGCCCTGGAAGCGCTACCACCAGCGGCTTCAATCATAGTTTGCTAAGCTCTCTCGATGCTATTGATCAGATGATTGGTTATCCAGGGAACAGTCCTGAGATCGTTAGTCATCTTCGTCATTTCAAGGTTCATGAGGCTTTGAGGATTCTTGGAATGGGTGTCGATTCGGGCCAAATGAGCTCGAACGAGGAAGATCGACTATTTAACGCTATTAGGTTTACCGAGTGTGACAGTTCTCAGCTAAGTGGTGTCGATAGGGTGCGTAGAGCGATGTATCTTAACGCTCCACGAATTGTTTCGAGGGCATTTAATTCAACATTGCGTGCCGTAAAGAAGAGGAAATGAGAATGACTCAGCAAGAACAGTCGGGAAGGGCTGATAGGGCACCAGAAATCATCTCTCTGGGTGATTCCTGCTGTGGATGCGGCGCCTGTTCTGCCAAATGCCCGAAGGGATGTCTTTCGATGACGCCGGACGAGGTGGGCTTCTTAAGGCCCAGCTTCAATTCCGACCTATGTATCGGGTGCGGTGCTTGTGACTTGACTTGCCCCGTATTAAGTCGCAATCCCGTTGTCGAACCTGTTGAAGTGTCTTGGGCCAAGTCTCTTTCAAGTGATGTTCTCCAGCAATCATCGTCTGGAGGGCTCTTTGGTGTGCTTGCCGATGCTGCTATTAAGTCCGATGGCGTTGTCGTCGGGGCTTCTTTCCAGGAGCACTGCCATACGGTTCGACATGAGTGTGTTACTGATTTAGAGGGCCTCAAAAGACTCCAACGATCAAAATATGTCCAAAGCGAGATTCCTGCTTCTCTTTATCGAGAGGTTAAGGACTATCTTCTGGCGGAACGCTTAGTTTTCTTTACGGGCACTGCTTGCCAGGTTTCCGGCATGAGGAACTATCTGGGCAAGCTAGCAGATTCCGCTTTTTTTATTTCTGCTGACGTTATCTGCCACGGCGCCCCATCGCCTCTGCTCTGGAGAAAATGGATTGAATTCCAGTCTTCTGCCCAAAACTCTGCAATTGATGATGTCAATTTCCGGAGTAAGACGACCGGATGGTCGTCTTACTCCGTCCTTTACTACGCAAGGACGGAGAAAGACGATCAACGCGTCTTAGGTGGTCGCTTTGGTGACGATTGGTATATGAGAGCATTTTTGGACAACGCGTCGTTACGTTCTTCATGTTTTGATTGCCCGGCAAAGCGCTCTTGCGGTTCAGATTTAACTCTCGGTGATTTTTGGGGATTTCCCTCTATTCATCCCGAAGTCGATTCCTCTATGGGGGTCTCTGCCGTTCTGTGCAATACCGACAAAGGCAAGAAATGGTTCGACAGGGTATCGCCTGAGCTTGAAATAGGGCCTTCTAGCTATGACGAGGTGATTGGCGGGAACCCTGCGCTTGCTACTTCCGTAGCCCCTCATCCACAAAGAAATAAGTTTTTGCATGCCCTTGCCGACGGTGCGAGCATAAGGGGGCTTTCTTCGAGGTGGAGCTTTGAGGATACATTTTTGATTCGTGTGAGGCGAAAACTCAAACGGATACTCGGCAAGTAGGCCGTATTTGTTGTTTTTGCTATATGGTTTGGATAGACAGATGGCTGCAGAAAGTAAATATAAGAAATTAGTCAAGAACTCTGTGGTTTTCTTTATTGGGAACCTGGGTAGCAAGGTTATTACCTTTCTCATTGTTCCCTTTTATACTTATTATTTAACGACCGCAGAGTATGGCACAGCTGACCTTGTTACCACTACGGTCAATTTGCTCGTCCCGTTTGCTATGGTTGGCATGAACGAAGCTGTTCTTCGCTTTACAGTTTCAAAGGAAGTCGATGTTAAAACCATTGCGTCGAATTCGCTGCTTGTTGTTATTGCTGGTTGGGTTATTTGCTGGTTGCTGTTCCCGTTTTTTCGCATGTTCAGCGTCATTGGTGATAACGTTGTCTATTTCTTGCTCTTGCTTTGCTTGACCAGTTTCAACTACGTATTCATGCAGCTTCTTCGCGGAATCGGCAATTCAAAGGCATTCGCCGCTAATGGAGTGGTCATTACATTTGTTACTGCCTTTTCGAACGTACTTGCACTTGCGGTATGGCATCTAGGTGTTGGCGGATACCTTGCTTCTATGGTCGTAGCGCAATTTATCGGTTCTTTGCATATCATCGTTTCCAGTAGGCTTTGGAATTACCTATCGTTCTCCAGCTTAAATAGACATGCGCTAAATGCCATGTTGACCTACTGCATACCTCTAATTCCGAACTCGCTTATGTGGTGGATTATGTCGGCTTCCGATAGGTATGTAATACTGTTCTTTATTGGCGCCAGCGCAAACGGTATCTACAACGTTGCCCAGAAGATCCCCCAAATCGTGAACATCGTCTACAATATCTTCATGCAGGCATGGCAGATTTCGGCAATTGAAGAACGAGAATCTGCGGATAATGCTAGGTTTCAGTCGACGGTCTTTCGCTATATCTTTGTGGTTCTTGCTGTGGCATCGTCCCTTATCGCTGCGTCTGCTTACCCCGTCTACACGTTCCTCATGAGCTCGTCGTATGAAGGCTCGTGGCAGCCAGTTGCTATGCTATCGCTTGCCAATCTCTTTTCCTGCGTTGCCGCTTTCTTTGGAACAACGTATGTCGTTACTAAAGAAAGCAAGAAGGCCTTCTCTACAACTGCTATCGGAGCAATCGTTAACATAGCGCTCACTCTGCTTCTTGTTCCGGCGTTTGGAATTATGGGCGCTGCTGGCGCTACTGCTATTAGCTATGCCGTTATCGCCGCGGTGCGTGCGCGTGATACACGTAAGTTTATTAAACTTGATTTTCACAGGGGAGAGATTGCTGCCAGCTTTGTTCTGATTGGCGCCCAAGTGGCTCTGTCTTTCGCACCGTTCTCTCATGGGATTCTAATTGCGGAGTCCCTGCTTTTCTTTGTCCTTCTATTCGTTCTCAGGAATGGTCTCTTAGACATTGCACGCAAGGGCATGAAGGTAGTTGGAAAGCGTAAGCAATCTGCTTAAGCGGTGCCTGATTGGGTTTTGTTCGTTTGAGCACTGCAGAATATTGTGAAACAGTACCGAAGAAATTGCACATGGGTGTCGGGACAAGTATGAGCCTCGGCACCCATTTTGGGTAGCGTCGAGAAAGTTGGTGTAGAGCCCGATCCGAGCGAGTCGGCCCTGCGTCCTAGAATCTGGAATACTGTTGATATCCTATGCCGTCTCGACCCTGTCTGCTGCGGGGAGCGCCGGGTCCGCGAGCAGCCACGCCTGGTCGGCAGCCCCGTTGTGCGCGTAGAGCCACACTCGGTTGCCCTCGGAGGTCGACTGCGCGAAGTCGTCGAGCGTCATGCCCGACGCAGACACGATGGCGTAGCCGCCCTCGCAGGCCGAGACGCGCCAGAGTTGTGAGGCGGAGCCGTCCGCCTCGGCCAGGACCGCCCGGTCGCCCGACTCGGTCAGCGGCGCGCCGCCCGAGGAGATCCTGTAGAGGCCTGTGGCGCCGTCGCGCTCGAACGTCAGCGCGCCCGCGCCCGACGGCAGGGAGCGGCCCGAGGCGGTGACCGCGATGGCCATCCCCCCGTCGAGGGAGGACGCGACGCGGTGTGCGCCGTCCTCGATGATTTTTTCTTATGCTGCGTTTTGTTAATTTGCTGCTAGGACGTACTTAGCGCTCCATTTGCTGATCGATTCCTTGCCGATGTTCGAAGTCGCGGTTAGCTCAACCTCCGCGCCTTGAGCCTTCCGCACTCTCGGATTCATCGCAAAAGCAACGATCCCGTTCTGAATCCCCGAGTTACTCGGCGGGAACAACTGGTTGTCGGCATCGATGGAAAAACTCTCTTCCCTGGCATCCAAGTGCTGCTGAATTCGGTCGGCATACTTCTCCGCCCATTCTTCGGCTTTGCCATTTCGCACAAAGTAATTGTTGGATAGGTCGGTCGAGCGGTAGGCGTAGCCGTCCTTTTGGTAGTTTGCCGCGTGGTCGAAGTGGGCGATTGCCATGAGCTCGTCGGTCAGGCCAAAGTACAGATGGCGCTGGTCCAGGTCTCCGTACCAGTTGTCGCTGGTGTCGTCCCAGGTTATGTCCATCTGGCACCATTTGCCATCGATCTTTACGGCGTTCCAGGTGTGGCCGTTGCCGGTGATGCGGCCGTTGGCGATGCCCGCGGCGTCAAGGAGCTTGGAGTAGATGCGCTGGTAGCTCTCGCAGGTGCCCTGGTGGCGCGTGAGGCCGCTTTCGGCTGAGCACCAGTTGAGGTTGCGGTCGTACTCCAGCTGGTCGAGCGTCCAGTCGTGGAGCCACAGCGCCATGTCGTACTCCGAGCCGTTTGTCTCTTGCCTGCACTGGGCCACTGCGTCGTTGACGATCTGCGTGACGCTTGGGCGGGCGGCGTCGTTTACGGCCACCTCCGCCGTGGTGCGCAGGTAGTAGATCCCCTTGTCGTTTTGGGGGTCGTTTCTGTCGTTGTCCATAAAGTAGAAGTAGATGCGCTACGTGCCCGATGCCGTGAAGTCAAAGGTAAAGTCGTGGCCCGCGGCGCCAAGACTGTAGTAGCTGCCCCATGCCGCGCGCGACGGGTCGCAAACGCTCTCATGGCTGCCGCCGTCCCAATGGGTGGGCACGTCCATGCGCGCCTTGGCCTGGGACGAACCGCTGGTTTGGGTTACGTGGAAGGTCGTCGCGGTGCCCGCGGGGGCGTCGTTCCACGAGACGTTGAGGGTGACGCCGTTTTGGGTTGCGGTGGCGGAGTGGGCGTAGCCGGTTTCTGTCGCGGTGGAGATTGCCTCGGGCGTGGGGGTGGTTTGGGCTCGGAGGGATGGGGTGGGGGTGGTGGTTGCGGCGGTGGTGTCGGTTGCGGCGGTGGTGGTGGCGTCAGCACTTTCCGTGTTGCCTGCGCTGGTGCCGGTGGATGTTGCGGTGCTGTCTTCTGCGGCATCTGCTGCCGCATTTGTGTTGGCGTCGTCTTCGACCTTGCCTGTGTCGCTGCTCGCGGCGTCGGCTTGCGCCTGCTGCTCGGCTGTTGCCTGAGGTTGGGCGGCATCCGCTATGGCTGCCATGGGCATCGTCGAGCTGACCATGGACGTGCACGCGATCGCGCAGATCAGGTAGTAAAGGGGTCGTTTCATAGCGGAGCCTCTCGGTGAGCAGCCAATAGGGTCCGAAGGCAGCTCCAGGCCAGCACTCCGCACATATTTTGCTGCGGTTTATTTTACGGGAACACCAGTCAACATCAGCGAACTTTCTGGGGAATGTTGGGATGGGGAGGGGCGGTGGCTTTCTGTTTCCCCATCTGGCGGCTATGCGGCATGCGTTGGGTTGTCTATGCGTGCTGCGGAAGCTCCAGCGCGAGTCTGTGTTGTTCCTCCGTGAGGCTCGACACGGGCGTCTTCCAGGAAAAGCCTGTGAGTTGGCTACCCAGATCCAGCTCTGCGTGGCCATATTCTTCGATTTTGCATCCAGGGTGCTTGGTATCGGGCCTCAGGCGGCACTCGACCGGGTTCGACCCGATGATTCGATATTCCTGCTGGTAAGCGTACTTGGGCGTTTTGATAAGTAGGTTGCAGATCGTGCCTTGGAAAATTTCCTCGATCAGCTTTGGTCCGGGGATGCCATAGGAGATGGCGCCGTGGGCGTATACCTCCTCGCCGCCGGTGGTGTGGCTGTCTATAAGGCGTGCGAAGCTGTCGTACCGCACGATGCCGATCCATCCGTCTGCACATCCGAACTCCCGGTTCATGCGCTTCGGGATTTGGACAGAACCGTCGACGATGTCGTTCTCGCGGACCGTGTACATGCAGTAGATGGGCAGGCGGTAATTGCCGTAGATGCATGCCGGGAGGACCATGGACGCCTCGAGCGGATCGCCCTGTTCGCCAGGTAGGCCATGATAGTAGCCGGCTGCATTCATATAGAGATGTCCGTTCAGCAGGTCGTCGATGTACACCTCCTTGGGTGTGCATTTTAGTAGGTAGATGATGGTGTCTTGGACAGCTGGACGCTTGTTCCTTCGTTCGATTCGCTTGGTGAGAAGTTCATTTTCATGAGCGTGACTTTGGTTGCAAGGCTTGTGCAAGCCTTCGTACGGAATGGTGATGCCGTTGCGTGAGCTGTTGTATCTGTCATGTTGCCGTTCGTACGCAGCGGCGGGGAGTGCCGTCTGGGCTTCCGTGTTTAAGCAATTTAGGTTACTGGAGTGGTCGCGCATTGTCGGTTCCAAATGCTTCATTTGGAATTCCAATTTCTCAAGACACGGCATACATATATGGGGTTTATAGAGGTGGATTTGCCCGAGGCGCATTCAATAACGGTTAATGCTCGGCCGTTTATCTAGTAAACCTGGCATGCTGTTTCATGGTCTTGAGATGCCCGTTGATCTATCATGCAGAAATATGGAATTACCCTAAATGCCCGGTAGTTTTGTTTGATTAAAATTTAGTACGAGAAGGTGGTGTTTGGATGCTTCTATCAGTGGTTTTAGAAAAGAAATTATCCGAACACATTCGCCTTACGTATTTTAATGTCATTGAATACGAGGATTTTGCCAAACGTTTGGACGAATGCTTGGTGTCAATTTGGTTTGGCCCAAAAGAGCAGAGGTCTTTGGAGGTGACAAAAAGAAAAGTTCGAAATTATTATGAATCTAAGCTAGGGGATCGTTCTTTGCTTTGTGGCTCCTGCGCAGAGTTCTTCCTTCATATCTACTTGGGGCAAGCTGGGTATCGGCAGGCTTGTCTTGCGTCAAACCTCGAAGAGGGATCGATAAAAAAGGGATTTGATGGCTTTTATTTAAAGGGTGACCAGTGCTGGCTAATGGAGAGTAAATCTGCAATTAACGGTAGTGCCTCGCATCTTTCCAAAGTGGAGGAGGCTTACCGTGATCTTTGTAATAAATTAAATGATTTTAATAATAATGACCCTTGGGAAAATGCTTTAAATCATGCTTTTGCTGCTGGAATCGAGGAGTCTATTCTAAAACAGATTAGATCGCTTTCAGATGATTTTACGCTTGCTTGCAAGCATGAGGTCAGCGAGTTCAATATGATTCCGTGCGGTACAGTATTTATTGACAAGCCTTTAACCAATGAGCAGGTTGATAAATTGTCGCATAGCGTATGTCGATATTTTAAAGACCGAGATTACTCTGCGCTGCATATTATTTGCGTTTCGCATTCGGCACTTATCGGATTCCTACGATATTTGGGGTTAGAGTATAAAGATGAGTGACATTGGCTCCATTACAAAACTCAGTAGTATTGATGCATTTAATGCCGCTGCCGATAAGTTGCTTTTAGGCAAAGGCCTTACAAATGAAGAATCAAGCTTTCTTCTATCTGCTGCCGTTCTTTTGCTGAGGTATGGCCTCGCTGATGCTGATAGGCAGCGAAGTCGTGAGTTTGCATACTGGATAGTTTTAAATTACTCCTTAAGCTCGGGAGATTATAGACCTTTATACGACCTATCATTTGAACTCGGCTTATATCCGTTATCTAAAGCAATAGCAGTTATTGATAAGAATTCTTTGAACACTTTTAATAATTACATTGCTCTTACGGAAGTCGAAGATCGATTTACTGATAAAGTGACTATTACATTCGAGCAAAAACTAGCTGATAATTCCTTTTCTTCACACACAGGTGAAGGATTTGCCTACATCGCACCCACTTCGTTTGGTAAAACCGAGCGTCTGGTTAATTGCGTTCTAGATGAAAGAAGCGGCAATCGTCCCTGCATAGTGGTACCAACTAAATCATTGCTAGCTCAAACTCGCGATGATGTATTTAGATGTCACCCTTGCACAAAAGTAATAACTCATGACGAAATGTATCGTGGCGAATCTGAATTCATTGCAGTTCTTACTCAGGAAAGAGCAATTCGCCTATTAGAATCTCATCCTTCTCTTTCATTCACTAGTCTATTTGTTGATGAGGCGCATAATGCCTTTAACAAGGGTGATCGGTCGTTACTCTTATCGCGCCTGATAAGAGAATCTCGACTACGAAATCCAAATGCTAAGTTTTATTTCTTTAGCCCAGTTATTGAAGATATCGATAATTTAACTCTAATTTCAGGTTTCGATGTTTCGGGGTTTAAGGTAAGCAGAAGTATGAAAGAGCCGCGTTATTACCACCTTGATTATGGTGGAACCTTGCATGCTTATAACAGGTTCTTTAATTCCTTTTGCACTGACTCTTGCTATCAAAATCTGTGGGATTGCTTGTACAAACGAGCTACTTTAAAAAACCTCGTCTTCTTATCGAGCCCCAAAAAAATACGTGAGGCGGCGATGGATTTTGCGAACAACCTTCCGGCTATCTCGATCGAACCTGATCTTGAAAGAGTAATTGCGGCTCTGTCTGAGCATGTGAGCGCCATGTACGACGAGGTAGCGTGTCTTCGCCATGGCGTAATTTACCTACATGGCCAGATGCCTGACGGGATTAAAAATTATTTGCTCGATCGCGCGGCAAAACTGAGCTCTATTCGATTCATTTTTGCTAATTCAGTCATTATGGAAGGTATTAATTTACCATTCGATTCGGTATTTATTGTCAACTTACGAACATGCAGACTTGCAGATTTAGTTAACCTGATCGGACGTGCATCTCGTCTTAATTACGTATTTGGGGATACCCCTCATCTTGAAAGACTCTGTCCTCAAGTAATTTTTGCAGATTCGAAATGGACTGGGTCTAGAATCAAGATGGAAAACGCTATTAAGAATCTGCATAAAGTATCTTTTAAAGATTGCGAAGATAATCTCCGGATTAAGAAATCTAAAGGCTATTCGCTAACTCCGGAAGAAAACCGCCGACTTGCATTTGAGGATAATTTAATTAAGACGAGCAGACAGCCGGAGGACGATTTGGGTATTCTGCTGAATCGCTCGGGCCTTTGCTCACTTTACGATAATTGGGTTGAGTCGAGCGGGGAAATCATTCATAGGCTCGAAACGCTTGAGCCGAACATCGATGACGATGTATTTGAGCTCATATGTAAGTACTTCATTGACGATGGTCCTTTTAGTTTTTCTAGAGCACATCGTCGAGTTGCATTTTTGCGGCAACAGATTGATTTTTATCGAAATTATTTAGAAAGAAAGGCTTCTCAATCATTGCGTCAGCGACTCGCTTCTGACATTTCATTTTGGAAAAGAAAGAGTGAAATAACAGGGAGCCTTCTCTATGTTGGTTCAAGTTTTGGAGAGCTAAGCTACTCTGGGCTAGCTGACGGGATTAGGAGCTACGTAGATTTGAGGCAGAAAGCGGATGCCGAGCTCCCAGCTCTATTTCTCGCAAAGTATAAGACCGAGGACGATTATATTGGCTTTATTCTGTCTAGGTTCGTTCGGGTTCTATATAAGACCGGCAAAATAGATAAAAGCCAGTACTATATGTTCATATATGGTGCTTCCGACGACAAAAGTGTCAATTTGATTCGATCTGGCGTTCCACTGTCTTTAATTAAGAATCTCAGCGAAAACAATCTGCTTGACGACATAGGACTTGACGATTATGGGAATATCAAAATTGGAGATAGGCTAAGTGCTTATTCGAATGAAGTTGATGACTATATTGGGTTTGAAATAAGCCAATTTCTTATTGGGTAATTTTATCCACCCTAGTTAATTGGTTTGCTTTATGCACTGCTGCCTTTTTAACGTATTTGATGTTTGCTGTGGGGGCTAGCGGCTTGCCATTCAAGGGGTCTTTTGCAATGTTTATTGGGTTCAGTGAGCCTCCCGTAGCAATCCCTATCCTTTCTTGAGGTCTGATGCTTAGGTCATTTCAGGTTCTAGGTCAAAGGTCATTTCTCGTTAGATGAACGTTGCGACACCGCGTTTACACCAACTTCTTTGTTGTAATCGATTGCTGACGGGGCGGATAGGGGATAGTCCATGACAGAGACGTTTGAACCCCGCAACATCATCGTCACGGGCGGCTGCGGCTTCATCGGCAGCAACTTCGTGCACTACGTGGTCAACAACCACCCGGGCGTCCACGTCACCGTCTTGGACAAGCTGACCTACGCCGGCAACCCCGAGAACATCGCCGGGCTGCCGTCGGACCGCGTGGAGCTCGTCGTCGGCGACATCTGCGACGCCAAGCTGCTGGACAGGATCGTCCCGGGCCACGACGCGATCGTGCACTACGCCGCGGAGTCCCACAACGACAACTCCATCGCGGACCCCGAGCCCTTCCTGCGCACCAACGTCGAGGGCACCTTCCGACTTTTGGAGGCCGTCCGCAAGCACGGCGTCCGCTACCACCACGTCTCCACCGACGAGGTCTACGGCGACCTGGCGCTCGACGACCCGGCGAAGTTCACCGAGGAGACGCCGTACCACCCGTCTTCGCCGTACTCGAGCACCAAGGCTAGCTCCGACATGCTCGTGCGCGCCTGGACCCGCACCTACGGCCTTCGCGCCACGATGTTAGCGCCGGGCGATTTTAGCCGCTAATAGTCAAACTATTTTGACCAATCCCGGTCACCGAATAATGGCCACCGTGCCTCCCCGCCGCCACTACGCTGGTGGTGCCAACACGCCGGCGTTAGGAG
>NZ_JBBNLT010000019.1:0-30187 GCF_040092345.1 Collinsella sp. CLA-ER-H7 | reverse complement strand
TACCCGTGTCCGAGCTCGAAGAGCCCTATGGCCGCCTTCCTGGCCTCGACATCATGCTTCACCCTCAAATCAACGCGCATAAAGAAAGCCTCCCATTTCTCATGTCCAAGAAATGGGAGGCAGTTCACACGCGCTGCAGGGTCTTTTTGCATGTCATGTTTAGTTGTGGCCAACGCCTTAGAGAGCGGCGACGACCTCGATCTCGACCAGACCGCCAGCCGGAAGGGCGGCAACCTGGAAGGCGCTGCGCGCGGGGAACGGGGCCTCAAACTTGGAGGCGTAGATCTCGTTCACGGCGGCGAAGTCGGCGATGTCGGCCAGGTAGACCGTGGTCTTGACGACATCGGCAAAGGTGGCGCCGGCAGCGGTCAGCAGGGCCTCAACGTTGGCGAGGGACTGCTTGGCCTGGGCCTCGACGCCCTCGGGCATCTTGCCGGTCGCGGGATCGATGCCCAGCTGGCCGGACAGGAACACCATGTTGCCGGCCTGGATACCGGGGGAATACGGGCCGATGGCTGCGGGTGCGTTATCGGAAGACACGACGGTCTTGCTCATGTTTTTCTCCTTACAATCAAATAGAGAGCGTGAGCGCGGTGTTCGCACCGGGAGGCACAGTTCGGTCTGAACACCGCGCTTGATTGGGATAGTACTCAAGGTTTCTGTTTGATGCAAGAATATTATCAGCTTGCGAGAATATTTTATCGCCCAACGGTTTCCCCGAACCGCTGAACGGTTCTCATGTTGAGCAGCCAGTCCAAGCTGCTGAAGACTTTGTCCTGCTTAGGCTGCGGGCGTCGCCCACCGCAGCGACGTCACTATACTTTTGAATATCTGAGCATTTTGAAAGGCAGGATATGACCGCAACCGCCAGCCGAACCACTAACCGCAGGCCCGAGCTTTTGGCCCCCGCCGGAGGCCCGGAGCCCTTTGCCGCCGCGCTCGCCGCGGGCGCCGATGCCATCTACTGCGGCATGGGCAGCTTCAACGCCCGCCGCAAGGCAATCAACTTTACCGACGAGGCCTTTGAGCAAGCCTGCCGCGCCGCGCACCTAGCCGGGTCGCGCGTCTACGTCACGGTCAACATCGTCATCAAGCAGTCCGAGATGGGCGATGCACTGCAGCTCATCCATCGCTGCTCCACGCTGGGCGCCGACGCCTTTATCATCCAGGACTGGGGCCTGTTCTTTGAAGTCAAGCGCACCATGCCCGGCATCGAGACGCATATCTCGACCCAGGCGAACATCCACGACGACCGCGGAACTATCTGGTGCCGCGAGCAGGGCGCCGACCGCGTGACTCTCTCGCGCGAGCTCTCCATCGACGAGATCGCCGCCATTCACAACGCCGCGCCCGATGTGGACCTTGAGGTCTTTAGCCACGGTGCCATCTGCTTTTGCTACTCGGGCCTGTGCCTGCTGTCGAGCTTTGCCATGGCGGGCCGCTCGGCCAACCGCGGCATGTGCGCTCAGCCCTGTCGTCTGCCCTACGAGCTGATCGACGAGAATGGCCGCTCGCTCTCCCCTGCCGGCCGCGAGCGTGCGCTATGCCCGCGTGACACCAACACCTCACAGCTTGTTCGCCGTCTGTATGACGCCGGCGCCGCGTCGCTCAAGCTCGAGGGCCGCATGAAGGCACCCGATTACGTGTACTCCATCGTCGATGTGTATCGTCACCAGATTGATGACATGCTGGCCGATGTTTCGACCTCCAAGGATGAGGATGCCGCCCGCCAGCGACAGCTCAAGCGCTGCTTTAACCGCGACTTTACGCACGCCTACCAGGATGGCACCTCGGGCGACGAGATGATGAGCTACGAGCGCTCCAACAACCGCGGCCAGATTGTGGGCACGGTGCTGGGCAGCCGTCTGGCCAACCGCGATGTACGCGGACTCAAGCCCGACGACCGCCGTCGCCGCGCCGCCATCGCCCGCATTGAGCTGTTTGAGCCCGTGGGCAAGGGCGACCTGCTGGAGCTTCGTCACGATAACGAGTTTGACCAGTTCCTGACCACCATTGCCGCCGATGATGCCGCCGCGGGCGACATCATCGAATGTCGCGTGCCCCGCAGCATGCCCGAGGGCTGCCGCGTCCGCGTGATTCGCAGTCAGCGTGCCATCGACGCCGCCGGCGCCGCGCTCAAGCGCGATGTGCTGCGCCGCCGCGCCGTAGATGTGTCTATCGTGGCGCGTCTGGGCGAGCCGTTTACCGTTACGCTCACCTGCTGTGACGACCCTTCGCTTACGGCAACGGCCACGGGCTTTACCGTCGAGGCCGCCAAGACCCGTGCGGTCGAGGCGTCCGATCTGGTGGAGCACGTCGGTCGCATGGGCTCCTCGCCCTTTGAGGCTGCGAGCTTTGATGTGACGCTCGATGAGGGCTGCGGCATGGGCTTCTCCGCTGTGCACAAGGTGCGCGCTGCCGCCTGCAAGGCGCTCGAGGAGGCCATTCTGGCACCGTATGATGAGCGCGCCCGCACGCTCGAGCTGCCGGCGATTGTTACCAGTGATTCCCGCCCCGCGCCCGAGCACTACCGCGATGAGCCGCAGATTTGCGCCACCGTCACCTCGCCCGAAGCCGCCGAGGCAGCTCGTGCCGAGGGCGCCACGCGCATCTACATGACCACCGATGCGCTCGAGGCTGTCGGACTCTCCCCTGCCGATGCATTTGAGCAGGGTATCGTGCCCGTACTCGACGAGGTCTGCCGTACTGTTGACCACGAGCGCGTTGACCCCTGGATCAATGCCGGAGCCACCGTCGCCGTCGGCAATATCTCCGAGCTCGCCGTAGCCGCGCATGCCGGCGCCACGGCCGAAATTCGCTCTTGCCTGCCGGTGCACAACACGCCCTGCATGGAGGCGCTTGCCGAGCGCGGAGCCGGTGCGTTTTGGCTCTCGCCCGAGACCACGCTCGACGAGATTGTCTCGCTCGGCGCCGCCGCGCCCGCTGCTCTGGGCATCACCGTCTTTGGCCGCCCGCGCGTCATGACAAGCGAGCATTGCATTCTGCAGGTTGCCAATGGCTGCATCCACGATTGCGCCAACTGCCGCCTGCGTGCCCGCAAGCTCTCGCTCAAGAATATCGACGGAAAGGTCATGCCCGTCCGCACCGACATCCACGGCCGCTCTCGCCTGTACGATGCCTACCCCATCGACCTCACGCCGCAGGTTCCTCAGCTGCTCGACGCCGGCGTGCGTCGCCTCATGGTGGACGGAACGCTGCTCGAGACGGATGAGGTGGGCCGTGCCGTCGCCCGCGTCCGTCGTGCCGTCGAAGCAGCGCAGGCCGGCCGCAAGCCCGCCGCCCGCCTACGCGGGGCGACCTCGGGCTGCATGTTTGTGGGAATCAGCTAACCGAAAGGCTTACACGTGAACGAAGAACCTCAAGTCCTCTACTGCGACGCCTGGCTCATGGCCATCGACAAGCCCGCCGGCATGATCGTCCACGGCGACGGCACCGGCGAGCGCACGCTCACCGACTACGCCAGCGACCTGCTGCTGGCGATGGGCGACGGCTTTGCCGCGACCGACATGCAGCCGCTCAACCGCCTGGACCGCGACACCACCGGCGTGGTGCTGTTCTCGCTCGACAAGCAGACGCAGTCTGCCTTTGACCAGATGGTCATCGACCACGCTTTCGAAAAGCACTACCTGGCGCTCGCCGAGGGCAAGATCGACTGGAACGAAAAGCTCATCGACAAGCCCATCGCCCGCGACCGTCACGACAGCCGAAAGATGCGCGTCGGCGCCAGCGGCAAGCCGTCTCAAACGCGCGTGAAGGTGCTCAAGCGTCTTAAGAGCCGTCGAGGTCTGCCCACGCGCTCGTATATCGATGTCGAGCTGCTCACCGGCCGTAAGCATCAAATCCGCGTGCATCTGGCCAGCGAGCATCACCCCCTGGTCGGCGACGACCTGTACGGCACGCCGCGTCCTTGCGGCCTCATGCTCCATGCCCACAGCGTGTCCTTCACGCATCCCGTAACCGGTGAGCACATCCACATCGAAGCCCCTTGCCCCTGGAAACCCTAAACCACCACAATGGGGACAGGCACCTTTGTGGTGGTTTTGCCCCAATGGCTCAGCCGCGGTCCCAAAACGTCTCGATCTGTAACAGTTAGAACCCATTTTCCGGTCTATCTGTTACAGATCGATACATTCAAATCTCCCTCAAGGGAAAATCTCGATCTGTAACAGTAACTCGGCAAAATCGGTCCCAGCTGTTACAGATTGAGACAAAGGGACGGTGCGGCTCGGAAGTATCTCGATCTGTAACACCTAGCCCACTTTTAGCGGTCCAGTTGTTACAGACTTAGACAAAACCGGTAGACAACGAAAGCGGCAACGCCCGTGATGGACGTTGCCGCTTTTCTATTGAGAAAACTACTCGGTTTCCGTTGCTAACCACCACAATGGGGACAGGCGCCTTCGCGGTGGTTTTGGCCTTAGCCCGTCCCCTGCTGTTAGACCGTGATGACGTTGTCCATTGCCCGGTACTTGGCGGGGACCTCGCCTGCGGTAATAATCGTTGCATCGCGGAAGTCCGCGAACTTGACGGGCGCCACCATGCCAAATTTACTGGCGTCCGAGATTACGAAGCGTTTGGCGGTATGGCGCATCGAGATACGCTTTACTTGCGCCTCCTCGATATCGGGTGCCGTGAAGCCCTGCTCGGCGGCAATGCCGTTAGAGCCCCAAAAGCCACAGTTGAAGTTGTAGCGGTCTAAGGTTGCCAAGGCATCGGGGCCAACGAGCGCCTCGGTCTCGGGTTTGAGCTCGCCGCCCAGCACCACGGTACGCATGCCGCGCAAAGCAAGGTGCTGAGCATGGAGCACGGAATCGGTCACATAGGTGACATCTTCAAGGTGTGGAAGATGCTCGATGAGCCTGAGCGTCGTCGAGCCCGAGTCGATGTATACAAAGCTCTCAGGCTCCACAAGCGCCGCCGCACGGGCGCAGATACGCTCCTTGTCGTCGTTATGGAGGTCGCTGCGCTCACTGATCGTTAGGTCGCGCGTCACGTGCGCGCGCTCAAGACTCGTCGCCCCACCGTGGACCTTGGCGATACGGTGCGCTCGGTCGAGCGTCTGCAGGTCGCGCCGAATGGTAGACGCCGTCACGCCCAGGGCCTCAGCAAGCTCCGGCACGGTAACCGAGCCGGCCTGCTGCACCATCGACACGATCGCATTGAGCCTATCTTCCGCAAGCATCGCTTACTCCTCCTCGGGGTACACGACTCCCCAATCGGCGCGGAGCTTGGTCATAAGCTCCATTACATCAGAAGCATAATCCAGCAGCTCGCACTTGGAGTCGTCGCCGGCAACGGCCTTCTCAAGATCGGCCATCTCATAGCAAAGGGCGTAAGCTTCGGTGCCGGCGTGGACCTCCTCGCGGTGGCCGTCCACAGTCCACACGATGGTCGCGTGATCGGCGCGCGGATACTCGTTGACCTCGATATAGCACTTGTCGAAGCTGATGACCGAGCGCTTGGGCTGCTTGGAGTGGAGCGTAAGGCTCACAACACCCAGCTGCTGCTCGGCGTTACGGCAGACAATGCCGCCCGCAACGTCGACACCTGTCTCACAGGTGTTGCCCAGCGAGACAACCTCAGCGGGCTGGCTCGCCATAAAGAGGCGCATAACGGAGAGCGCATACACGCCAATGTCGAGCATGGCGCCACCGGCAAGGCTACGGTTGTAGAAGCGGTTGGTCAGGTCGCCGTACTCCTTATAGCTGCCAAAGTTGAGCTGAGCGAGATTCATGCGGCCGAACTCGCCGACATCCATGCGACGACGCAGCTCCTGATACAAGGGCATGTGAAGCACCGTGGTGGCGTCCATAAGGACCACGTTGTGCTCGTCGGCAATGGCGCGGGCCTCGTCAAGCTCGGCGGAATTGAGGGTAATGGCCTTTTCGCAGAGCACGTGCTTGCCAGCTGACAGAGCGGCGCGCAGGTAGGTGATATGCGTGTTGTGCGGCGTGGTGATATAGACTGCGTCAATGTTCGGATCGGCATAGAGGTCCTCGACCGTTTCATAGACCTTCTCAACGCCATACTGCTCTGCAAAAGCTTGAGCCTTGGACAGCGTGCGGTTGGCAACGCCCGCGAGCTTTCGGCCGGCAAGGGCGAGAGACTGAGCCATCTGGTTGGCGATAACGCCACACCCAATTACAGCCCAGCGGAGCTCGGGGGCCGTAAAAATATCGTTGGGGAACGGCTGATCCTGGACCGAGGTGAACGCCGCCTTAGCGGCTGCTTCGGCGTCGAGCGGAGCCTGTTTGGAATCTGCCATTATGTGCCTCCTAAGTCATCGGAAGTTCTTCATTCCTAATAGCCCTATATTCGCACAATCACGCGCGTATTTGCTCGTATTTGCGTGTTTATTTGTTTTACAGTCATCATTTAGCCATATTTGACACACGCTTGCGCGGTTACACGCATTATCGCGCAAGGCTATGCGCGTAAATGCGCACGGGACGATCCTTATGAAACATAAAAGGGCGGAACACCATAGCCATAAAAGACAGAGTAGGCCGTATTACTCCACCCCTCTCGGGGCATCAGACATCAAAGGACCGTCCCAAACTGCCGGCACATAGAGACTGTCCCCCATCGACTGGTCATTTAAGTCTGTTCCCAATGACTGCCAATCAACGGCCACTCATTTAAGTCTGTCCCCAATGAGTAGGGATAGAAAAAGGCCCGGGTGCCGTAGCATCCGGACCTTTGCTAGCAACTTAATGTTGCGGGCAGCTTAGAACTTGTGGCCGCACTTCTTGCAGACGCGCAGCTTGTTCTTGCCGTCCTTCTCGTGACCGACGCGGGTAACCTTACCGCACTCGGGACAAACGAGATTGACGTTGGAGGCGTCGATGGGAGCCTCCTGCGAAACGATGCCGCCCTGCTGGTTGGCAGCGTTGGGCTTGACGGCCTTCTTGACGACCGAAACGCCCTCGACAACGACCTTGTTCTCGGCGGGGAGAGCACGCAGGACAACGCCCTGCTTGCCGCGATCCTTACCAGAGAGAACCTGGACCTTATCGCCCTTCTTGATATACATATATCTCCCCTAACTACAGGGTCTCGGGAGCGAGCGAGACGATCTTCATGTACTTCTTGTCACGAAGCTCGCGAGCGACAGGCCCGAAGATACGGGTGCCGACGGGCGAACCATCGTTGTTGATGACAACGCAGGCGTTCTCATCAAAGCGAATGTAGGAGCCATCCTTGCGGCGGATCTCCTTAACGGTGCGAACGACGACGCAACGGACAACGTCCTTCTTCTTGACGTTGGCGCCAGGGGTAGCCTCCTGGACAGCACCGATGAACACATCGCCGATACCTGCATAACGACGCTTGGAACCGCCAAGCACCTTGATGCAGCGAATCTTGCGAGCGCCGGAGTTGTCGGCGACGTTCAGCATGGTTTGCATCTGAATCATGGTAGATGTTCCTCCGAACTAAGAACCGAAGAGAGGTGCGCAGTCTTTATACAGCCTGTGGTATGCAAGCCAGGCATACGCACATCTTCGGAAACGTACAAGTCGTAAGAGCGACTGCTTATTTAGCGCGCTCGACGACCTCGATGAGGCGCCAACGCTTCATCTTGGACATAGGACGGGTCTCCATAACGCGGACGGTATCGCCCACGCCAGCCGTGCACTCCTCGTCGTGAGCGTGCAGCTTCTTGGAGCTGGTCATCATCTTGCCGTACTTGGGGTGACGCTTGCGCTCGGTGATGGTGACAACAATGGTCTTGGCACCGGAGACGGAGGTAACGACACCCGTACGGACCTTACGCGAGTTACGCGAATCAGTCATGTTCTCTCCTTAGGTCCTACTCGGCGACAGCGGACTTCTCCGCTGCGATCTCGCGGGCGCGCTGCTCCGTGAGGACGCGAGCGATGTCCTTCTTCACGGTGTTGACGCGAGCGGTGTTGTCCAGCTGGCTGGTGGCCATCTGGAAACGAAGGTTAAAGAGCTCGGCGCGCATTTCCTTCAGCTTCTCAACGAGCTGAGCGTCCGAGAGCTCACGAATCTCTGCGGGCTTCATTAGTTCTCCTCCTTGGCGGCGGCGGCGTCCTCAGCAGCCCACTTGGCCTCGAGAGCGGCCTCCTCAGCCATCTCCTTCTCGATGCGCTGCTCGGCGTTCTTGGCAGCAACAATCTTGGTCTTGATGGGAAGCTTGTGCTGTGCAAGACGCAGAGCCTCGCGAGCGACCTCCTCGGGCACGCCCTTGACCTCGAACATGATGCGGCCGGGCTTGACGACGGCCACCCACTCCTCGGGGTTACCCTTACCAGAACCCATGCGAGTCTCAGCAGGCTTCTTGGTGATGGGCTTATCGGGGAAGATCGTGATGTAGACACGACCGCCACGCTTCATGTAGCGGGTCATAGCAATACGAGCGGCCTCGATCTGACGGTTGGTGATCCAATGGGCCTCGAGAGCCTGGATACCAAACTCGCCGAAATGCAGCTCGGTATTACCCTTGGCCTGGCCCTTCATGGAGCCACGCTGCACCTTGCGGTGAAGAATACGCTTAGGGGCAAGCACTACTGACCCCTCCTCTCGGAGTTACGACGACGAGGACGGGAAGAGCCCTCGAGTGCAGGGTTGGGAACAGGCTGGCCCGGGAGCTTCTCGCCCAGGTAAATCCAGACCTTCACGCCGCAAGCGCCCATGGTGGTGCTGGCGACAGCTGTGCCGTAGTCGATCTTGGCACGGAGGGTGTGCAGAGGCACGCGACCCTCGCGGTACCACTCACGACGGCCCATCTCGGCACCGCCGAGACGACCGGAGCACTGGATACGGATGCCCTTAGCGCCGGCCTTGCGGGCGGACTGGACAGCCTTGCGCATAGCGCGACGGAAGGCAACGCGGCCCTCGAGCTGCTCGGCGATAGACTGAGCAACGAGGTTGGCGTCAAGCTCGGGGCGCTTGATCTCGACAACGTCGACGGAGAGCTGGCCCTTGGAGACGCCAGCGACCTTCTCGAGCTCGGTACGGAGGGTATCGATCTCGGCACCCTTCTTACCGATGACAACGCCGGGGCGAGCAGTGAGGATGATGACCTTCACCTTGTCACCAGCGCGCTCGATCTCGACACGGGAGACAGCTGCGCGGGAAAGACGCTTCTCGAGGTACTTGCGGATCTCGAGATCGTTACCGAGGGTCTTAGCGTAATCCTTCTCTGCGAACCAGCGGGAGCGCCAGTTCTCGGTGATGCCAAGACGGAAGCCGGTGGGGTAGACTTTCTGACCCATACAGCTTTACGCCTCCTTTCGAGGAGCAACGACGACGGTGATGTGGGAAGTACGCTTCAGAATGCGAGAAGCGGAACCCTTGGCGCGGGGACGGATGCGCTTAAGCGTCGGACCCTCGTCAACATAGGCAGCGGCGACAACCAGGTTGTCGGCACGCAGACCGTTGTTGTTCTCGGCGTTCGCAACGGCGGAACGGAGAACCTTCTCGACATCCACGGCGACGGCGCGGTCGCAGAAGTGGAGGATGTCGAAGGCCTGAGCGACAGGCTTGCGGCGGATCAGATCGACCACCAGGCGGGCCTTGCTGGGGGAAACACGCACGTACTTAGCGACGGCGCGAACCTCGGTGGCCTCAGTTTCAATAGACTTAGTTGCCATTTACGGTTAACCCCCTATTTGGCCTTGTGGCCACGGAACGTACGAGTCGGCGCGAACTCGCCGAGCTTGTGACCAACCATGGACTCGGTAACATACACGGGCACATGCTTGCGGCCGTCGTGGACGGCGATGGTGTGACCAACCATCTCGGGGAAGATGGTGGACGCGCGGGACCAGGTCTTCACGACGTCCTTCTTGCCAGCCTCGTTCATCGCGGTGATACGCGAGAGAAGGCGAGTCTCCACGAACGGGCCCTTTTTGAGACTTCTGCTCATAAGTGCTTTCTCCTAAAACTCGGTATCCGAAATTACTTCTTACGGCGACGAATGATGTGCTGGTTCGAGACCTTCTTCTTCTTGCGCGTACGAAGGCCCTTCGTCGGCTTACCCCAGGGGGTAACAGAGGGACGACCAGAGGTGTGGTTCTTGCCCTCGCCACCGCCGTGCGGGTGGTCGACAGGGTTCATGACGGTACCGCGGACGGTCGGGCGCACGTTCATGTGACGCTTACGGCCGGCCTTGCCGATGACGATGTTGGAGTGATCGGCGTTGCCGACCTCACCGACGGTGGCGCGGCAGGTAACGAGGATGCGGCGCATCTCGGAGGAAGGCATACGGACGATGGCGTACTTGCCCTCCTTACCCATCAGCTGGCAGGAGTTACCGGCGGAACGGGCGATAGCAGCGCCCTTGCCCGGCTGGAACTCAACAGCGTGGATGAGCGTACCGACGGGGATGTCGGCGAGGGGCAGAGCGTTACCCGGCTTGATGTCGGCGTCAGAACCGGACATGATGGTCTGACCGACCTCGAGGCCCTTGGGGGCCAGGATGTAGCGCTTCTCACCGTCAGCGTAGTGCAGCAGAGCGATGCGAGCGGAACGGTTCGGATCGTACTCGATCGTGGCAACCTTGGCGGGCACGCCGTCCTTGTTGCGCTTGAAGTCGATCACGCGGTAACGACGCTTCACGCCGCCGCCCTGGTGGCGGTTGGTGATGCGGCCGTTGTTGTTACGACCGGCCTTCTTGGGCAGGGGCTCGAGAAGAGACTTCTCGGGCTTGGTGCAGGTGATCTCGGAGAAGTCGGAGATCGTCTGCCAACGCCTACCAGCGGAGGTCGGCTTAAGGTGCTTTACAGCCATTACAATCCCTTTCAATAGGAATCCGTTAGCCATCGCAGACAGGGATTCGAGGTTCTGCCTCGGGTGCGATGACACCGGACGTATACACGGTTCCGGGCGTGTCCATTTTATACGCCCAAAACCTTGAGCTCCCGCCTCCCCTATTTGGGAGGCATGAGCTCACTCAACAGCAGCGAGTCTTAGGCCTGGTTGCCAAAGACCTCGATGGTGTCGCCCTCGGCCAGCGTGACGATGGCCTTCTTCCAAGAACGGGTCTTGCCGGCGACATAGCGCACGCGCTTGGTCTTGGGCTTGACCGTCAGGGTGTTCACGCGAACGACCTTGACGCCGAAGATCTCCTCGACAGCGTCCTTGATCTGATACTTGTTAGCATCCTTGGCGACCTCGAACGTGTACTTGTTCAGCTCCATGCCGGAGAAGGAACGCTCGGACACGATCGGACGGATGATGATCTCGTGGGCGGTCATTTATGCAAGCACCTCCCCGAAGTGAGCGGCGATGTCGGCGGGCATCAGCACAGCGTTGTTGTTGACGAGATCGTAGGTGTTGGCCTCGTCAGCGGTGATGATGAACGTCTTGGGAATGTTGCGGAACGACAGGTAGGCGTTGACGTCCTCATCGCGAACGATGATGGTCAGACGCTTGCCCTCAAGACCGAGAGCCTTGAGCATGGCGACGGCAGCCTTGGTGGAAGGCTTCTCGAAGCCGTAGTCGTCGACGAGCACGAGCTCGCCATCGGCCAGCTTGGCGGACAGCGCGGAGCGCATAGCCAGCTTGACCTCCTTGTTGTTCATACGCTTAGCGTAGGAACGGGGCTTGGGGGCGAAGACGACGCCACCGTGACGCCACTGGGCAGCACGGATGGAACCCTGGCGGGCACGGCCGGTGCCCTTCTGACGCCAAGGCTTCTTGCCGCCACCGGAAACCTCAGAGCGGCCCTTAGCGGACTGGGTGCCCTGACGCCAAGAGGCCATCTGGCACTTGACGATGTGGTGCATAACGTGGATGTTCGGCTCGATGCCGTACACCTCAGCGGCGAGCTCGGCCTCGGCGACCTTCTTGCCCTCGCTGTTCTTTACTTCAAACTTTGCCATTTAAGTGTTCTCCTTGGTATGACGCTGGGCTAAATGGGCTGGGCCCTTAGGCCATACGGATGGCGACGAGACCATTCTTGGCACCCGGGACAGCGCCCTTGACCAAGATGAGGTTCTGCTCGGCATCGATGCGGACAACGGAAAGGTTCTTGACGGTAACGCGCTCGTTACCCATGTGACCGGCCATCTTGACGCCCTTGAGGACGCGCGCAGGATAGGCGCACTGACCGATAGAACCGGGGTGACGCTGGAAGTGAGAACCATGCGTCATAGGACCGCGGCGCTGACCCCAGCGCTTGATGCGACCCTGGAAGCCCTTACCCTTGGAGGTACCGATGACGTCGACCTTCTCGACATCAGCGAAATCAGCGACGGTGACGACCTCGCCGACCTTGTGCTCCTCGCCGTTCTCGACGCGGACCTCACGAAGGAAGCGGACAGGCTCGACGCCAGCCTTGGCGAAGTGACCAGCCATGGGCTTGTTCACGTTCTTGGCCTTGATGTCGCCGAAACCGATCTGGACGGCATCATAGCCGTCGGTTGCCTGAGTTTTAACCTGCGAGACAGCGCAGGGGCCAGCCTGGATGACCGTGACGGGAACGACGTTGTCGTCCTCGTCCCAAACCTGGGTCATGCCAATCTTGCGGCCGAGAATCATGCTGATCAAGATATGATCCCAACTCTCGCGTGGTCTTGGGACAATGCGTACACCACCGAGCGTACGCCCCTAGAGGACCACTACTTACACGACGTGCTCCCCAACCTTGTATTTCGCCCGGACTACCTGACAACCCTATTAAGCAGGCATTTTGTCCAGCCAGAATACTCCCCTGGTTACACACAGCTGTTTAGTATACACGGCTGCGGGCGTATCCATCGAGATTCATATTTCACTCACATTGTTTACGCAGGTAAAGTGCGTGGCACGTTCCCAGTGTGCGGCGGAGGGGGCGGGCCTGAGACATATTAAGGTTGCTGCTCTACAGTCCTGCTCACGACGGAGAGCACATTAAGTGCTCTCCTGTTCGTGCGGAACTCGCGACAACCTTAATATGTCTCAGGCCCGCCCCCTCCGCCGCACACTGGGAACGCCACGTTGATGTCTGCTAAACCTTGCTCGCTCAGGCTAATGACTTTGTTGGGGGTCCACTATTTGCTGGAGGGTGGACTTGCATTGCATTGGCTCGCCTTCTGCTTGTGGCTTTGCCTCATCGAAATCGAAAATCATGATGGCGCAGTTGGGGAGTTTTGCTGGGAGCTCGAAGCCCTCTGGGGCTGCAGCCTTGATGAATTGGCGGCTGGCGCTGCCGTGGCTTACTGCTAGGAGGGTTTCGATGCCCTCGGAGCCCATGAGATTGGTGAGGGTGTCTACCATGCGCTCTTGCAGCGCGCGGCTTCCTTCTCCTCCGAAAGAAACCAGGTCCTCGCCCGGATCCCAGACGTCGGTGGGCAGGGCGTCGTGGGGGCCCTCTTCGAAGGTGCCGTAGCTGCGCTCGATAATGCCTTCACAGGGCTCGACTGCTGCGTCCGGGCCGAGGAGCTCGCATGCGACGAGACTTGCCGTGTCCATGGCTCGGCCTAAGGGTGATGAGACCACTTTGTCGGGGACGACGCCGTGGGCCTTGAGCCATGCGGCTGCCATTCCCGCTTGTTTGCGGCCCAGGTCGGTCAACGGTGAATCGCAGCGGCCCTGGACCAGCTTTTTGACGTTGAATTCCGTCTGGCCGTGGCGGAGTAGGTATAGGCGCTTCATGCTCTCCCCTTCTGTATAACTTGCTTTGCCGGCACAGCCCTACTCGTGGGTATGCCCTACGTAGTCTTCGTCGATCGTAATCTTGGCAATCGACTTGGGGTATTCCGATTCGACCCTCTGGGCCAACGTGTGCTTCAGGTCCTCGGCGTCCATGCCCATATCCGAGGGTCGCACGCAGTCAAAAATCACATTGGTGTGCGTAGGGCCCGGCACACAGCGTAGGTCATGAATCGAGAGGCGGCTATCGATCTCTTGAGCCATAGCGTTGATGCGCAGGCGCATGCTCGCCACCTTAGGGTCGTCGGTCACGATGGGGTCGTAATGGAGCGTGACAATCATGCCGTCTTCGACCCTAAACGACTGCTCGATGTTATCGAGCGTGTCGTGGCTTTCCAGCGGGCTGGCCTCGGCCGCCATCTCGGCGTGCGCACTTGCAAACTTCCTGCCCGGGCCGTAGTCGTGAACCATCAAATCGTGAACGCCCAAAACGCCGGGATAGCTCATGATCTTGTCTCGAATGTGCTTGACCAGCTTAGGATCGGGCGACTGGCCCAAAAGCGGGCTCACCGTATCTTGAATAAGTTCAAGGCCGCTCCAGCCAATATAGGCGCCAACGGCAAGGCCAACCCATGCGTCAAGATTGATGTGCGTCACCTGCGAAACAATTGCACATGCCAGCACGGCGCCTGTGGCAAGAACATCGTTCTTGGAATCCTGGGCAGTCGCATGCAGTGTCTCGGACTCGATACGGTCGCCGAGCTTTTGGTTGAGGGCCGCCATCCAGAGCTTTACGACCATCGAAAGCGCCAGGACTGCCACCAGGGCAAGCGAGAACTCGACAGGTTCGGGGTGAATGATGCGCTCAACCGAGGACTTCACCAGCTCAACGCCGATCAGCAGCACGAGCGCCGCCACGACCAGACCCGAGAGATACTCGTAGCGGCCATGTCCGTAAGGATGCTCGGGGTCCGCCGGCTTGCTCGCAAGTTTAAAGCCCAGCACGCTCACAATGTTTGAGCTGGCATCGGACAGGTTGTTCATGGCATCCGCCACAATCGAAACCGATCCCGACAGCACACCAATTGCGCCCTTCGCAGCACAAAGCGCAACATTAGCGAGAATACACACCATGCCCGTCAACGTGCCCACGCGCGCACGGTCGCCCTGCGCACGACGAACGATCCACTCGACCATCTTCATCAGCCCCCACGGTACTGCCTATATATATCTATTGCTCAAACGGATTGTAGTGTAGCCACTTTGTCCTTCAGATACAAAAAGGCCGCGACCCACACGGGCCACGGCCTTGGAGCATGGCAAAGGAATCGTCCTTGTGTCGCACAGGTTTACGCGCTTACTTCGGCCACGCTCTTCGAGGTTTCGGGTGAATCGGCTCCGTCCCCCATCGTCTGTCCCTTCGCCGGCACCACGCCAAAGCAGTAGCTCAGCGCCGCAGACACCGCAAATGCCACACCGCCGGCAGCGCAGCACCACAGCAGGTTCGAGATGCCGCCCGTGACAAAGCCAATGACCATGAGGACATTCGTCATGCCGATGGTATAGGCCGTAACGTGGCCCACGGCTGCAACAAGGCCTCCGACGGCGCCGCCAATGGCCATGCACGTCAGGCACCTGCCATATTTAAAGCCGCAACCGTACAGCGCCGGCTCGCTTACGCCGCCAAGAACCCCCGAGATTGAGTAGCCCAGCATGAGCGCCTTCTCGTCCTTATCCGCAACGCGGAGCGACGCGCCAAAAGGCATGCCCCAAACGGCGAACGTCGCCATCGTCGCGGCAATCAGGATGCACGAATCCGTTCCCACACTCATAAACTGCGCGTACGCAAGCGATAGAACGACGTTGCTGACGCCCGCTATCTTTAGGAACTCCCAGCCCGCGGCAAGCCCCATGAGCGTGAGCAGCGACACGATGCCACCGGAATTGCCAAGCATAAACATAAGCTGGCCCAACAGCATGCCCAGATAGCTGCCCGCCGGTGCCGTAATACACAGCGAAACCGGAACCATGACAAGCATGGTCGCAAACGGAACAAACGAAAACGCCACGGCCCTAGGGATAACGCGCTTAAAGAAACACTCCACTCGCCATAGCACAGGCACCGAAAGGAGAACTGGAATAACAGTCGTCGTGTAATCGTTGACCGGCGCGGGAAGCAGACCATACACGGAAGTCATCGATGCCCCCGTCGTCGATGCGGCATCGACGAGCTTAAGCAGATCGGGCGCAATCAATACGCCGCCCAGCATCATGCCCAGCTGCTCCGAGCAACCGAGCTGGCGGGCGGCCGCCCAACCAAGATAAATGGGCAAAAAGTAGTAGCCGGCGTTATAGAGCCAACTGTAGAACAGGCGATAGATATCGGAATCGGCAGACCACAGGCCCAGCATGCCTTCGCCCATAATGACAGCGACGGTGCGGAACAACGCCGCGCAGACAATAAACGGCAGCGCCGACATCATGCTTTTGGACAGATAGTCCACCACGGCCATGGCGTTTGATGAAACCGACGTTGTAAACGAGGTGTTAGAAACTTGTAGCATGGAACGCCTTTCCCAATATGACATGCGGGCTGTCCCTTTGTCACATCGTGCGGTATCGACCGATTGCGCGGTACTTTTCGTAGCGGAGGTTTGTGAGGGTCGCGTCGTCGAGCTGCCCAAGCGTATCGAAGGCATCAAATGCCGAGGACATGACGGCACCGGCGATCTCCTCATGCGACAGGCCCTTATCGTCAACAATGCCGTCGATGATGCCGAGCGCCAGCAGATCGGGGGCCGTGAGCTTAAGCGCCTCGGCGGCCTCATCCGCACGCTCGGTATCCTTCCACAGGATCGACGCACAGGCCTCGGGGCTCACGACTGAATAGGCCGAGCTCGAGAGCATCAGGATGCGGTCGGCCACGGACAGCGCCAGCGCGCCACCAGAGCCGCCCTCGCCTGTCACCACCGAGACAATCGGTGTCTTAAGGCCGCTCATCTCCATGAGATTCTGAGCAATCGCCTCGCCCTGGCCGCGCTCCTCGGCACCGATGCCGCAAAACGCGCCCGAAGTATCGACCAGGCACAGAACCGGTCGACCAAACTTTTCGGCCTGGCGCATAAGGCGACGCGCTTTGCGGTAGCCCTCGGGATGTGCCATGCCAAAGTTGCGACGCATGCGCTCTTTGGTCGTGGTGCCGCGCTCGATGGCGATGACCGTTACGGGGCGCCCGTCTTTCCAGCCAATGCCAGCCACCACAGCGGCGTCGTCGCCAAAGTAGCGGTCGCCGTGCAGCTCCACAAATCCATCCAGGCCCAGCGAGATCATCTCGCCTGCCGTGGCGCGATCTGCCGAGCGGGTCTGTTTGACAATCTCGAGCGCGGTTTTTGGTGCGGCCGAGCGCTTGAACAAGTGTCCCAACTTTTTGCCGCGGCGACCCGTATGCACAATCTCGTGCGGTGCCCCCAGGCCGGGCACGTGCCCTTCGTGCAGCGCCAGCAGCTCGCCCACCGTGAGCGCAATCTCGCCACGCGGAACGACGGCATCGCAAAAGCCGTGCTCCAGCAAAAACTCGGAGCGCTGGAATCCCTTGGGCAGGCGCTTGTGCATGTTCTGCTCGATCACGCGCGGGCCGGCAAATGCCGTCAGGGCATCGGGCTCGGCCAGGATAATATCGCCCTCCATGGCAAAGCTCGCGGTTACGCCGCCGGTCGTGGGGTCGGTGAGCACCGTGATATACAGGCCGCCCGCCTCACTGTGGCGCCTAACCGCCGCAGAAATCTTGGCCATCTGCATAAGCGATGTCACGCCCTCTTGCATGCGTGCACCGCCCGAAACGGTAAAGCCGACAACTGGCAATCCCAGCTCGGTCGCATGCTCAAATGTGCGACAGATCTTCTCGCCCACCACGGAACCCATCGAGCCCATCATAAAGTTGGCGTCCATAAAGAAGAGCGCCGTATCGCAACCGCAGATTTTGCCCTTGCCGCACACAACGGCATCGCGCTCGCCCGAACGCTCGCTCACGCTCTTGAGCTTGTCGGCATAGCTGGGAAACGAGAGGAAATCCTCCGACGCCAGATTGGCATCCCATTCCTCAAACGTGCCCTCGTCGACCGTCATGCGCATGCGCGCGCGACCGCTCACGCGAAAGTGTTTGCCGCAACGAGGGCAGACCTCGAGGTTGTCGTGCAGGCGTGCCTCATCGATCACGCGGCGGCACTCCGGACACTTGATAAACACGTGGCGCGCGGGAAACTCGGCGCACGACTCGGTCATCGGCCCCTCGAGGACGTTGACCGTCTTCGCTTTTCTATTCATCAGCATAGAGATGCCCCATCAGATCGGTGTGGTACATGCCCGACAAGAACTCATCGTTTGCCAGCACGTCGAGCTGCAGTTCGCTGTTTTCGCTCACGCCCTCAATCACGAGCTCGCCCAGGGCCGAGCGCATCTTGCGAATGGCGCCGTCACGCGTGGGCGCACACACGATGAGCTTGCCGAGCATGGAGTCGTAGTACGGCGGAACTTCCGCACCGGTAAACATGGCGGAATCCCAGCGCACGCGCGGACCACCCGGCACACGCAACGCGGTGACCGTTCCGCATGACGGCAGAAAGTCCGGCGTTTCGGCATTGATGCGGCACTCCATGGCGTGGTTGCGGACCGGCATGTCCTCCTGCTCAAAGGGCAGAGGCTGGCCGGCTGCCACGCGCAGCTGCCACTTGACCAAGTCGGTATCGGTCACAAACTCTGTAACCGGATGCTCCACCTGCAAGCGCGTGTTCATTTCCATAAAGTAGTAATTGCCGTCGTCCGAATACAGGAACTCGATGGTACCGGCTCCTTCGTAGCCGACGGCACGAGCCAAGTCACGCGCTGCCTTGTGCATGCGAGCACGAATGTCGTCGTGTCCGTCGAGGCACGGCGCGGGGCTCTCCTCGATCAGCTTTTGGTTGCGACGCTGCACCGAGCACTCGCGCTCGCCGAGCGAAAACACATGGCCCTGCTTATCGGCCATAATCTGTACCTCAACGTGATGAGCCGGCGCGACGAACTTCTCCATGTAGCACTCGCCGTCGCCAAAAACGGCCTCGCCCTCGGCACGCGCCTCGATGAACGCCTTTGCCGCATCTTCCACGCGCTCGACCTTGCGAATGCCGCGACCGCCACCGCCGGCGCGCGCCTTAATAAGCACGGGGCAGCCAATGCGCTCGGCCTCGGCCGTTGCCTCCTCGGGACTTTTGAGCAAATCGCAGCCCGGCACGATGGGCACGCCCGCCGCGGCGGCCGTTCGACGCGCGGCGTCCTTGTCGCCCATGCTGTCGATCACCTCGGCCGAAGGACCGACAAACGCCAGGCCATACTTGTCGCAGTCGCGCACGAAGCTCGCCTTCTCGGAAAAGAAACCGTAGCCAGGATGAATTGCCTTTGCCCCCGACTTCACGGCACAGGTGAGCACGGCATCGTCGTTGAGGTAGCTCTCGGCAAGACGCGGGCCGCCGATGCAATACGCCTCGTCGGCAAGCTGCACGTGCAGCGCGTCCGCATCGGCCGTGGAATAAACGGCGACGGTCTTGATGCCCATATCGCGGCACGCGCGGATAACACGGACCGCGACTTCACCGCGGTTGGCGATGAGCACTTTGTCGAACATGAAGCCTTCCTTAACTTTCATGCATGAGTGCAAAAGACATATCGGCGCGGCAGCAAACCTCACCGTTGACGCTCGCAGTACCCGTCGCAAAGCGGAACGGCCCGCGCGCACGCGTGATGGAGCACACCAGATCCACCGTGTCGCCCGGGCGCACCGGACGCTTAAAGCGCACCTTATCGAGGCTCGTATAGAACGGCGTCGCGCCGCGCGCCTCCTCATCGCCCATCAGCAGCACGCAACAGTTTTGGGCGAGCATCTCGCACTGAATCACGCCGGGGACTACCGGGTTTCCCGGAAAATGCCCCTGCAAAAAGTACTCGTCACCCGTAATCGTGATCTTGCCGTGGGCCTCGTCGCCCACCAGCTCGGCCTCGTCGAGCAAAAGCATCGGTTCGCGATGCGGTAACAGCTTCTTGAGCTCTTCTTTGTTCATGGACATCACCTATCCGATCCTCATAAGGCAACTGCCGAACTCCACGAGGTCGCCGTCGGCCACGCAGATCTCGAGCACCTCGCCGTCTGCCTCGGCCGTCACCTCGTTGAGAACCTTCATGGCCTCGATGATGCAGAGGGTCTCACCGGCCTTGACCTTGGAGCCCACGTGCACAAACGGCTCGTCGCCCGGCGCCGGGGCAGCATAGAACACGCCGACCATGGGAGCGGTCACCTCGATGCCCTTGGGCTCCGGTGCGGCGGCAGGCGTCTGCGCGGCGGGCTCCGGTGCGGCGGCAGGCATGGCGACAGGAGCCACCGCCGGAGCAGTCACGGCACCCGGCATAGGCATGGGCACGGCAACCGGCTGTGCGGCGCTCGCGCGCTCGAGTTCGACCGCGGTGCCATCGGGCTCCTCAACGCGTACGCGCGTGAGGCCGCGGTCCTCCATAACATCGGCTATCTCGGCAAGTCTTTTGGAATCCATGCTCTAGCTCCTCGTATATCTACGCAGCGCGATGGCGGCGTTGTGCCCGCCAAAGCCCAGGTTGGTCGAAAGCGCCCAGGTAAGGTCGGCGCGAACCGCGCGATTGGGCGTGTAGTCAAGATCGCAGGCGGGATCGGGCGTGTGGTAGTTAATGGTCGGCGGCACCACGCCCTGCTCGAGCGCCATGGCGCAGGCCATGACCTCGATGGCGCCCGTGGCACCGATCATGTGGCCGGTCATCGACTTAGTCGACGAGACATGCGCGGCGCGCGCCGCGTCCTCGCCGAGCGCCCGCTTAATGCCCGCCGTCTCGGACGAATCGTTGAGTTTGGTCGAGGTGCCGTGGGCATTGATGTAGAGGCCCTCGGAGGGCTTGACGTCGCCCTCGGCAACCGCCAGCGATATCGCACGGGCAATGCCGGCAGCCTCGGGATCGGGGCTCGTGATGTGGTAGGCGTCATCGGTGTTGCCGTAGCCCACGACCTCGGCATAAATGTGCGCACCGCGCGCCTGCGCATGTTCCATGCTCTCGAGTACCAGCACGCAGGCGCCCTCGCCCATCACAAAGCCATCGCGGTCTGCATCGAACGGACGGCAAGCCGTCGCGGGATCAGGGTTGGTGGTCAATGCGCGGCAGGACGTAAAGCCCGCAACGGCATCGGGGATAATTGCGGCCTCGGCACCGCCGGCGAGAATCGCATCGGCATAGCCGTGCTTGATGGCGCGGAACGCCTCGCCCACCGCATGGGCCGAGGTCGCGCACGCGGTCACCACGGGCAGGGTCGGGCCCTTTGCCTTGTGGCGAATCGCGATATTGCCCGATGCCATGTTGGGGATCATCATCGCGATCATATAGGGCGATGCACGGCGGGGCCCCCGGTCGGCGATCGTATGGACGTTGTCGACGAGCGTCTGCATGCCGCCCACGCCCGAGCCCACGTAGACGCCCAGGCGCTCTCGATCGATGGCGCCTTCGACATCGAAGCCTGCATCGTGCATGGCCTCGTCCGAAGCCGCCAGTGCAAACTGAACGCAGGGGTCCAGGTGCTTGGCGTCACGCTTGCCAAAGTACTCGTTACCGTCAAAACCCTTGACCTCGGCCGCCACCTTGACGGTAAACGCATCGGTATCGAAGTGCGTGATCGGGCCGATGCCGCACGTGCCGGCGCACATGGCCGCCCAGGTGGCAAGCGCGGTGTTGCCGAGCGGCGATACGGCACCGATGCCGGTGATTGCAACTCTCTGTTCCATCATGGTCTCCTCATCCAAGCCGTTCTTCGGCCCTGGTTTCTACATCGCCATTCCGCCGTCGACGCGCACGACCTCGCCCGTAATGTAGGCAGCCGCATCGCTCGCCAAAAAGCGCACCACGCCGGCCACTTCCTCGGGGCGCGCCATACGCTTAAGGGGAATCTGCTCCTCGGTTGCCGCACGCACCTTCTCCGAGAGCTTTGCCGTCATATCGGTCTCGACAAACCCGGGAGCGACCGCGTTCACTCGTACGCCGCGGGGCGCAAGCTCGCGCGCCACCGCCTTGGTCAGACCAATGACGCCCGCCTTGGAGGCAGCGTAGTTGGCTTGCCCGGCATTGCCCATCAGGCCCACGACAGAGCTCATGTTGATGACGCAACCGCCGCGCTGGCGCATAAAGGTCTTGGTGAGCGCACGCGTCGTGTTGAACGTGCCCTTGAGATTGACATCGAGCACGCGATCGAAGGCGTCATCGCCCATGCGCATAAGCAGGCCATCGCAGGTGATGCCGGCGTTGTTGACGAGCGCCCAAATGGAGCCAAAGTCGTTGAGGACCGCTTCCACGCACGCGTTGACGGCAGCGGGGTCGGCCACGTCACATTGATATGAGCGCGCCGTGGCGCCAGCCGCCTCGCAGGCGTCGCACGTCTCGCGCGCCGCATCGACGCTGCCGGCATAGACGACGGCGATATCGTAGCCATCCTCCGCCAGACCGATAGCGCAGGCGCGGCCGATACCCCGCGAGCCGCCCGTGACCAGTGCCACGTGACGTGAGTCGTTGCGCTCGAGCGCGCCATTGTTCAAGTTGCCCATGTCATTCCTTTCGGGTTACAGCCCTGTGGACTATGCGAGCTCGTCGGCAATAGCTGCGACCTGCTCGGCCGTCTCGCACAAATACACACGAACGTCGCTCAACGTACGCTTGACCAGGCCGGACAGCGTTTTGCCGGGGCCGACCTCAATAAATGTGTCGATGCCTTGATCCTGCAGAGCATGCAGCGTATCGACCCAGCGCACGGCATGGCTCACCTGATTGGCCAAGACATCCGATGCCGCTCGCGGGTCCGCCGGATAGGGCGCCGCCGTCATGTTTGCCATGACCGGAATCAGCAGCGGAGACGGCGCGTGGCCGGCTTGGATATACGTCGCCAGCCCCTCTGTCGCCTCGGCCATATAGGGGCTATGAAATGCACCCGACACCGCGACCTTCATGGCGCGGCCGCCAGCCTCTTTTACTAGGACGTCGAGGGTCTGCAGCGCATCGGGCGCTCCGGCCACAACCGTCTGCTGGGGACTGTTGTAGTTGACCGGCCAGCAGTCCTCGCCGGCCTGCGCAGCCAGGTTCTCGACTTGCGCAGCATCAAGTTTGATGACGGCGCGCATGCCGCCGGGGTGACGCTCGGCCGCCGTGGCCATCAATGCCGCGCGCTCACACACAAGCTCAAAACCCGCTCGCGTATCGAATGCCCCCGCAAAGGTGAGTGCAGCGACCTCGCCCAGCGAGAATCCCGCACAGGCGGCAGGCACCACGCCGCGCTCGCGCAGGGCGACGGCGACAGCCAAGTCGTGCACGAACACGCAAGGCTGCGTGTTCTCGGTCTGCGAGAGCTCCTCCTTGGAGGCGCTCCGGCACTGCTCGCTGGTCCCCGGGCGCACCTCGTCGGCGATCGCGAACACCTCGGCAGCCGCCGGCGATGCCTCGACCAGGTCGACGCCCATCGCGGGGTGTTGGGCACCCTGGCCGGCAAACAGAAACGCTACGCTACCCATGCGGACGCACCCTTCAGGACGCGCTCGGCGCCATCGACCAGATCGTCAACGATTTCGCGTGCGCTCTGACGCTCGTTGACCATGCCGGCAATCTGTCCACACAAAAACGAACCCTCTTCGTAGTTGCCGTCCTTGGCGGCCTTACGCAGCGCACCGGTTCCCATAGTACCGAGCTCCTCGGCACTCGCGCCGGAACCCTCGCTCTTGGCATAGGCGTTGGTGAAGGGGCTCTTGAGGGCGCGCACTGGATGTCCCGTCGAGCGACCGGTCGCACGCGTCGAAGTGTCGTTGGCCTTCAGGACCATCTCTTTGTACTGCTCCGAGACGGTGCACTCGTCTGCGACCAGAAAGTGCGTACCCACCTGGACGCCGGCAGCGCCCAGCATAAAGGCGGCCGCCACGCCGCGGCCGTCGGCAATACCGCCGGCAGCCACGACGGGAATGTCGACCGCATCGACGACCTGCGGTACCAGTGCCATCGTCGAGGTCTCGCCAATATGGCCGCCCGATTCGGTGCCCTCGGCAACAACCGCCGTGGCTCCACGACGCGCCACGAGACGGGCGAGCGCCACCGAAGCCACAACGGGGATGACCTTGATGCCCGCATCGTTCCAAGCTTTCATGTACTTGGTGGGATTACCGGCACCCGTCACGACGACCGGCACTCGCTCGTCAATCACGACCTGTGCAACCTCGTCGGCAAACGGGCTCATGAGCATGACGTTGACGCCAAAGGGCTTATCCGTCTTGGCGCGCAGCTCATGAATCTGGTCGCGAAGCCAGTTGGCGTCGGCGTTCATGGCCGCGATGATGCCTAAGCCACCCGCCTCGGACACTGCGGACGCCAGCGAGGCATCGGCAATCCAGGCCATACCGCCCTGGAACACAGGCTTTTCGATGCCGAGCAGATCGCAGAGAGGAGTCTTGAGCATCTCTACTTCTCCAATGCCGCCTCGACCGTATCGGCGAACTCGCCGACCGTCTTGGGGTTCTCCTCGGTATCGAGCTGGATGCCAAACTCGTCCTCGACGGCAACGAGGATCTCGACGGTGCCCAGGCTGTCGAGACCAATCTCCTCGAGCGTGGACTCGGGCTTCATCTCGACATCGTCAAGACCGGCGGTCTCGCGGATAACGTCGCAAACGCGCTCGAAGGTCTTCTGATCTGCCATGGGAGTTCTCCTTTGTTTGTGCCCTAGGGGCGTTTTTATTTCCTATGTGCGACTACTTCCAACGAAGCAGATAGCCACCTATATCCAGACCGGCGCCAAATCCAACCAAGGCGATGGTGTCGCCCGTGTGAAGTGCACCGGCGTTTGCCAGCCGGTCGAGGGCAAGCGGAATGCATGCGCTCGAAATGTTGCCGGTCTCGCGCAACGTGCGAACCACACGCTCGTCTGGCACGCCGAGGCGCTTGACCGCCTGACTCAGGATTCGTTCGTTAGCCTGATGGAATACGAAATGATCGATGTCTTCGACCGAAATGCCCGCATCGCTCGCAAGCTTATGGACCGTGTTGCAGATGGCGTTGACGCCGAACTTGAACACGCGGCGGCCATTCATGGACAGCACGCTCTCACTATCTACGGAGGCCTTAAACGGCGAGGCGCCGACCAGACCGGGAACGCGCAACGTCTCGACATCGGGTGCGGTCGAAAGCTCAACGGCAAGGGGATTCTCTCCCCCGGCCTCCATGACTGCAGCGCCCGCGCCATCGCCAAAGAGCACGCACGTGGCACGGTCGGTCCAATCGAGCGCGCGCGTCATCTGCTCGGCGGCAACGACCAGCACGTGCTTGGCGCGACCGCGGGCGATATAGCCCTCGGCGACATCGAGCGCAAATACGAAGCCGGCACAAGCCGCCGAAACGTCGAAGGCAGGACATGTGGCACCCAGGCGCTCACCAACGGCGCACGCTTCGGCGGGAACGAGATGATCGCCCGTCGTCGTCGAGCAGACGATAAGATCCAGCTGGCTCGCATCGATTCCGGACGTCTGCAGCGCTTGCTCGCTTGCTGCCACGGCAAGGTCGTCGAGTGACTCGGTGGTGCAGACGTGGCGGCTCTTGATACCGGTGCGGGTAAAAATCCACTCATCCGAGGTATCCAGGAACTCGGACAGTTCGTCGTTGGAAACGCTGCGCTCGGGAAGTGCCGAACCTGTTCCAAGAATCGTGAAACCCATCACTAACCTCCTTTGAGTTGTTGACGTGTTTACATCGACCAAGAGAGGATAACGCATTTCAGTCTTTGTTGACGTGTTAACATTAAATTGTCCAAATGCGACAAAGGCTTCACATTGTGTCCATCTCTCGACACCATTGCGTCATTCACTTATTCAATAAGGAGGTAGCAGCCGCTATGGATGCCCAATTAACGATTGTCGACGTAACCGGATCGACCAACGATGACCTGCTCGAAGCAGGAAAACAGGGAGCGCCGCACGGCACAGGACTTGCCGCCCGGGCTCAGACAGCAGGACGCGGTCGGCGCGGGCACAAGTGGGACTCAACCGCCGGCAACCTATTGCTTTCGATTGTCCTGCGTCCATGCGTTAATCCCGCAAAGTACTCTGGTCTTGCCGCCGTCAGCGGCCTAGCGGTGCTCGAGGCACTCGAAATACAGGGTCTTGCAAACGAGATTGGCCTCAAATGGCCCAACGACCTGGTCGCGCGTGGACGCAAACTCGGCGGCATTCTGGTCGAGGCCGCACGCGATAACGAAGGCAACCCCTTTGCGGTCTGTGGCATCGGTGTTAACGTGAACTATGTGCCCGCGGAGGTTCCCGATGGCGGCCTGCCAGCAATCGGCCTGTCAGACCTCAACAAGAACGTTCCCGCCGTCGACATGCTCCTCGATGAGGTCTATCACGCAGTTATAGACGCTGTAGATGCCTGGGCAGAGCGCCTCAACGCCAAGGAAGAAGACGCCGGTCCGCTCGCGCCCGTCCACGACGAATATATCGCTCACCTCAATTGGATCGGGGAGCACGTTATCGCCCGCTCCCCCGCTGAGGACGAGCTGGCGCGTGGCATATTTAGAACGGTCGACGATTGCGGCCGCGCGTGCATCGAAACGGAAGACGGCTTTCGATCCTTCCATTTTGAGGAGGCATCGCTGCGCCCCTTGAGCGAATAGGGCGCCGCAACCACCTACTCGGCAGCATTACCCCGCAGTCCAAACCATCATTCAAAACAAAAGGGCCTCGCTGCCGTTACGGCAGCGAGGCCCTTTAAGCTATGAGCGATATCGCTTAGAGCTTGATGTCGATGTCGACGCCAGCGGGGAGGTCGAGACGCATGAGCGAATCAACGGTGCCCGAGGTGGGGTCGAGGATGTCGATGAGGCGCTTGTGGGTGCGCATCTCGAACTGCTCACGGGAGTCCTTGTTCACGTGCGGCGAGCGGATAACCGTGTACAGGTTGCGCTCGGTGGGCAGGGGGACAGGACCGGAAACGCGAGCGCCGGTCTTCTGAGCGGTCTCGACGATGAGCTTCGCGGACTGATCGACGACCTCGTGATCATAGCCCTTGAGGCGAATGCGGATCTTCTGGGTAGCCAACTTAAACCTCCAAAGAGTGCGAGAGATGTTCTCGCGGATTACGTAACAGGGAGCTCGAACTTAGGCGTTCTTGCTCATGACCTCGTCCACGATGGACTTGGGCGCGGGCTCATAAGAGTCGAACTGCATCGTGTAGGATGCACGGCCCTGGGTCTGGGAGCGAAGGTCGGTAGCGTAACCGAACATCTCGCCCAGCGGCACCTTGGCACGGATGAGCTTGCTGTTCTTGCGATCCTCCATGCCCTCGATCTTGCCGCGGCGACCGGAGAGGTTGCCCATAACGTCGCCCATGTACTGCTCGGGGGTCTCGACCTCGACAGCCATGATCGGCTCGAGCAGCTGCGGATCGGACTTCTTGAGGGCGTCCTTGATAGCCATGGAACCGGCGATCTTGAAGGCGGCCTCGGAAGAGTCGACCTCGTGGTAAGAACCGTCGAACAGGGTGACCTTAACGTCGAGGACCGGGAAGCCGGCGATAACACCGGTGTTCAGGGCCTCCTGGATGCCCTTGTCGATGGACGGGATGTACTCCTTGGGCACGACGCCGCCGACGATAGCGTTGACGAACTCGTAGCCGAAGCCCTCCTCCATCTTCTCGAGCTTGATGACGGCGTGGCCGTACTGACCGCGACCGCCGGACTGACGGACGAACTTGCCCTCAGCCTTCTCGACGTCGTGACCAGCGGTCTCGCGGTAGGCAACCTGGGGCTTACCGACGTTAGCGTCAACCTTGAACTCGCGGAGCAGGCGGTCGACGATGATCTCGAGGTGCAGCTCGCCCATGCCGGCGATGATGGTCTGACCGGTCTCGTGGTTGGTGGACACCTGGAAGGTCGGGTCCTCCTCGGCGAGCTTGGTCAGAGCAAGGGACATCTTGTCCTGCTCGGCCTTGGTCTTGGGCTCGATGGCAACGTCGATAACGGGCTTAGCGAACTCGATCTTCTCGAGGACGATCTCCTTGCCTTCGGCGCACAGGGTGTCACCGGTGGTGGAGTTCTTGAAGCCGACGCAAGCGACGATGTCGCCGGCGGCAGCGTCGTCACGGTCGATACGCTCTGCGGCGTTCATCTCGAGGATGCGGCCGAGGCGCTCGCGCTGACCGTTGGAAGCGTTGACCACGTAGGAGCCGGACTCGGCGCGGCCGGAGTAAACGCGGACATAGGTGAGCTTACCGACGAACGGGTCGGTCATGATCTTGAAGACCAGGCCGGAGAAGGGCTCGTCGAAGGAAGGATGACGCTGGATCTCCTCGCCGGTGTCCGGATCGGTACCGGTGACGGCCTCGACGTCGAGCGGGCTGGGCAGGTAGTCGACAACAGCGTCGAGCAGTTCCTGAACGCCCTTGTTCTTGTAGGCGGAGCCCACGAAGACGAGGTTGAGCTCGTTGGCCAGAACGCCCTTGCGCAGAGCAGCCTTGAGCTCCTCGACGGTGAAGTCCTCCTCCATGAGGATCTTCTCCATGAGCTCGTCGTCAAAGCTGGCAGCAGCGTCGAGGAGCTCCTCGCGCTTGGTGGCAGCGATGTCGGCAAACTCAGCCGGGATCTCGTCCATCGGCTCGGGGTAGGTCATGCCCTTGTCGTCGGCCTTGAAGTCCCAAGCAGTCATGGTGACGAGGTCGATGACACCCCAGAAGTTGTCCTCGGCGCCCATCGGGACCTGAGCGGCCACGGCGTTGGCGTCGAGACGATCCTTCATGGTCTCGATAGCGTTGAAGAAGTCAGCGCCCACGCGGTCATACTTGTTGATGAAGGCGATGCGGGGGACGTTGAAGGTAGAAGCCTGACGCCAAACGGTCTCAGACTGGGGCTGAACGCCGGCAACGGCGTCGAAAACGGCGACAGCGCCATCGAGGACGCGCAGGCAGCGCTCGACCTCGGCGGTGAAGTCAACGTGGCCCGGGGTGTCGATGATCTGGATGCGGTAGTCGGTACCGTCCTTCTTCCAGAAGCACGTGGTAGCAGCGGAGGTAATGGTTACGCCGCGCTCCTGCTCCTGAACCATCCAGTCCATGGTGGCAGCGCCCTCATGGACCTCACCGATCTTGTGGGTCTTACCGGTGTAGTAAAGAATACGCTCGGTCGTGGTGGTCTTACCGGCATCGATGTGGGCCATGATGCCGATGTTACGGGTATCGGAAAGCTTGTACTTAGGCTTAGCCATGTTAGTTCCTTACCTTAACTTACCAACGATAGTGAGAGAACGCGCGGTTGGCCTCGGCCATCTTGAAGACGTCCTCACGCTTCTTGACGGAAGCGCCCAGGCCGTTGGAAGCGTCGAGGATCTCGTTGGCGAGACGCTCGGCCATGGTCTTCTCCTTGCGAGCGCGGGAGAAGTTGACGATCCAGCGGATACCCAGAGCGGTGGAACGACGGGAGTTGACCTCCATCGGGACCTGATAGGTAGCGCCACCGACACGCTTGGGCTTAACCTCGAGCGTGGGCTTGACGTTGTCCATAGCCTTCTTGAAGGTAGCGAGAGCGTCGCCACCCTCGGACTTCTCGGCAACGATCTCGAAAGCGGTGTAAACGATGCGCTCAGCGGTGGCCTTCTTGCCGTCAAGAAGGACCTTGTTGATGAGCTGAGTCACCAGGCGGTTGTTGTAAACGGCGTCAGGCTGAACCTCACGACGATTAGCTGCTGCACGACGCGGCATGTGAAATCTCCTTAAGTGTCTACCGTGCGGCGCTTAGGCGGCACACGGCGAAAGTATCAAAACGTTATCTGGCTTATTTAGCCTTGGGGCGCTTAGCACCGTACTTGGAACGGGCCTGCATACGGTTCTGGACCGGAGCAGCGTCGTAGGCGCCACGGATGACGTGATAACGGACACCAGGGAGGTCACGGACACGACCGCCGCGGACGAGCACGATGGAGTGCTCCTGCAGGTTGTGGCCCTCACCCGGGATGTAAGCAGTAACTTCGATGCCGTTGACAAGGCGAACACGGGCAACCTTACGAAGAGCCGAGTTCGGCTTCTTGGGGCTCGTGGTGAAGACGCGGGTGCACACGCCGCGCTTCTGGGAGTTGTGCTGCAGGGCAGCGTTCTTGGACTTCTTGGGCACGGAACGACGGCCCTGGCGAACCAGCTGGTTAATAGTAGGCAAAGCGTACTCCTTCTCGAATGATTCCAGCTTTCTGTAAAGTGCAACGGCTTGAATCGAGGGGTCAGCATCCCCCTACGAAACACGCAGTTCGATAGGATACGTGGCGTTAGCTGTGTCGTCAACAGACCACGCCGCCGGGCGTATCCTAAAATACCCACATTTCCGCAAAGCCTACACAGACGATATGAGCAGGACATAAAAACATTGAGAGCCCCTGCTGCATGAAAGACCGCGGATTAGGCCGACAATGGTGAGTGTCTAATTCAGCCGCGGCGGCCACGCCGCATTCATGGAAGGGGCTCCC